>JAEZZE010000441.1 GCA_023418755.1 Bacillota bacterium | reverse complement strand
TTTAACGCGATGGCTTTCGCCTCCAGCGGCGAACTGATCGACCCTTACGGGGGGCAGGACGCCCTTCGGGCAGGCGTCGTCGATTGCGTGGGAGACGCCGCGGAGCGCTTCGGAGAGGATGCGCTTCGCATGCTGCGTGCGATTCGGTTCGCGGCTGAGCTCGGTTTCGAGATTTTGCCTGACGTCTGGGACGGCATCGTCAAGCAGCGGAGCCGGCTGAAGCAGGTGGCGATCGAGCGTATCGGAGCGGAATGGGACAAGATGATGGCGGGCAGCGGACCGGAGCAGGCGATGCATTACCTGTTCAAGAGCGGACTGCTCGCCTACGTCAAAGAGCCGCTGCCCGAGACGTTCGCGCAAGCGGCCGAGCGATATCGGCTGAACGGCTCGCCGCGGGAGTGGGAGGTTTGGGGAGCGGCGGTTTCCGATGAAGCGTCGCTCGGCAA
Organism: Bacillota bacterium; assembly: GCA_023418755.1. Classification (GTDB taxonomy): domain Bacteria; phylum Bacillota; class Bacilli; order Paenibacillales; family Paenibacillaceae; genus Cohnella. The sequence continues at coordinate 10,246 of JAEZZE010000441.1, read as the reverse complement.
CCTGCTATGCCTTCCCGCGCTGCGGGAGCCGGACTTGCGATGGGCGGCGCTCTTGTCCGGAATGAAAGTCGGCGCCGCGGATGCAGCGGCGCTGCTGAGGACGCTGCGGATCAGCGGACATAGATCGGGCAGGATCTCGGCGATTGCCGGTCTCTTCGAGAAACTGGGCGGATGCGGGGAGGACGAGCTTAAGCGCGTCTGGATCGAAGCGGTGCTGGATTACGGAAGAGCCGCCGCCGAAGATGCTCTGACCATTCGGGAAGCCTGCGGCGAATCGCGGGATGAGGAAAGGGCATGGCTGGCCGGCATGCCGATCTCCACCGTCTCCGAACTCGACGTAAAGGGAGACGAACTATCGGGGTATTTGGGCCGATCGCCCGGGCCTTGGATCGCCAATACGCTTCGACGTCTGTTGGCGGAAGCGGCTTCGGGCCGGCTTCCCAACGAGAAGTTCGCCCTTTTGGCGGCCGCCAAGGAAATAATTGCGTCGCAGGGGGAGTAGCGAAAATGAGCAAGACGAGTTTATTGAGCTTGCTGGAGGAGCGCGAAGGCGAGTACGTCTCCGGCGAAGAGATCAGCCGGATGCTGAACGTAAGCCGAACTGCCGTCTGGAAGCAAGTTCGCAAGCTGGAAGCGGAAGGCTTCCGGATCGAAGCGACGCCTCGGCTCGGCTATCGGTTGACGTCCAAGCCGGCGCGTCTGACCCTGCAGGAGCTGCTTCCGAAGCTGCGCACGGACGCGTTCGGCCGGCGATTGACGCTGCTCGACGTAACCGATTCGACGCAGAACGAGCTGCGGAAGCTGGCCGAGCAGGGCGCCGCCGAAGGGACGCTCGTCATCGCCGAGCAGCAGACGAGCGGACGCGGCCGCATGGGACGCAGTTGGGTGTCGCCTGCCGGCAAAGGCATCTGGATGAGCTTGCTGCTCAGGCCCCCGGTACCGTTGCCGCTCGCTCCGCAGCTGACGCTGCTGGCGGCCGTCGCCTTGAGCCGGGCAATCTCGGAGCAGCTTCCCTCGCTGGATATCGGGATCAAATGGCCGAACGACCTGCTCGTCGGCGGCAAAAAAATCAGCGGGATCCTGTTAGAATCCGCCGCCGAGGACGAGCGGCTCAAATACGTAGTCGTAGGTTTGGGCATCTCCGCGAATCTCGATGCGGAGGACTATCCGGAAGATTTGCTGAGCAGAGCGATTTCCCTCAAGATGGCTTCGGGCCGGACGGTCGATCGCAGCGGCCTTATCGCCGCCGTGCTCGAACAGTTCGAACGGCTCTACAAGCTCTATCTGGAACAGGGCTTCGCGCCGATTCGCACGCTGTGGGAAGCGCGTTCGGTGACGTTGGGCAACCCGGCCGAGCTTCATACGCCGCAAGGGATCGTATCCGGCGTCCCTCGCGGATTGGACGAGATGGGCGGGCTGCGGGTCGAGCTTCCGGACGGCTCGATGCGCACGATCTATTCGGCGGAAATAGGCGCCTCCGGCTAACAGGCTGATTGGCGAAATGTGGGAGATCGTCATAGACGAATAGCGCGGATTCTGTTATAATCGCTGTGCGAGGTGGTATCGCATGGAACGGCGAACCGCACTTGCGAATATCGGAAGAATGAAACGGATCGAAAGCAGCAACAGTAACTCCATACCGTCACAGATTCGCGGCGGATTCTGCTCTGAGCCGAAAGGACCGAGACAGAAGGACGTGAAGGACGTTCTATGTTGAATGGGAACCCTTTTTTGCTCATGGGCAAAATGGGTTTTTTTGCGGTTATGCGTCCCATTCCGACTTCCTAGGAGGAACTTCCAATGAAACAAGCGTTAACCGTCCCGCGTCTGAAGACGATGAAAAACCAAGGTAAACCGATTGCCATGGTGACCGCTTACGATTACCCTTCGGCGATGCTGTCGGAGGAAGCCGGAGTGGATCTCCTTCTTGTCGGCGACTCTCTGGGCAATGTCGTGCTGGGCTACGAAACGACGGTTCCCGTTACGCTTGAAGATATGATTTACCATACCCGCTCCGTCGTCAGGGGAGCGCCGGGAACGATGATCGTGACGGATATGCCGTTCGCGACCTACCGGCTCGGCCCGGAAGGGACGCTGCGCAACGCCGCCAGAATCATGCAGGAGGGCGGAGCTCATGCGGTCAAGCTCGAAGGAGGCGCGGAGCTTGCCGCCGAAATTCGCGTGCTGACGTCCGCCGGCATTCCGGTGCTCGGCCATCTCGGCTTGACCCCGCAATCGGTTCATCAGATCGGCGGCTACAAGGTGCAGGGCAAGAGCAGCGAAGAGGCGGAGAAGCTATTGCAGGACGCCAGGGCGCTGGAACAGGCGGGGGCGTTCGGAATCGTGCTGGAGCTCGTTCCCGAAGAGCTGGCCGCGGCCGTGACGCGCTCGATCGGCATTCCGACGATCGGCATCGGCGCAGGTCGAGGTTGCGACGGGCAAGTGCTCGTCTATCACGATTTGATCCGGTACGGTTCGGGAATCCGCGACAAAAAAATGGTCAAAAGCTACGCGAACGTCGGAGAGACGATTCGCGACGCGATCTCCCAATACGTAAACGAAGTGAAAACGGGAGCATTCCCGGAAGAGAAGCACGCCTTTACCTTGCAGCAATCGGCCGATCCCGCCCAGAGCGGAACCGCCAAGCTGTACGGGGGAGGAGAGAGCAAATGAAACCGACGATTATTCGAACGATTACCGAACTGAGGCGGGAGATCGCCTCCTTCCGTCGCTTTCGCTCGATCGAAGAAGCCTCCGTCGGCTTCGTGCCGACGATGGGCTTCCTGCACGAAGGCCATGCCAGCTTGCTGCGCCGCTCGGCGCGGGAGAACGGGCTGACCGTGCTGAGCATTTTCGTCAATCCGATCCAATTCGGTCCGAACGAAGATCTGGATAAATATCCTCGCGACGAGGAAAAAGACGTCGCCCTCGCGGCCTCTTGCGGCGTTGATCTCGTCTTCGCGCCGACCGTGGGCGAAATGTACCCGCAGCGCCGCGTGACGACGGTGACCGTCTCCGAAGTTACGGAAGGGCTGTGCGGCGCAAGCCGTCCCGGTCATTTCGACGGAGTGGCGACCGTGGTCGCCAAGCTGCTGAATATCGTTCAGCCGGACCGCGCTTATTTCGGCCTGAAGGATGCCCAGCAGGTTGCCGTAGTGACCAGAATGGCGCAGGACTTGAATATTCCGACCGAAATCGTGCCTTGTCCGACCGTGAGAGAGCCGGACGGATTGGCGCTAAGCTCCAGGAACGTTTACTTGAGCGCGGAAGAGAGGAAGCAAGCGCTGGCGTTGTCGCGCTCGCTGGCCAAAGTTCCGGAGTGGATCTCGAAAGGCGTTAACGCCTCTAAGTTGTCGGAGCTGCTGAAGGGGGAGATCGAACGCTCCCCGCTGGCGAAGATCGAGTATACGGAAGCGCTGACGTATCCCGAATTGCGGCCGCCCGATCCCGAAGCGCCTTTGAACGGCCGCGATGGTTCCGTCTTGATCGCGCTCGCCGTCCGGTTCGGAAGCACCCGCTTGATCGACAATCGGCTGTTAAATCCCAAGGAAGCAGGTGTTGAAGCATGTTCCGCCAAATGATGAAAGCGAAAATCCATCGCGCGACGGTTACGGAAGCCAACTTGAACTACGTAGGGAGCGTGACCATCGACCAGGACTTGATGGAGCTCGTGGATATATTGCCCGACGAGAAGGTTCAGATCGTCAACAACAACAACGGCGCAAGATTCGAGACATACGTCATTCCGGGACCGCGGGGATCCGGCGTCATCTGCTTGAACGGAGCCGCGGCCAGACTCGTTCAGCCGGGCGACCAAGTCATTATCATCAATTACGGATTGTTCCCGGACGAGGAGGCGCGCCGCCATCGGCCGCGGGTCGCGATCATGGACGAGCGCAACCGGGTTGTCAAATTGTTGGCGGAGGAGCCGCATTCGACCGTTTTGTAACGTGTATGAAACACCCCCTCGGAACACAGAATGAGCATACAGAATCACTTCGCGACCAAGGGGGAACGAACATGATCCAGCAATGGTTCGAGACGATGAACGACGTGCTCGACGACCTCATTTTACGTTATCCGCAAGCTTCCGCCGAAGAAAAAGTCGCTTGCCGGCAACAATGGGACATGCTCAAAACGCTAAGTGATGATATTATTGAGTTATGGCTTCAATTCGAGGATAAAATGGGCTGCTTCCGCGATCTTCAGCAGCAACCCCATCTCGTCGTTCAAGGACCGCAGAGACTGCTCGGTTCGTTCGTCAAGGGCCAGGGGTATTTCAAGCTGCAGATGTTCAAGCAGGCTTCGGATCAGTTGGAGCAGGCGATCGCCGATTATCCGGATTTTCTATGCGCGCGGTTATTTTTGGCCATGTCTCTGATGCACTTGAAAAGCTGGAGCGAAGCGCAGCGGCACTTCCAATTGATCGCGGCGATGACCGAAGAGAAGCGGCTTCAGGCGATCGCCTATAACGCTTTGGGATGCATCCAGGCCGTCTATGCCCACCTTGACAAGGCCCGAACTTATTTCCATCAGGCGCTGGAGGCCGATCCCGAATTTGCCGATCCGAAGCTTAATCTTCAGTCGGTAAGCCAAGGCAACACCCAAATTCAATTGCAGTTCGGCAGCGCGGAGCTGCAGTCGCTCGTGCAGGCGTGACGGAAAGGAAGTCTGGAATGAAATTTGCCGTGCTCGATTTCGAAACGACGGGCATGTCGTCCGATAAAGATGAGATTATCCAAGCGGGACTCGCCATCCTTGACGATGCGGGTACCGTTTGTTCCACGTATGCAAGCTTCGTTCGGCCTTCCAAACCGATCCCCCAAGAAATTACCCGTCTTACCGGAATTGCCGACAACGACGTCTCGGAGGCGCCCGAGCTGGAGGATGTGCTGAGCGACATCGTTCCGCTGCTTCAAGACGCCGTGCTCGTCGGGCATAACGTGGGCTTCGACGCTCACTTCCTGCAGGCCGCTCTCGATCGGAGCGGCTATTTGCCGTTCGCCGGGCGGATGATCGATACCGTCGACTTGACCCGCATCGTATATCCGACGCAGCCTTCTTTCTCCCTGACGTCGCTAACCCAGGCGCTGGGCATTGCGCACGATCGTCCGCACCAGGCCGACAGCGATGCGGTCGCCACGGCGCATCTGTTCCTGCTCTGCCGCGATAAGCTGAGAACGCTGCCGATGTTTACGCTGCAGCGGCTTCAGGCGATGTTCGATCCCGACCGGTACGATCTCGGATGGCTGATCGCCGATGCGGCCGCCTGGAGAGAGACGCAGCCCCTTCTTTCCGAAGACGGAATCCATCATTTCCGCCAATTCGCGATGAACGTCGGAGATTGGAGCGACGATCTATCGCGAGAGGCGGACGAGCAGGCTTCCCCCGACTGGCCGGACATGGATTTCGAAGATTACCTAACGGCGGTGAGGAACAACTTGCAATCGGTTTTTCCCGGGTACGAATCCCGGGAAGCTCAGGATATTATGTTTCGCGAAGTTCAAGAGGCGCTTCGGGACGATTCCCATCTGCTGGTCGAAGCGGGAACCGGAACCGGCAAGTCGCTCGGCTATTTGCTTCCCGCCCTCTATTATGGGCGGAAAGAAGATAAAAAAATCGTCGTCAGCACGCATACGATCCAACTTCAGGAGCAGCTTCGCGAAAGGGATTTGCCGCTGCTTCAGCAGGTGCTGCCGATGTCTTTCAAGGCATCGGTATTCAAAGGCAGAAGCAACTACCTGTGCCTCCGTAAATTCGAAAGCCGCCAGCAAGTTCCCGAGCATGCACTCGGCAAAGAGGAGGCCGTCGCCCGGGCGGGGATGACCGTATGGCTGGGCGAGACGACCCGCGGCGAATCCGAGGAGCTGAACGTCGGGGGCCGGGGACGAGAGGAATGGGCGGCCGTCGCCAGCGATGCGGCTTCCTGCTTGAACAGGGCTTGTCCCTGGTTCAGAAAGTGTTTCTACCATCGGGCGCGCAACGAAGCCGGGAAGGCCGATTTGATCATAACGAACCACGCTCTTCTGTTTACCGATCTGAGAGCCGAGCATCGCCTGCTGCCGGCGTACGACCGGCTGATCGTAGACGAAGCGCACCATTTGGAGGAGGTGGCCAGCAGCCATCTCGGCCAGAAAACGTCCTACTCTTCCCTGGTTATTCCCCTGCAGCGTATGTGGAAGGACGCCCGTACGGGCCTGCTTCCGCAGTTGATTAGCTCCGTTGCGGCGATGCCCTCGGAATACGCCGGGGCCTGGACGGAGAAGCTGGAGCTGCTTCTGCCCAAGGCGCAGGAGATTCGCGACGCTTGGGAACGCTGGATGGAAGCGTTGTTCGCCATGCTCGCGAGCAACGCCCCGGCGGATGAAACCGGCAGCTTCACGCTGAGGATCAAGCCGGCGGAGCTTCCACCGCAATGGGAAGCGCTTAGCGTGGACGGCAACAACGTCATCCAACTGCTATCGGACCTGATTCGCCCGCTTGAGAAGCTGACGACCGAAATCCGCGAAGAATCGGACGAGCTGATCGTGCAGGGCTTGCTGACCGATCTAGGCGGAGTGCTGAAGGATTTGTCCAACATTCGAGCCGATACGCAGTCGTTCGTGACCCTAGGGCGGCCGGAATTCGTTTATTGGGCGGAAGGGCACTCTCAATACCGCAACCGGTCGGTCAGCGTCTACGGGGCTCCTGCGGACGTCAGCGGGCTGCTTAAAGAAGGCATGTTCGACAAAAAGGCGAGCGTCGTCATGACGTCGGCGACTTTGACGATCGACAAGTCGTTCAAATACGTGACCGAGCAGCTCGGCTTGGCGGAAGCGGACAAACGCGGACGGTTGAAAACGGCGATGCTGCCGTCTCCATTCCGCTACCGGGAACAGGCCTTGGTGCTTATTCCTCGGGATTTTCCGGCGATTAAGGGCAGAGATGGCGAAACGGCATTCGTTCAAGCGCTGATCGGCTCGCTGCGAGACGCCGCGATGACGGTAGGCGGCAGAATGCTCGTGCTGTTCACCTCCTACCGTATGCTAAGGTACGTGTACGGTCCGCTCAAGGACAGTCTTGAACTGGTCGGAATCCAAGTGCTCGGTCAAGGTGTGGACGACGGCAGCAGAAGCCGATTGACGCAGCAGTTCATGAAACGGCCGGCTTCGGTGCTGCTCGGCACGAGCAGCTTCTGGGAAGGGATCGATCTGCCCGGAGACGCGCTTACGTGTCTGGCGATCGTCCGGCTGCCTTTTCAGCCTCCCAACCACCCGGTAGCGGAGGCCAAGTCCGAGAAGCTTCAGGCCGAGAACCAAAACCCGTTCATGAAGCTGTCGCTGCCGCAGGCGGTCATTAAGTTCAAGCAGGGCTTCGGCCGGCTGGTCCGAACGGCAAACGACAAGGGCATCGTTATTTTGTACGATACGAGAGTGATCGACACGAATTACGGAAAGTATTTTCTATACTCGCTGCCGGGACCGAAAATGGAGCATCTGCCTTTGGCGGGCATGACATCCAGAATCAGATCGTGGTTGAATCCGGAAGCCGACGGGGAAATGAAAGCAGCCGCCGCGCAAGAGAGAGGGGACATGCGATGAAGCCGATCAAAATATCCGAAGCCGTCGTCAGAAGGCTCCCGATTTATTTGCGTTACTTGAACGAACTCAGTCTCAGCGGCATCCAAACCGTATCTTCGCAAGATCTCGGAGAGAAGCTGGACCTAAACCCCGCGCAAATCCGCAAGGATCTCGCATACTTCGGAGAATTCGGCCGCAAAGGCGTCGGCTACAACGTCGATTACCTGATCGAGAAGATCCGGCAAATTTTGAAGCTGGACAAAACGATGAACGTCGCCTTGGTCGGAACGGGGAACCTGGGGCGCGCGCTATGCAATTACAATATGTACATCAAGGACAATATGAAGATCGTGGCCGTGTTCGATGCGGACGTAAGCAAGTCCGGAAGCTCGATCAATCATCTTAAAGTGCAGCCGATGCAGGAGCTGTCGGAGACGGTGCGCAAGCTCGATATTGCGGTGGGCATCATTACGGTGCCCGCGGGAGAGGCTCAGAACGTCGCCGACCGGTTCGTGGCCGCGGGCATCCGCGGGCTGCTCAACTTTGCACCCGTCGTATTGAAAGCGGCCCCCGGCGTACGTATCCATAACGCCGATTTTACCGCCGAGCTGCTTAGCTTGGCCTATTATATGGATCATCAAAACGAGGAAGAGCGTGAAAGGGACGTGGAGGAATGACGCGGCTGTTAATCAAGCAAGGCACATTCGTGACGATAGACGAAAATTTGCCGGAATTTCAGGGCTGGCTAGCCGTGGAAAACGGAAAAATCGCCGCGATGGGCGAAGGGGAAGCTCCGCCGGAGGAGACGGCGCGGGCGACCGAGACGGTGGACGGAAAAGGGCTGCTGTTCATGCCAGGGCTTGTCAATACGCACGGCCATGCGGCGATGACGCTGCTGCGGGGAATGGCCGACGACCTGGTTCTGCAGGATTGGCTGCAAAATCATATGTGGCCGACCGAAGCTAAATTTACCGGAGACGACGTCTATTGGGGTTCGGCGCTGGCCGCGGTCGAAATGATCAAGAGCGGCACGACAACGTTCGTCGACATGTACGATCATATGCAGCGCGTCGCCGAATTGACGGAAACGTCCGGCTTAAGGGCAAGTCTGACAAGGGGCGTCATCGGTCTATGTCCGGAAGACGTGCAGAAGGCGAAGCTGGAGGACGCGGTCCGGTTCGCGCGGGAATGGCATGGCAAGGCGGACGGTCGAATCAACGTTATGATTTCGCCTCACGCTCCGTATACCTGTCCTCCCGACTTCATTGTGAAGTTCGTGGAGGCGGCGCACGAGCTGGATTTGCCGATGCATACGCATATGTCCGAGACGCTTGCCGAAGTAGAGCAGAACGTGCGCGATTACGGCTGCCGTCCGGTCGAGCATCTGAACCGTCTCGGCGTGTTCGGCAGGCCGACGCTGGTTGCCCATGCGGTTCATCTGAACGACGAGGAGATCGCTTTGCTGGCCGAACGGAAAGTCGCCGTTTCGCATAACCCTATTAGCAACTTGAAGCTTGCAAGCGGCGTTGCCCGGGTGCCGGAGCTGCTTAAAGCGGGCGTGACGGTGTCCCTAGGAACGGACGGAGCGGCGAGCAACAACAATCTGGACTTGTTCCAGGAGATGACGACCGCCGCTCTCCTGCATAAAGGCGTTAGCGGCGATCCGACCGTCGTTCCGGCGACGGAAGCGCTTCGCATGGCGACGCTGTACGGGGCACGTTCGATCGGGTTGGAGGGCGCTGTCGGTCAATTGAAAGTCGGCCTTAAAGCGGATATCATCGCCGTCAATATCGCGCAGGCGCATTTCGTGCCGCGCACGGATTACGTATCCCATCTCGTTTATTCGGCCAGAGGCTCCGATGTCGTTCACGTATGGGTAGACGGCAAGCAGCTGCTGCGGAACGGGAATCCGACGACGCTGGACGAGGAGAAAATCATGGCCGAGGCGGAGAACTGCTACAGGAGGCTGCGGGCATGAACGGGAGCCGGAGCGAAGGGAAGCGGATGCTTCCCTCCCTAACTCTCGGCAGGTGGCTCGTCATTGTCGCCGGATTCGTCGTGTTCGTCGTCGTCTCGTTCGTGCTCTACGTGCGCTCGGCCGATTCCGATTACCGCCGAGCCGAAAACCAGGCGATCCGGATCGCCAAGGAACAGGGAGAACTCGTCAAAGTATTCGAAGCGGTCAGCCACACCTGGCAGGAGACGGTGTGGATCGTGACGGGCGAGGATGCCGCCGGCGAACGCTGGACCGTGTTCGAGCTGAACAGCGAAATCGTCCGCAAAAAAGCGAGCGAGAACATGACCGAGCAGCAGATGCTGGACAAGTTCGCCGCGTCGCATACCGGCAAGCCGCTTCGCGTTATGCCCGCCTGGTTCAACGGCCAACCGGCCTGGGAAATCCGCTATTGGAACGAAAGCAGCGGGGATCGGCAGTCGCTTGATTTCTATTCCTTCGAGGACGGTTCGCTTATTCGGACTTATTTATTATCATCACAGTGAGAAACGTCATCCCTCCCTTTGCGCCGTAACGACGCGCTAGCCGGAAGGGGTTGTCCCATAAGTTATAGAGTCGTACCGAACAATTATCGATGGATGAATGGATGTTCACGGGTATCTCCTTCCGCTGCCATACGATCCGAAATGGGAATTGTAACCCATGGCAAAGTGATTTCAGGAGCGTATAAGGC
>JAEZZE010000411.1 GCA_023418755.1 Bacillota bacterium | reverse complement strand
TGCCAAATCCGAGCGCATCGGCCGGATGGTCGAGGCGATCTCGGCGATCGCCTATCGTACGAATTTGCTGGCCCTGAACGCGAATATCGAAGCCAGCCGGGCAGGAGAGCAGGGGAGAGGGTTCGCGGTCGTCGCCGGGGAAGTGAGAAAGCTGGCGCAGCAGGCCGACCAGACCGCTGACGAGATTGCCGTCGTCATCGAAGAAGTTCAGTCCGGCATCCGTTCGGTCGTGCGGCATATCGAGGACGGGCAGCGCGAGGTGGACAGCGGTACGGTCCGCGTTCGCGAAGCAGGTCTGACGTTCGAAGGAATCGCGGCCGGCATTCGGGGAATGGAGGACGAGTTGCAGGGCATCGCCGCCGCAGGACAGGAGATAGGAGCGCAGCTGGAGGAGCTGTCGGCGCTGATCGAGGAGACGGAAGCGATATCCGAATCGAGCGCCGAACGGGCCCGGGACGTCGCCGATATCGCGGAATCGCAGATGAATTCGGTGCGTAAAGTCGCAAGCGAAATGGGAGATCTGGCCGGTCGGATTCGCGAGTTGGAGCTGGCGGTCAACCGGTTTAAATAACCTGGACCTAAGTCCGGGCTCGGCCCTATGCGCCGGTCAAGGGAATCCAACGGAAAAATAAGGTAGAATAATACGCAACAAGAGGAAGAACGGAGAGAGGAAGATGAAGATTACGAGATGGTCGCACGCGATCGCCTCATGGAAACTGCTGCTGGGCAGCCTGCCCCGCGGAATCGTCGCGTTCGTCGTCGCGGTAGCGGGTCTTAGCATCGGCCTTCCGCTTGCCGTATTCGCGGTCGGATTGCCGATCCTGGCCGGTATGCTCGCCGCATGCGAACGAATCCTGGATATGGATCGCCGCCTGATTGCCGCTTGGGAATCTCCCCAAGCGATTTCTTCCGACCCTCGAATCGACGTGAAAGAAAGACTTGCCGATCTGACGAAGGAAGGATGGAAGGGCTGGCTCGGAGTGCTCGGGGACCCGAGGCAATATCGCAATTTGGCTTACGGAATCGGCCATTTTCCGGTTTCCATTCTCGCGTTCGTGCTTGCGCTCGTCATTCCCGTGACCGCGGCGGCGCTGCTGTTGTCTCCCGCGGCCGAGTTCGTGAGCATCAGGATTTTCTCGTTCAGCCTGTTCGAAGACGATCTGATCATGCAGAGGCTTTTCCCTGAGTGGTCCACCGTTCAGCGGTCATGGTTCAATACCGGACTGGGCGTTCTGCTGCTTCTGGCCACCCCGTTCCTGCTTCGAAAGCTGGGCTCCTGCTACGCCGCCTGGATTCGCTGGATTTCGGGAGCGCCATCCCATACGTAAAGAAGGCTGTCCCGTAAAAAAAGCAGAGTCGTACAAAATGATTATCGATGGGTATGCGCTTCGCGCATCTATCTCCTTCCGATGCTATACGATCCTGAAATTAGAATGGTTAAACCCGTGACAAGGTAATTTCAAGACCGTATGAGGCAGTCTCCAGGAGACAGACACACTACTCGCATTTTCGATAATCATGTACGACCCTACTTACGTGACAGCCCTTCTTGCCTATGGCTGCGATTTACATCCAAGCTTCGCCCCAGTGCTGGATGGACTGAATGACCTCCTCCAATTGGCGGCCCTTCTCGGTCAACTCGTACTCGATGCGCACCGGCATTTCGGGGTACACCGTACGGGTAAGAATTCCGGCCGCCTCCAGTTCTTTCATGCGGTCGGTCAGCATTTTATCGCTCATTTCCGGAATTTGTTCTTTAATGTCCTTAAACCGTTTAGGTCCGCCGAGAAGCACGCGGATGATCAGCCCGGTCCATTTTTTGCCCAGCAGCTCTGCAGCCGATTCGTACTTGGGGCACATTTTGGAATAGTCCATACCGACTCCCCCTTTCGTTCTATTTTAGCACACTCACTTCAAAAAAGTAAGTATGTTCTTGCGTCGCGGGCCGAAGGCGGGGGAGATCGACGATAGGGGACAACAAGGCGGCCGATTCACGGAGCAATTTGAAAAAGGCAGGAACGTTGGCGGCGTGAGTTGAACATTATTACGGCTTTGTTACACAAATGAAATATTCCTGTGATGTTGCTGTCGCAGAGGTCGGTTATCCTTATTAACAAGACCCCCTTTTTTCATAGTATTGAAGCCTGCCACCGATGGCAGGCTTCCTTTTTTATGTTCGGAGTCGGAGTCGATTACTCCGCGTCCTATACCGATTATAGAGGAACGACGACTTTCTCCTTCCGCCGGAAAAATACCCATCGCGTAAAGCCGATCTCGCGAAGGCGGGAGCGGACAACCTCCCATTCGTCTCCGACTCGGCCCGGAAGGTGGGCGTCGGAGCCGAACGTAACGTCGGCTCCGAAATGGAGCGCGCGCTCCAGAATGGCGTCCGACGGATACCAGCCGCCGCAGTCCTTCGTCTTGCCGCTCGTATTGATCTCGATGGACAAGTCGTTCGCGGCGACCGCTTTAAGCGCTTCGTCGATGTCGGCCTCCGCGCCAGCAATGTCCGCGAAGCCCGGATAATAGCCCTTCATCGCGTCGATATGGCCGAGCACCTGGAACAATCCGCTTTCCGCGGAGCGGCGGATCAGCTCGTAATAGTGTTTTTTCTCGTCGAGCCGCTGCGCCTCGTCCTTGTCTTTCCAACGGTTGCGGTTAAAGATGCTGACGCCCCTCGTCTGATGCACGGAACCGATAATGTAATCGAACGGGTAAGGCGCGTAAGCGTCCCGGTACAGCTCGATCTGGTCGATATAGAAATCGGACTCGACGCCGAGCAGCACCTCGATCCGGTCTTGGTACTCCTCCTTGAGCCGAAGAACTTCGGCCACGTAGTTCGGAAATTCGCTGCGGGCCATCGCGATGCCCGGCTGCGGATGGTCGTGCTCGTGGGCGAAATAGGGAGAATGGTCGGAAATGCCGATGACGTGCAGGCCGGCTCCGATCGCCGCCTCGATGTAATCCCGAATGCTGTCCGTCGCGTGTCCGCATCTGTCGTGGTGCGTGTGCAAATCGAATATCATAGCGTTCGCTCCCTGCCTTTCTTTTATTCGCTTCCGATGAATTGATCCTCGGGCATTCCCTTCAGATCGTTGAGAAATTGCCGCATCGCGCTGTTGACGTATCTCCCGGACTTGGTCATGACGCCGACCGGATGGCTAACCTCCAGCTCGGTGACGGGAATCATTTTCAGCGTGCCCCGCCGGAGCTCTTCGGCTACCGACAGCTTGGATACGACCGCGGCTCCCAAATTCAGCTCGACCATCCGTTTCACTTCTTCGCTGCTTCCCAGTTCCATCACGATGTGGGGATCGATGCCGTGCTCGCGGAATATTCGGTCCGTAAACCGTCTTCCGAGCGTATCGGGAGATAATAAAATCAAAGGTACGTCCTTCAGCATGCCGATCGTAATCCGTTTGGCTCCGGCGAGCGGATGCTGGGGAGCGACGACGAATTCGAACGTGTCGTAGTAGAGAGTGGACGTTTCTACTTGGAGGCTGCGGTCGGTCAAATAGCCGATGCCGATATCCACGGTGCCGTTTTCGACGCTGGACAGCACTTGGGTCGAAGACATGGAGAGGATGCTCGTCTTGATAAGCGGGTACTGATTCTGGAAATAGGACAGGACGCGGGGCAAAATCTGAATCGCGATCGAGGAGGTCGTTCCTAGCACGATATGGCCTTGAGGCACTTGATTCAGATCGGTCAGCTTCTGCTTGAGCTGCTCCACGATCGTCAGAATTTGCTCGGCATGCTCCAGAAACACCTGACCTCTATCCGTCAAAGCGACGGGATGATTCCGGTCGACGAGAATGGCCTTGAATTCGTCCTCGAGGCTTTTGATTTGCGCCGATACGGCGGGCTGCGTCAAGTTGAGCACTTCGCCGGCTTTGCGGAAGCTTAGCGTCTTGGATATCGTGACTAACGTTTCCAGTTGGCTAATGTTCACCTTTACGCCTCCTTGAGTATTGAATTAATTTATCAACAGCCGCAATAGATATAAACAACGTTTGTCATATTCCTATTATAGGGGAAATGTTTTTTCATCGCAAAGGGGTTTACATGTACCCAAAACGGAGTATAATATTCGTTGCCTACTCAAATTTGAGTAAAAGTGCGTGTTCAAAAAGTCCGGTTTTCAGCACCGAGGCTGGTCGTTCGCCTGACGGCGAACTGCTCGCCCATGCATCCGGGAAGGTTGGACGAAGACCGGTGATGAGGAAGCGATCGCAAAAGTGTAGGACCTACATGAGTACCGGAAGATCCGGCTGAGTTCAAGATTCGATGTCGAATCCGCTTCCCGATCCGCTTCGTGATCAAAATTGGACTTTTTGAACAACCTCTAAAAGAATCAGCGGGAGAGGAAGTTTCGGATGGATGTCAATAAGAGCAATACGAAGCTCGTCGTGACCGGGCTGCTGCTCGGCCTGTTCATGGCCGCGCTCGACCAGACGATCGTGTCGACGGCAATGACGACGATCATCAAGAAGCTGGGAGGGCTCGAAAGCTTTATTTGGGTGTACTCCGCCTATATGATCGCGATGGTCGTCTCGACGCCGATTTTCGGCAAGCTTTCCGATATGTACGGGCGCAAGCGTTTTTTCCTGATGGGCCTGATTTTGTTTCTGTTCGGATCGGTCCTGTGCGGCACGGCTCAAAATATGGACCAGCTTATCCTCTATCGGGCGATCCAGGGGATCGGCGGCGGAGCCTTAATGCCGATCGTGTTCACGATCATTTTCGATCTGTTTCCGGGAGAGAAGCGGGGAAAAATGATGGGATTGTTCGGCGCCGTATTCGGCGTATCAAGCGTCTTCGGACCGGTCATGGGCGGGGCGATTACGGATTACTTGAGCTGGCGCTGGATTTTCTACATTAACGTGCCGATCGGCTTGCTGTCCATTTACTTCATCGCGACAGCTTATCGGGAGTCGAAAAATACCCGTAAGCAAATCATCGATTGGGCCGGAGCGATCCTGCTAACCGGAGCGATCCTGTGCCTCATGTTCGGTCTGGAGCTGGGAGGCTCGGAGGGCTGGGCGTGGGATTCCGCCAAAACGGTCTCCCTGTTCGCCGGTTCCGCTTTGCTGTTGGCTCTGTTCCTGTGGGCGGAGAGCGTCGCGAAAGACCCGATTATCAATCTCGGGCTGTTCCGCAAGCGCCTGTTCACGAGCAACATGGCGATCAGCCTGCTGTACGGCGGAGTGATGATCGCCAGCGCGACCTATATCCCGATCTTTATTCAAGGCGTGTTCCATAAGACGGCGACGGAGACGAGCACGGTGCTGACCCCGATGATGCTCGGCGTCGTGCTCAGCAGCCAGATCGGCGGCAGAGTCGCCAGCCTGTTCAGATACCGGGACGTGATGCTCGTGTCCGTGTTCACGCTGCTGGTCGGGTCCTGCCTGCTCGGCTTCGTCATGGATACCGGAACGAGCCGCCTGGTCATTACCCTGTTCATGATCGTGATCGGTCTGGGAATGGGCGTATCCTTCTCTTTGCTGAACATCTCGACGCTCGGCTCCGTTCCTCCGCAATTCAAAGGTTCGGCCTCGTCGCTCATTACGTTTTTCCGGACTATCGGTTCGGCGCTCGGCGTGACGGTGTTCGGGACGCTGCAAAAGCATCATTTTCAACAGGGGATCCAGGAGGTTCCGAATATGAGCCCGGAGATGGCGGGACAGATCAAGGGCGGGCAGGCGCTGCTCGATCCGGCTATTCAAGAGAGAATGGGGCTGACCCCCGATCTCGTGAACGGGCTTCTCGCCAAACTCGCCGATTCCATCACTTACATCTTCCAGTGGTCGGTGCTGCTGCCGGCGCTCGCCGTCGTCTTCGTGCTGCTGATGGGCAGCGCTAGAATGGAGAAAACCGCGCAGGGGCAGCAGGGTGCGCCGGACGATAAGACGGGCAAGACGGAGCCTTCCTATAATAGAGGTTAGCGAGAGATGTCGATTCGGTTAATCATCCTCGGATTGCTGATGGAAAGCAATCGGCATCCGTATGAAATCCGGCAGACGATCAAGACGAGAAACTGGCATCTAACGTTCCGGATCCGGGACGGCTCGCTCTATTACGCGGTGGATCAGATGCGGGAGGACGGGCTGATCGAGGTGGCGGAGACGATTCCGGTCCAAGGGGACAACCGTCCGGACAAAATCGTGTACCGCATTACGGACAAGGGGAAGGATGCTCTCCGGCAAATGATTTACGAGGAGTTCGGCAAGGATTTCTACCCGCAGCATTCGATATTCGCTCCTCTCGCGTTCGCGCAGCACGCGGACAACGCGGAAATGGAGACGTTGATCGCCAAGCGACTGGACGGCTGCCTGCAACGGATCGAACATATCAAAGGCGTGCTGGAGGCGAAGGGCGGGTGGCTGCCGCGGGGCGTCAAGCGTATGATCGAAGGCGTCCTGCGGTTCAGCGAGGCGGAGCGCGACTGGCTTGCGGTAATTTTGGAGGACGCGCGGGAAGAACGGCTTGCGGCGGCGGAGAGAAAGCCGGGAGCCAAGCCGGACGGCGATCCTCGTTGCCAGGACGGCGGTTCTCGTTAACTCGGAGTGCTTCTCGTTGCCCGGACAGCGAACCTCCATTAGGCGATCGGCTTGCCGACCGCCTTCGAAAAGGCAACCCGAATGTAAAGAGTCGATTAAATCTTGCCGATGGCGCCCGCGAAACAAGGAGATCGCCGGCCGTTCGTCGAAGTTAACCGTCAAATCCGCGCTTAGAGCGAGAGAGGCGACATTCGATGGACGACAAAAAACAGATTAACGCCTGGGTGATGTACGATTGGGGAAATTCGGCTTTCGCCACGACGATCATGGCGGCCGTCATGCCGATTTATTTTATCAGCGTTGCCGGGGGAACCGACGGAAGCTGGAGCTTCACGCAGACGGCGGCGGCGATCGTCGTGGCGCTGCTGTCCCCGTTGCTCGGCGCGATCGCCGATCATACCGGGAGAAAAAAGACGTTTCTCCGCGTATTCAGCATCATCGGAGCGGCCGCCAGCGCGGCGATGGCGTTCATCGGCCCGGGCGATATGTGGCTCGCCTCCGTGCTTGTCGTTATCGGCATGGTCGGCTTCGGAGCCGGCAACACGTTCTATGACGCGCTGCTGGGCGATGTGGCTTCGCCCGCTCAGCGGGAACGCGTCAGCGCCAGAGGCTACGCGATGGGTTACTTGGGCGGAGGGTTGCTGCTGGCCGTCAATCTCGGAATGATACTGGGCTGGGAGAAGATCGGCCTGCCCGACAGCGCCGCCGCTTCGCAAATATCGTTCGTGTCGGTCGGCATCTGGTGGATCGTCTTCTCGCTGCCTCTGTTCCGTCGGGTGAACGAGGCGCCCGGTTCGGCAAAGGAAGGCACGGCGGCGGCCCACATCAAAACGGGAGCGAGGCGGCTTAAGGAAACGTTTGGCCGCATCAAGCGCTATCCCGAGCTGATGAAGTTTATGCTGGCCTACTGGTTTTTCTTCGACGGCATCAATACGATCATCGTTATGGCCGCGAGCTACGGCACGACGATCGGCATCAAGGAACCCGATCTGATCGCCGCCCTGCTCATCACGCAATTCGTCGGATTCCCGGCTTCGCTCCTGTTCGGCAAGCTGGCCGACAAGCTGGGGAGCAAGAAGATGCTGTACAGCTCTCTCGTCATCTATCTGATCATCGTCGTATTGGGCTATTTCATGACCAGCGCTTTGCATTTCTATTTGCTGGCCTGCATGGTCGGGCTCGTGCAAGGAGGCTCGCAGGCGACCTCGCGGTCGATCTTCAGCAAAATGATTCCTCCCGGCCGGAACGCGGAGTTTTTCGGCTTCCTCAGCTTTACGAGCCGTTTCTTCTCGTTCGGCGGCCCGCTCGTGTTCGGCCTCGTCAAGCTGATCAGCGATTCGAGCCGATCCGCGCTGCTGGCGGTCGCCTTCTTCTTCGTCGCGGGCATCGTCCTGCTGTCGTTCGTCAATTTGGCGAAGGGAGAACGGGAAGCGGAGCAGCCGATCTGATGCGGCTCCGGCGTCAGCCGGGAACGACCGAATCCGCGTAGACGATGTCGGCGCTTTCGCAAGGTTTTCCCGTCTCATAGGAGATATTACCGAGCAGCTCGCTGAAACGCGTTTTCAGCCGGGCTGCTTCTTCGTCGTCGGGGCCGGCTCTCAGCCAGCGGAGCGCGGCCGACGTCGTCTCCCGGGCGTCCGTCAGTGCCCGGTCCCACAGCTCAAGCGCGCTGTCGCGATGGACGACGGTACGGTCGCAGGGGTCGATCCAAGCTTGCCGCGCGTCGTTCAGTACGTCCCAATCCGGCGTTCTGCGGGGCGGGGAGAAAGGCTGCAGTTGCCCGAATACAAGGCGGCCTTTCCAGCCGCCCGGGTCGTAGAACAGCCGTTGGGCTTGCTGCATCTGCGCGACCGCGCGATCGAGCTGCTCGGGCGCGATGCGTTCGGCCAGAGCCGGATAGTGCAGCCGGGAGAGGCGCAGGAACCCGGCCGCGAAGCCGCCCGGCATGCGGCCTCCCGTATCGATTTCGGGCGAGACCGGAGTCTTGCCCGTATGTATGCCTGCCCGGCGCATGAGGATTTCCGAATCCATGGCCGTTTCATAGCGCTGATGGTGCCATTTCCGAAAGCCGGAGCGGCTGAACACGAACGGATGAAGATGGCGGTCCAGCAGATGATGGAGCAAAAATCCGAGGCCGTATCCGGTAACCGGATCGTCCGCCGAGCGGGCTCGCGCTTCTTCGAGCAAGGATAGCAGGAAGGGGCCGCAATGCAGCGCATGCATCAGAGAGCCTAGCTTGTTCAGGGGGGTGCCCCCGGTCTGCCAAGGCAGATATCGATCGTAGAAAAGGAAGTCGGGACCTTGGCAGCCGAGCTGGAAAGCGGTTTTCCAATCCGGCATTTCCATAGGACTATCGGCCTGAATCGCGCTTAATACTTCCTTGCCGAACTGAATATGTGCCCAGACATTCGGCATCGATCTTCCTCCCTTGACAAAAATCAGTGTACTTGTACCTATGAATTAAGTATAATAGGGGAAAGCGGTTTCGGCTAGCGGTTCAATCCAAACAGACAAGGGGCGCGTTCAGGCATGAAGGCTGAGTACATCAACCCGTTTTTGGAATCCGCGCGGATGGTGATCGAGCAGATGGTGCAAATTCGTCCCAGCACGGGACAGCTCTCGATTCGGGACATCAAGTTCGCGGAAAACCATGTATGGATTCAAATCGGACTAACGGGTCATTTGACCGGAGATATCGTATTCGGACTTAGCGAATCCGTAGCATTGCGGATCGTGTCCGCGATGATGGGCGGTTACGCCATCACCGAGATCGACGATATGAGCAAGAGCGCGATCTCCGAGCTGGGCAACATGATCAGCGGCAACGCCAGCACGATGCTCTACAATCAAGGCGTTCACGTCGATATTACCCCTCCGAAGATTATGGAAGCGCACTTCGCTTCGGCTACCGGGGCAACGAGAGCGCTTGCGGTTCCCCTGATCATGGACGGAATCGGCGAGATGGAAATTCAAGTTTTGATCGCTTGATACATAGTTTCGAAGCGCCCCGTCAGGGGCTTTTTTCATGGGACGATTAGGCTGGATGCGTAATTTATCCGGGAGGGGTTATCATGAGAGTAGAGCTGAACGGAAAAGTGGCGCTCGTCACCGGAGCGTCGAGCGGCATCGGAGCGAAGGTCGCCGTTCTGTTGGCCGAACGGGGAGCGATCCCCGTTTTGACGGCTCGTTCCGTGGACAAAATGGAGAAGCTTGCCGCATCCATCACGGGAGAACGCGCAGTGTACGAAATGGACGTCCGGTCGGACGGGCAGGTCCGGGATACCGTGGCGCGGATCGTCGAGCGCTACGGCAAAGTCGACGTTCTTCTGAACAACGCGGGGTACGGAGAGTTCGTTCGCTTCGCGGACGCCCCGATCTCCCATTTTCAAGAGATGATGGACGTCAACTACATGGGTTCGGTTCGCTGCGCGCACGCCGTTCTGCCTTACATGCTTCAGGCTGGCCAGGGGCACATCGTCAACGTCGCTTCGATGGCGGGGAAGATGGCGACCGCGAAGTCGACGGCGTATTCCGCGACGAAGCACGCCGTGCTCGGCTTTACGAACGCATTGCGCCAGGAGCTGCAAGGGACGGGCGTAGCCATATCGGCCGTCAATCCGGGACCGATCGATACGCCGTTCTTCGAGCGCGCCGACCCGAGCGGACAATACGTGAGCAACGTAAGCTGGTTCATGATGTCGCCGGATAAAGTCGCGCGAGCGATCGTATCGGTCATCGAGAAACGCAGGCCCGAATTGGATATGCCCTGGACCGCGGCGGTCGGAGCGAAGTTTATGACGCTGTTTCCCCGGCTCGGCAACGCGTTGTTCGGAAAGCTGACGAACCGGAAATAGCTTTTAAGTTATAAGGGGTTGAAATCATGGATTTTAACGCATTGGGGTTAAACGAAACGCTGACCGGCAAGCTGGCGGCTTCCGGCATTTCTCAGCCGTCCGAGGTTCAGCGCCAGGCTTTGCCCGCGCTGCTCGCCGGCAAGGACGGCATTCTGATCTCGCCGACGGGCACGGGCAAGACGCTGGCGTATTTGCTGCCGCTGCTGCAAAGAATCGACGGCTCGCGCAAAGAAGCTCAGGCGCTCGTGCTGGCGCCGACTCAGGAGCTGGCGATGCAGCTTATGCGCGAGGCGGAGGCCTACGGGCAGCCGCTCGGCATTAAAGCCGCGGCGCTGATCGGAGGGGCTTCGCTCGCGCGGCAGCTCGAACGGATGAAGAGCAAGCCCGCGCTGATCGTCGGCACGCCGGGACGCGTACGGGAGGTAGCGAATACCCGCAAACTGTCGCTGCATACGGTCGGCTTCGTCGTCGTCGACGAGACGGACCGGATTTTTTCCCTCGGCGGCAAGGGCGACGTCGAGCACTTGCTGAAGATGTGCTCGAGAGAGCGGCAGACCGTCTTCGTGTCGGCTACCCGTTCGCAGGCGATGCGCGAGGCGGAAGCGAAGTGGCAGAAGGATCCCTGGGTGACCGACGTAACGGAGCAGGAGAGCGAGAACGGGCTGTCCTCTACGCTTAAACACTGGTATTTCCTCGGCGACCGGCGCGACAAGATCGATCTGGTCCAAAAAATCGTCCGCCATATGAAGCCGTCTTCCGCGTTGTTGTTCGTTAACGATACCGAGAAGATCGGAGAGCTGCTCGCCAAGCTGCGTTACGAGGGCCTGTCGGTCGATGCGCTGTACGGCGACACGAGGGGGCAAGAGCGAGGAGAAGTGATGCAGCGCTTCCGCAAAGGACGCACGAAGCTGCTAATCGCGACGGACGTTGCGGCCAGAGGGCTCGATCTGCCCGGACTGCCGCTCGTCGTCCAATTGGAGCCCGCGCTGGACGCGGATCACTATGTGCATCGTTCCGGCCGGACGGCGAGAATGGGACGCGAGGGAACCTCAGTTACGCTGATCGCCCCGGAGGAGCGGTTTATCGTCGATAAGCTGGAGAAGCAGCTGGGCATCTCGATCGAGCCGATGATGCTGTACGAGGGACGTGTCGTGTCCTACGAGGAAGGCCTCTCGCGCAAGGAGGCCGGAGGCAGAAGCCGCAGAGCGCCCTCCGGGGACGGAGCCGCTGCCAAGGACGGACGCTCGGGATGGAAGTCGAAGGCCGAGTATTTGGCTTCGCTTGAGACTCGGAAGCAAACGGAAAGCAAGGAGGCGCCGGACGGCGATACGCGGCGCGACCGGGCGCAGCCGGCGAGGAAGCCTGCCGGGACGCCGGTTGGCAAGCCCCGGCTTGCGGCCAAGGCGGTCCCGGCGGCCGCGGCGGCTCCGGCGGCTGCCAAGCCAAAGCCGAAGCCGGGCAAGACGAAGTCGGAGCGGGCAAGGGACCAGAAGAACAAAGGCGCTCCGAAGTGGCTGAAAGCGAAGCGGGAAACAGCCTCGGCGCCCAAGCAGGATTAAAGCCTGCGGCTGATTCGTTCGCGTGCACGTATTCGTTCATAAGGAGCGGGTCGGTTCGCGGCGGCTTGTCCGAAAGTTTTGTATCGCCTTCCTAGAGGGTGCTGTGGACGTTACTCGAAAGAATCGCACATCGGCAGTTGTCGCAAAAAAGCCGTCTCCTGCGTTCGGTCTTAGTACCGGGCAGAAGGCGGCTTTATTTGGCATTATCGCGGGACGCTTTCGACCTCTTTGGGAGTAGGTATGCCATCCTGGGCGTCGAGCTTCGTGACGGACGGAGAAACGGCTCCAACCGCGAAGCGGAGCCAGATCTCGTGTCCCAGCCGGAAGCGAGCCAGTAGCCGAAGGCGGCTAAGGGAAGTCTCCGGAGCCGATCGCGTCGACGACCTGCACGGGGGGCTTGGCAATCTTCTCGGGCGCCGCAACGCCAACGCCGCAACGCCGCAACGCCACGCCGAAACGCCACGATACGCCGCAACGCCAACGCCCGCGATGATTGCGCGGGCGTTGTCCTGGCTTTAACGGTACGTTCTCGTTTTCAGCTCGTCCAGGCTTTTGAATTCGTAGCCTTGCGAGCGAGCGGCGTCGATAATGCGGCCGAGTGCTTCGGCGTTGTCGCGGGAGACGGAGTGGAGCAGGATGACGGCGCCGGGGTGGAGCTGACCCATGACGCTGTCGTACGCGTACTTCCAGCCCCGCTGGGCGTTGACGTCCCAATCCTTGTACGCGACCGACCAAAAGACGCCGGTATACCCGAGCTCCCGGCAGACGCCCAGCATCCGATCGCTGAATATGCCCCGGGGCGGACGCATATACCGCATTTCCGGAACGTTCGTGAGTTCCGCGACCCCCTGCTTCACTTTATCCATTTCATTGCGAATCCGGTCCGTACCAACCTGGCTTAAGTCCGGATGGCTCCAGGAATGGTTGCCGACCAGATGCCCCTCTTTAACCATTCTCTGGACCAGTTCGGCCTGGTCCTTCACGAAATGACCGGTCACGAAAAAGGCGGCGGGAACCCGTTTGTCCCGAAGAATGTCGAGAATGCGCGGGGTAAATCCGTTCTCGTAACCGTTGTCGAAGGTCAAGTACAGCTCTTTGCTTTCCGTATTGCCGAGGAAGATGGCTTCCTGCCGCTGCAGAACGCTCATGAAACCCTCCTCCGCGATGGATGGCAAGCTTCCTTGTTTGCTTTTCTTGAAGCCGAAGTGGTAGGGGGAGTATGGATTTGCGGCGGCGGTCGAGGCAAAAATCAGACAGGCGGCCGTCAGGCAGCACGCCAAGACGTTGAACAAACGGTGGGACATGAACGTCGGCTCCCTCCTTGCGGACATGGTTCTTAATACCATGGTACGAAGGAATCGGAATTATTCATGTTCGGCATTCGAATCTGGCGAGCGTTTCCTACTTGAGCCTTATTTCGCGTTCTGGGCCTTGTCAGGAAGGGGCTTTTCCCTGAATGCTAGTTGTACGGGCCATTCCCGTATACGACTGCTGCGAAGGAGAGACTTCAAGATGAAACAGCTTCAACCGGTTCTGAAAAAGACGGCGGCGGCGACGCTTGCCCTGGCCATGCTCGCGGGAAGCGCGACGGCGGCGATGGCTTCGGCGAATTCGGATCACGGCTCCAAAAACCGAAACGACGACAAACGCGGTAAAAAAGGCATCCATTTGAATTATAAAGACGTGAACGGCAAGGAATGGAAATGGGCATACGGATCGATCGTCCGCTTGGCCGCCCAAGGCGTATTCAACGGTTACGAAGACGGCAGCTTCAAGCCGAGCAACAACATCAGCCGAATCGAGGCGCTGGTCGCCGCGGTCCGGCTGATGGGGCTCAAGGATGAGGCCGAGAAGCCGGAAAACAGGAACGCTAAACTGAATTTCAAGGACTTCGACCAACTGCAGAAAAAATACGGCTGGGCGGTCGGCTATGTCGCCGTGGCGCTGGAGAACGATCTGTTCTCCGAGACCGACGCCGTCATTCAGCCCAATAAGCCGGCTACCCGGCTATGGGCGTCCGTTCTGCTCGTCAAAGCGATGAAGCTGGAAGGCGAAGCGAAGAAAAAGATGGACACGGAGCTGCCGTTCCGCGACGCGAAGGAAATTCCGGCCGGTTCGGTCGGATACATCGCGGTGGCCCTCGAGAAAAACCTGATCAAGGGCTATGACGACAAGACGTTCCAGCCCAATCGTCCCGTTACGCGCGCGGAGCTGGCTTCGCTGCTGGACCGCGTCGATCAACAGCTTCCCGAGGAAGGAAGGGCGCAAGCGATCGTCGGCAAGATCGAGACGGTCGCGAGCCATGCGTTGACGGTGAGAAAAGCGGACGGATCGGCGTTGACGATACCCGTCGACGGCAATGTGTTCATTTTCCGCGACAACGTTAAAGCGCAGATTTCCGCGCTGCAGCCGGGCGACGAGGCGCTCGTGCGCACGTACGAGGGGAAAGCGGTGTTCATCGAAGTGACGAAACCGGCCGCGGCGACCGCGCAATTCATCGATAGCGGCACGCTCGGCTCCTTCACGCTCAATTCGGACGGCAAATTGGCGACGATCTCCTTGAACAAAACATCGGACGGCGATACCCATATTATTATTTACGACGTGGAGCCGAACGCGACGATTAGCGGAGGCACGGGTCTATCGCCCAACGCGAACGTCGTCGTCCGCGGAATCAATCACGTCGTGAAGTCGATCGAAATCCAAGCGTAGCGGCTGCGTCCGATGCGCGAATAACCAAAACGGCGGGTCGGGGAAGTTCCCTGGCTTCGCCGTTTTGGTTTTGCCGGAATACGCCCCGGCCTGTACGCCCCGGCCTGTACGCCCCGGCCTGTACGCTCTGGCCTATACGCCCCGGCTATTCGCCCCGGCCTATACGCCCCGCCCCGTATGCCCCCGCCGACCCGATCCGCCACGCCGAACGCGATTCCCGGTTTCCGGCGCTCGCCGGCGTTCCGGTCAATATAAAGCCGTCTTTTTGTGTGTCGGTCCCGCGCCCGTTATAATATAGGGAACAAAGGCATTCGTGCCGCTTATCGGGGAGGCGGAGATTGGTGGTATCCGGGCAAGGCAAGGCGGGAGAATCCGCGCTTGCGATCAAGGAGCTGACGGGAGGCTACAGCAGGCGCAGGCCGGTGCTGCACGGCGTGTCGATGTCGCTGAACCGCGGCGAGCTGCTGGGCTTGATCGGACTCAACGGAGCGGGGAAGAGCACCGCGATCAAGCATATTTTAGGGCTGATGATTCCGCACGGGGGGGAAGTTCGCGTAGCCGGAGCGACGTTGGAGGAGAACAGGGAGTTGTATCGTTCCTCCGTCGCTTACGTGCCCGAGCAGCCGTCCCTGTTTCCGAATTTGACGGTGAAGGAGCATTTGCAGTGGACCGCGATGGCGTACGGGCTCGAGCCGGGAACCGCCTGGGAGCGGGCCGACAAGCTGGCGGCGACGTTTCGGATGACCGAGGCGATGAAGGCGCTGCCGGATACGCTATCCAAAGGGATGAAGCAGAAGGTCATGCTGATGAACGCCCTTCTCGTCCGCCCCGCGCTGCTTATCATCGACGAGCCGTTCCTCGGGCTGGACCCGCTGGCGATTCGGGGGCTTATCGGAGCTTTGGACGATGTCCGGGAGCAGGGAACGGCGATTCTGCTCAGCTCGCATATTCTGTCCGCGCTGGAGCGCAAGGCGAACCGGCTCGTCGTGCTGCACAAAGGCCGGCTGATCGCGGAGGGCACGCCGAAGGAAGTCATGGCGCAAGCCGGCTGCTCCGGAACGGACGCGACGCTGGACGATGCTTTCGAGGCGCTGGTCGAAGCCGCGGAAGGGGGCCGCGCGGGTGGATAGAATCTCGCACGAAGATCAGCGCGCTTTCCTGCGTTCGCTTCGGAGAGATCGCGCCGCGGCATTCCGGAAAGAAATCGTTCCGTATTTCCGCTACGTGTTCCAGAGCGGATTCGGCTTGTTCGCGTCGGCGATTTTTTTCGCGGCGCTGATCTGGTATACGGATCTGATCAAGGATGTGCCCGCCGATTGGCCGTCCAAGACGGTCGGAGCGGCCTTGCTCTCGCTCGCGGCGCTTCGGGCGCCGCTCCGCACTTATTTGCGTCCCGCCGACCCGATCTTCCTTATGGCGATGGAAAACCGCATGCTCGGACATTACGTCGCGGGCGCGCTGCGCAAGGCGACGGCCGCGGGCGTGCTTCGTACGCTGGCCGTATTCGCGCTGTACGCGCCGATCTATATCCGTTCTCCGCGGACGGCCGGGCTGGCCGACACCCATCCGCTAGTCGCGTTAGCCCTTGCGTTCGCGCTGCTTGCCGGCTTTAACGTCTACGGCGGCTGGCGCGAACGCAGAATGGCCGCGCGGTCATGGCGGATCGGGCTGAAAGCCGTCCGCATGCTGCTGACCGTGGCGTCGGTCGCGGCCTTGCTGTTCAAACCGCTGCAGGCGGCAATTCCGTTCGCGGCGATCTGTCTGGCCGTCCTGGCTTTGCTGTGGCGGCTTCCCCCGCAGCACGCGCTGCCTTGGGACAGGCTGATCGAAGAGGAGGCGTCGAACCGCCGCAGATGGATGGGGTTTCTCAGTTGGTTCGTGGACGTGCCCTCCGAAACGGCCAAGCCGGCCTACCGCCGTTGGATCGCGTGGGCGGGCGATCTCATTCCGTGGAGCAAGCAAAAGGCTTGGCATTACTTGTACGCCAAAGCGTTCCTGCGGGGCGAGACCTTCGGGGCGCTGTGGAGGTGGGTGATCGTCACGTGCCTGGTGCTTGCCGTATCGGGAAGCGCGCTGGCGGACGCGATCGTCTTCGGCGTATCGATCGTCGTCTGCGGTCTGCAGCTGAGCGAGCTTAAACGGGTACGTTTCGTGGAAACGGCGGACACGCTGCCCATACCTCCGCAAGGGAAGTTCCCCGCGGCCGCGTCGGTGTCGCGATGGGCTGGCATCGCGGCGGTAGTGATTATCGGGGTCGCGGGACCTGCGACCGCATGGCTGGGAACGGCTCTGGGCGGCTCCGGAGCGGGGGACGCGCTGCGTCTCGATTATTGGCTGGCGGCGTTCGCGTTCGGCTTGCTCTGGTGCGGCTGGTGGATGCCGCGCAAAATCGCCGCGTTCAAAGACGAGGATGATGGATAAGAGGCCGGGAGACGGCGGAGATTATTGTTCTAGAATCCGGATGAAAAAGAAGCTGTCCAACAAGACATCGGCGGCCAACCTTGCGAATCATCGATGAATCGGAGGGGGCGTCTCTTACCGTTCCCTACCCCGATGATCCGGATTGCCTGTCTTAGGCGGACAGCTTCTTTAATTCTTATGGCTTGCCGGATTAAGCGTTGCTTGCTTTCACGTCCAGCACCGCTTTGTAGATCCGATCGAACAAATCTTCCAGGTCGGGCTCTTCGATGCAGGAGAAGGCGACGCGGAGATCGTTCTCGCCCAGCGCGATCGTGCCGACTCCGTAAGCGTCCAGCAGGCGCTGACGGACGGTTTCCGCGTCCACCGTCAGCTTAAGGCACATGAAGTAGCCGGAATTGAACGGATAATACGTCCATACGTCGCCGTATTTGCCGCTGTCGAGCAATTCCTTCACTTTGTTGGCGCGGCCTTTCATAATACGGAACTTCTCTTCCTTCTGCGCCTGAAAGCGATCCGATTTGAGCGCCCGCAGGATAAACGTCTGAGAAGGATGAGGGCCGCTGGAAATCGTGGAACGGATGTTGCCGATCGTCTTCTGCTCAAGCGCCGCCAGGCTGGCATCGCTCAGTCCGCCGTAGGTAATGAAGCCCACGCGGAAGCCCCATACGTATTCTTCCTTCGTCGCGCCGTCGACCTTGACGGCCAGCACGCGATCATGCAGCCCGCAGAGCATGCCGAACAGCGATTCCTGCAACGAGTTTTCGAAGAACAGGCCGAAGTAGGCGTCGTCGGTGACGGCGACGACGTTGATGCCGGCTTCGGCGGCGTCGCGAATGGCGGCGACGATCTCGCGCCCTTCCTCCGGTCCGGGCGTGTAGCCGGTCGGGTTGATCGGAAAATTAAGCAGCACGATCGCCTTGCCCTTGTCCTTCCGGGTGAGCAGCGCGTCGCGCAGACCTGCCGAGTTGAAGCGGTTGTCGGCGTCGTACAGCGGATAGTAGACCATGTCCGCGCCGTGGCGAACGTTGAAGGTCAGCTCGTAGTTCTCCCAGTTTTTGTCCGGAACGATCACCGCGTCGCCGGAGTCCGCGAACAGGTCGGAGACGATGCTGAGACCGTGCGTCAGCGCGTTCGTCACGACCGGCAGGCTAATCGGTTTCTTCCCGATGGACGGGTTTTCAGCCAGCATTTTGTCCCGCCAGACGGTGCGAAGCTCCGGCTTTCCCCCGGGAGGGGCATATTCGTAAAGATCCTTCGGATCGTACGCGGACAACGTCTCCTGAATGACCTCCAAGTGCATCGGTTTGCCGTTCTCGGTCGCGATTCCGATCGTGGCGTTGTAAGTGCCCGCTCTCTGTTTCGCTTCGGCAGACTGGCTCAGAATGCCGAGCTTGGGCAAATACATGGCTTTGCCAAGTCTGGAAAGCATTTCGGCAACGTGCGGATTGTCTCGGGCAATCGTCTCGTTCAACTGCTGGGCAAGAGGATTCATCACTTTCATCCTTCCAATCGTCATTAGCAGATATTATACACCATTGCCCGATGAGCGTCATGGTATGGGAGCGTTTTCTCCGAAAAAAAGGAGGGAGGTTTCAACCGTTTTCACACATTTGTTTCACCTTCGGATTCTCGATCGGACACGGAGCGGCGCTGCCGTTTTTTCGCGCCTCCTTCCCGGATTCGCTCGACCGTATCCGCGTCGCCGGGCAGCCCTCGCTCCAGCAAGCCTTCGATGATTTTCTCCCGTCTCGCTTCAGGAACGTTCTGGCCGAATTTGAACTTGCCCGTCAAGCTGTCCGGATCGAGCCGCATGACCGCCACGCCTCGCAGGGACGACGCGTAGCGCCGGTCCGACGCGTCGATCGGCGCGTGTCCGCCTTCCGGCTGCATGTTCCGCAGCAGCGCGCCGAGTGCGGACGCTTTCTCTTCCGCCTCTTCGACTTGGACGACCGTGCCGCGAATGCGAACGGAGCGGAAGAAGACGGTCGCGGGACAGGCCAGATAAGGGTCGGTAAAATAGGAGGGAATGAAGGCGTGCGCCTCGTAGACGACGAATTCGGCCCGCGGATCGTTCGCGATACCCGCCATCTTTTCTCCTTGCTTGCTGCCGTGGAAATAAACGGCATTTTCATGCCAGACGTAATTCAGCGGAACCGCCTTCGGCCAGCCGTCGGCGCCGGAGAACGTCAGCACGCCGTCGCGCTTCTCCGCCAGGAAGCCGATGCATTCCCGCTCGTCGGCTTTGAATTCTTTTCGTCTCATCAGGATTCAGCTCGCTTTCGTTTCATTGAGGAACAGTGTACGCTCTGCATTGACAAGAGAAAAGATCCATTTTACATTAAAATGACTAGTCCATTAACTAAGAAGGTTATGCGTATGACATCTCCTTTTGCGTATTCCGCCATGCTGTCCGACTGCGGCAGCAAACATCTGGCGATGTACCTGGCCATTCGGGAAGCGATCCGGCAAGGAAAGCTGTCTCCCGGAGAGAAGCTGCCTTCCACGAGACAATTGGCCGCGCTGTACGGCTTGTCCAGGGGAAGCGTAAGCTTGGCGTACGAAATGCTGTCCGCGGAAGGGTTCGTGCAGGCCGGAGTCGGACGAGGCACGTTCGTCGCCGGTACGGCACGGGAAGAGACGGGGGCGGGTTATTCCTCGAGCGGACGGGATAGCGACGCCGGAGCGGCGCCGAAGCCTCCCCGGCTCACGAAATGGGGCCGTCGGCTGCAGGAGTCGCATACGGCGGCGCAGCGGACCCGGCCGGAGTTTCGCCCCGACCGGGGGAATTCCGCGAACGAGGCGGATGCCGTCTCGTTCGTTCCGGCCGGGCTCGGCCCGGATCGTTTTCCATGGCAGGAATGGAAGGCCGAGGTCGCGCAGCAGTGGAAGAGCCTCGGGGCGTCCGGCGCCGCCGACGGTCACGCGACGGAAGGAAGCTTGGCGCTGCGCAGGGCGATCGCCGGCAGGCTGCGCCGGGAACGGGGCATTCCGTGCCGGGAAGAGGATATCGTCATTACGTCAGGCTCGATGCAGGCGATCGCCCTATTGGCTCAGCTTCTGTTGGAGGAAGGAAAATCGGCGGTTATTGAAAACCCTTGCTACGGGGGCACGAGGAACGCGGCGAGGGCGACCGGGGCGGCCATCGTCGCGGAGCGGACGGACGGCGGAGGCATCGTTCCGCGGGATTGGGACGCGGCGCTGCTGTTCGTCACGCCTACCCGGCATTTTCCGACGGGAGCCGTGCTCAGCTACGAGCGAAGGCTGTCGCTCCTGGCGTGGGCGTCCAGACGCAACGCCTGGATCGTCGAGGACGACTACGACAGCGACTTCCGCTGGGGCGGACGGCCGATCGAACCGCTCAAGGCGCTGGACCGGGAAGGACGGGTCGTCTACGTCGGCACGTTCTCCCGGTCGATGAGCGCCAGCTTGAGAATCGGCTTCGCGGTCGTTCCGAAGGAGCTGATGCAGCCTTTTCTGCTCGCCAAGAAGCTGTACGATCCTTACCCGACGGGCATGGCGGAGCAGCAGGCGCTGGCGAGTTGGATGTCCTCGGGCGGCTACGACAGGCATATGCGCAAGATGCGCCGCGTTCTCGGCAAGCTGGAGAACAAGCTGCGTTCCCGTCTGGCCGCCGATTTGCAAGGACTGTTCACGGCCTTGCCGTCCGATGCGGGCTTGCACGTGTACGCGAGATGGGAAGGATCGGATGAGGGCTACAGCCGCCTGTTCGAGGAATGCTCGCGACGCGGCGCCGAATGGAAGGACGGAGCGGGATACGACATCCCGGCCGGAGAGAAGCCGCCGCCTTCGGCGCTGTTCGGCTTCGCCCACCTGAACGAACGTCAGATCGAAGACGGCATTCGCCGCATCCGCCAAGCGGCGCTTGCGCTTGGCGAACTAAGCGCAAGCCCGGAACAAGGAGGTTACGTCCATGATTAACCTGTCGCCTACGTCTTTCGAGCTGCACTCCGCGTTCGCCAAAATTTCGTGCGAGCCGGGCTGGAAGTGGCAGAAACGGGAAAAGCCGCTGGCCAACTACGATATTTTCTACGTGTGGAGCGGCGAAGGGGATCTGTCCCTGAACGATAAAATGTACAAATTGGGCAAGGGGAGCTGCTTTCTGTTTCGCAAAGGGGACCATACCTGGGCGACGCACAATCCGCAAAAGCCCCTAGTGCTTACGTACATCCATTTCGACGTATCCGAGCCGGTGGAAGAAGTTCCGGAGCCTTATCGCGTGCTGGAGGATACGTTCGATTTCGAGCATCTGCTGTCCAAATACGTTCGCTTGTTTCTGGTGAAGACGTATGCGGCCGAAATCGAGGCGCAGCTCATTCTTAAGCAGCTGCTTATCCATCTGCTGCGTTACGACCGCCAGGAGCCCGTCGAACGCAAGGCCAGCAATCAGCTCAGCGAGAGCATTCGCGAGGTCGCGAATTATATCATGCAGCATCCGGGGCAAGTCCATCGCGTGGAGGATCTGGGCAAGCGGGCCGGACTGTCCCCGCGGTATTTCTCGATCAAGTTCAAAGAGCTGATCGGAATGTCCGTGCAAACGTATATGATCCGGGCGCGCATCGAGCGGGCGCAGCACTTGCTCCTGCACGCGGGCATGAACGTGACCGAGGTCGCCGACGCGCTCGGCTACCGCGACATCTTCTTTTTCAGCCGGCAGTTTAAGCAATATACGGGCAAAAGCCCGTCCGAAATCCGCTAGTCCCGCCTTAAGAGGAAAGCCCGCCGGCGCCGCATTTAACGGCTGACCGACGGGCTTTTCGGGATCAACGTTCCAAGCTTTTCCCCCATGCGCACTTTGGCTCCGAGCTTCAGGTCCGGACGGGGGTCCAAGGTGCCGTCTTCGGTCAGCAGAACGATGGTGGAACCGAATTCGAAGTAAGCCAGCTCGTCTCCGCGGCGGAGGCTTCCGGGCTTCGGGTCGACGTAGCGGATGCTGCTGACGTTCATCGCTCCGACCTTCACTACGGCGACTTCTCCGCCCTCATGGCAAATATAAGAGACGAGCCGTTCGTTCCGGGACAGCACTCGGCGCATCGCAACGAGGCCGAATTCGTTGACGGGATAAACCTTGCCGGGAATGTGTTCGCTTTCCACGAGCTCGCCGTCGCAAGGAGAATGGATGCGGTGGTAGTCGGTCGGACTCAAATACAGCACCCAGAAGTAGCCGTGCCGATATTGGGCGATTCTCGGCGAGCCGTTCAGCAGCTCCTCGACCGTATAGTCTTGTCCTTTGATCTGCAGCATCATGCCGTCCTCGATAACGCCGCATCCGGTAACGAGCGCGTCCACCGGACTGGTCAGGGCGTCGGGGGCGGGGTCGACGGGCCGGCGGCCCGGTTTGAGCCTGCGGGTAAAAAAATCGTTCAGCGATCGGTATTCGCCGATCGCTTTCTCCGCTTCCTCGACCGGAATGCGGTAGATCGCCGCGAAGCGGGGAATCAGGAGACGGCTGATGGACGATTTGGCGAAACGCCCCGTTATGCGGGATACGAATTTGCGCGAGGACAGTTCTGTCATGATACGCAGCAGCCAACGGGTCATGCGTCCGAGCACTCCTTTATCGATAAATTCGTTCCCGAGAATTGTGACATAACCCCGAATAAAGTGCAATAGCCCCTTTGTCCAGTAACGGGGTAGACGCCGTAACCGTTCGCCGAAGCGGCGTATATGCTGGAGCGAACGACCTATCCGGATTGGACCGACTTATATAGACTCAGGCGAAGGAGATGGGGTCGATGCTAAAAGCCGCATTCGTTACGCCGGGAGCGTTTCCGGTTCCTTCCGCGATGGGAGGCTCGGTCGAACGCGTAGTCGAGAAGGTCGTTCCCGCGCTTGTTCCCCATGTCGACGCTACGATCTACGGCAGAAAAGGGAAGAGACTGCCTGCCCGAGGGAATCTGCACGGCGCGAAGGTGGAAAGATTTCCGGCCGCGAACAAGAGCGAATATTTCCGGAGGGTATGCGGTCGGCTTTCCCGTTCCAGACCCGACGTTATCCAAGTCGAGAACCGTCCCTTGTGGGTGCCTAGGCTGAAACGGCTGTTTCCGAGAAGCCGGATCTGGCTCAACCTGCATTCGACCACGTTTATCAACGCCCCTTACCTAACCCCTGCGCAACGTAAAATATGTTTGCAGGCGGCGGACTATATTCAGGTGAACAGCGAGTATCTTAGATCCTATATTCAGATGCTCGTTCCGAAAACGGCGGACAAAATCAGGGTCAACCACCTCGGCGTTGACGTATCGCGATTTTACGGAAGATCGACGCCGGAGGGAGCGGCGATGCGCGAGGAGATGCGCTCCCGGCACGGCTGGGGGAACCGGCCGATCGTTATTTACGTCGGCCGTCTCGTCCCGCAGAAGGGCGTCAAGCATCTGCTCGCCGCGGTGCCTCTTATCCGTTCCCTCGTGCCCGACGCGCTGATCGTGATCGTCGGCAGCGCGCGATACGGTTCGCACCGGGAGACGGGGCATGTCAGGAGGCTGCACAAGATGGCGGCCCGCATGAAGGGCCACGTGCATTTTCAACCCTATGTGTCTCATCGCGATATCCCGGGATGGTTCGCGATGGCGGACGCGGCCGTCGTGCCGTCCGTCGGCCGGGAAGCGTTCGGACTCGTCAATTTGGAAGCGATGGCCGCGGAGCTTCCGGTCGTCGCCACCCGCGCCGGGGGGATGAAGGAAATCGTCGTGGACGGGCATACCGGATATCTCGTTTCCACGGAGCCGGCAGCGATCGCGTCGGAGCTGGCGGGCAAAATCGTTTTTTTATTGGAGAACGCCGAAGTTCGCCTGGAGATGGGAATCCGCGGCAGGGAACGGGTGTTGAAGGATTTTCAATGGCGCCATACGGCGGATCGATGGCTCGGTTTCCAAAGGGAATAAGACCGCGAAGAAAAAGAGACGCAAGTCTCCCGAGGTTCGGGAGGCTTGCGTCTCTTTGCCGTCGGCCGGGTGGCGCCGGGTTCCCTTACGAGTGCTCCAGGTGCTGCAGCGTTTGCAGAAAAATCTGTTCGATGTGGGAGTCGTCGAGCGAATAGAATACGGTTTTGCCGCTTTTGCGACGCTTGACCATGCGCATGTTGCGCAAATACCTGAGCTGGTGGGATACCGCGGATTGTCCCATATCCAGCAGCTCGGCCAGATCGTGGACGCACAGTTCCCGATGCAAGAGCGCGCCGATCAGCCTGACCCGCGTCGGATCTCCCAAAGCTTTGAACAGCTCGGCCAAACGGTTGGCGGAGTCTTCGGTAATCATAAGCTGCCGAACGTCTTGCAGCCGAAGATCGGAATGGGCGCAGCTTTCGTCAGAGCGTTCGAGCACGATTTTATCCACGAGCTATCCTCCTAGCGGCTGATTGCGATAGTCCTTTCATTATAACGCAACGGGAGGCGGACGGAAACAAGGGGATTCCACCGGACCCGGATTCGCGAAGGGCGGCCGCCCAACCTCGTGACGCGCCCATGGGTGAATGCATATGATACTGGAGAGTTCGATGAACAGGAAGGAGAGGGACATGAAAAAGAAACGAACGGGCAAAACCCCCAAATCGCGAAGGCCGCTGTACTATGTCGACGATCCGAACAAACTCGAGCTGAATTGGCTGGATGACATACAAAAATCGACAATGAAGCCGATGAACGTACACGGACCGGCCGCGGCGGCGCCGCAGACCCATGCGGCAGAAAAGCCCAAGAGGGACTCGGTCCAAAAGGGCAAGCCCGACGTCCCGGCTTCGGGCCAATCGGCCGGAGCGGCACCAGCGGCCGCAGGCGCGGCGCCGTCGGAAACCGTATCGACTCCCGAGGAAACGGAGGAGCTCGTAGCCATCGCGACGGCGTCGCTTCCCGCGATCGAAATGCCGGATTCGGTCCTGCAGCCCGAAATCGTAACGATCGTCGAATCGCTGAGCGCGGAAAGCGCGAAGTCCGCGGATGAGCTGGAGGCGATGCTGAACGGAGCGGCGCCGGGGGGGAACGGTTCGCCGGAAAAGCCGGACGAGGAGGAGGTCGCGGAAAGGGAGACGCGACAAGCCAAGCTCGAGGAAAAAAGGATGCCGGCGCGCCCGGCGCCTATCGTCTATACCGACGATATCGCCGACGAAGCGATTACCGGGGAGAAGCTGGCTCCGTTCGCGGTGAAAGACGTGCACCTGGCCGCCGATTCCGTCCAATCCGGTTCGTTGGCGGATTTCTCCGTGACGGCCATTAAGCTGGCGGACGGTTCGGTAACGACTTCGAAGCTGGCCTCGGAATCGATCGTCGGGGACCATCTGGCCAAAAATTCGATCTCCGGCCAGAAAATCCGCGATCGTTCGATCACCGGCGAAAAGCTTCGCGATGGAAGCGTCTCGTCGGAGAAGCTGGCGGACAGAACGATCAGCTCGGACAAAATCGCCGAGGGATCGATCCAGTCCAAACATTTGCACGTATCCGTCATCACTTCGGAGCTGCTGCAGGATCAGAGTATCACGTCCGAAAAAATCCGCAGCGGCGCGATTCGCAGCGAAAATCTCGCGAACGAAATCGTGGATACCTCGAAGCTGGCCGAAGGATCCGTAACGACCTCGAAGCTGCGCGACGGAGCGGTGACG
Organism: Bacillota bacterium; assembly: GCA_023418755.1. Taxonomy (GTDB): domain Bacteria; phylum Bacillota; class Bacilli; order Paenibacillales; family Paenibacillaceae; genus Cohnella. The sequence continues at coordinate 2,823 of JAEZZE010000411.1, read as the reverse complement.
AAGGAGAAGATAGCGCGCGGGGCGGTAGAGTCTCCGCACTTGACCGAAGGGCTTATCGTGGCGGACCACGTGGCGCTGGGCGTGCTGCAGGGAAAGCACTTGGCTCCGCGGGCCGTCGCGGCGGAGCATCTCGGGGACGGAGCCGTAGGGACAAGGGAATTGGCGGAAAGATCGGTCGCCGGAAGCAAGCTCGCAATCGGCGCCGTTCAGTCCGATCATCTACGGTCTGGATCGGTAAAGTCCGATCATCTCGCCGACGAAGCCGTTAGTACCAAGCATCTCCAGGACGGATCGATTACGTCCTCGAAGCTGGCCAGTCAGTCGGTCACGACGTTGAAGGTCGTCGATCAGGCCATTACGTCGACGAAAATAGCGGACCAGAGCATCGTTTCGGCGAAGCTCGGGGACGAAGCCGTGCAAACGCGGCATATCGCCAAAGGAAGCATCTCGGCCGACAAGCTGGCCGACGGAACGGTGGACGATCGCCATCTCGCGGACGATTCGGTCAACGGCCGTCACCTGGCCGGCCAATCCGTCAGCAGGGTTCATCTCGCGGACGGCGCGGTCGGCGCAAGCCAGCTCGCGAAAGACTCGATTCAATCCGCGCACGTCTTGGAGGGCGCGATCGAAACGCTTCAGCTCGCCGAAGGCGCGGTCACCTCCTCCAAATTGGCGGGAAACGCGGTGGGCAGCCGCCATCTGTCGGCTTCTTCCGTCAAGTCGGAGCATCTGGCCGCGGACAGCGTGACGTCGGACCGACTGGCGTCGGGCGTTCTGAAGCCGTATCATTTCGGCGAGGAATCCGTGCCCGGCGGAGCGCTGGCCGCGGATTCGGTCGAGGGCAGGCATATTCGCGCCGGAACGGTAGAGGCGGTCCATCTTGCCAACGGCTCGGTCGGCACGGCCTCGCTCCAGATCGAGGCGGTAACGGAGAAAAATATCGCTCCGGGGGCGGTCGGCGAGCGCCAGCTCGGCATTCGCTCCGTATTTTCCCACCACCTGACCGACCATTTGATTACCTCGCTGAAGCTGTCTCCGGAGTGCGTGGCTACGGATAAGCTGGCGGATTTGGCGGTGACCTCGGCCAAACTGGCGGACGGCAGCGTGAATTCCGACAAGCTGACCGAGAACGCGGTATTCGACAAGGCCTTGCAGGACGGGGCCGTGACCGGACGCGCCTTGGCCGAAGCCTCCGTCTCCTCGAAGCATTTAAAATCGAAGGCCGTCAAGCGGCAGCATTTAAGCGAAGGAGCGGTTTCCTCGGCAGGCTTGGAGAACGGAGCGGTCACGGCGGATAAACTTTCGGACGGCTCGGTTATGCCGCGGCATCTGGGCGCGAGCTCGGTGGAAGGCCGCCATCTGGCGGAGCAAGCCGTGCTTGGGGTTCACCTGGCCGAAAAAAGCGTTCGCGAATTCCATCTGAACGACGGCATCGTAGGCCCGGGCAAGCTCGCGCCCGGCAGCGTGGAAGGAGACAAAATCGCGCCGGGCGCGGTCCGGGAGCAGCATATCGGAGAGCAGTCGGTCTCGTCGGCGCATTTGAAGCCAAATTCGGTGGAATCTCCGCATATTGGCGCCGGAGCGGTGAACGAACGCCACCTGGCGCCCGGCAGCGTGCGGGAAGCGGCGATCGACAAAGGCGCCGTTACGGCGAATAAATTGGCCGAAGGCAGCGTGACGTCCAAGAAGCTGGCCCAGCTTAGCGTCGGCGCGGAGCATCTGCAGATCGAAAGCGTCGGCGGCAAGCATCTGAAGCCGGAGACGGTGCACGGCATCCATCTTCGCAAAGGCACGGTGTCCATCTCCCACCTCGCTCCCGACTTGCTGGATCTGGCCAAGAACGGGGAAAGGCGCATCGACGCGGAGAGGCTGGAGCCGAACGCCGTCAGTTCCATCCATATCAAGGAACGGACGATTACGGAGGAGAAGCTGGCGGACGGCTCGATCACGAGCGCGAAGCTGGCGGACGGGAGCGTGACCGGCGAGAAGCTGTCCGCCGGCAGCGTGACGGCCGATAAGCTTCTCGGCTCGACGATTACTTCGGAGCAGTTGGCGGACGGCGCGGTCGGGGCGGAGCAGCTGGCGGAAGGGGCCGTGGTCGAGCGCACGCTGGCGGAGGGCTGCGTGACTTCCGATAAGCTAAGGAACGGAGCGATTACGCCGGAGAAGCTGGCCGAAGGCGCGGTCGGGACGAAGCAGCTCGCGCCCGGCGCGGCGACGGCGGCGATTTTGGCGGACGGCAGCGTCACGAAGGAGAAGCTGCTTCGGGGCTCGGTGACGACCGACAAGCTGGCCAATGGCAGCGTAGGGACCGAGCAATTGGCGAAGGGCTCGGTGACGGAAGACATTCTGGCGATCGAGAGCGTGACCGCCGACAAGCTGGCGGGAGGTTCGGTAACCTCCGATAAGCTGGCCTACGACAGCGTCGGAACGTCGCATCTGTCGCCCGATTCGATCACTACGGAAATATTGGCCGATGGTGCGGTGACGTCCGATAAGCTGCTCGACGGCGCGGTGACGACCGAAAAGCTGGCTTATGGCAGCGTGGGCTCCTGGCAAGTGGCCGTAGGGGCGATCACATCGGATCTGCTGGCCGAAGGGAGCGTAACGGACCGGAAGCTGACGGACGGCGCGGTAACGGCCGCCAAACTGGCTTACGGCAGCGTGGGCGCTTCGCATTTGTCTGCCGGAGCGGTCGTTTCGGACATATTGGCCGACGATGCGGTAACCGGGGAGAAGCTTGCGGACAGAACGGTGACGGCGGAGAAATTGGCTTACGGCAGCGTCGGTTCGTGGCATCTGGCTCCGGGCGCGGTCGTCACG
>JAEZZE010000366.1 GCA_023418755.1 Bacillota bacterium | reverse complement strand
CAAGCGTTCGCGAATATCCCGATGCCGTTCGCTTATTTGGACCGGGATTTGCTGGATCTTAATATTCGCCATATCGCCGACGCGGCCGGAAGCAAAAAAATCCGGATCGCCAGCAAGTCGATCCGTTCCGTGGAAGCGCTTCGCTACATCCTCCGCGCGGACGACCGGTTCGAGGGCATAATGTGCTACTCGGCGTCGGAAGCTTGTTTTCTGGCGGGAAAAGGGTTCGACAATCTGCTGCTCGGCTATCCGACATGGGAGAGTTCGGGGATCCGGCGTTTGGTCGATCTGATCGGCGAAGGGCGCCGAATCGTCTTCATGACGGATTGTCTCGAACACGCGGAAAGAATCGAACAGATCGCCCGGGCGCGCGGAGTGCGCGTTCCGCTGTGCCTCGAGATCGATATGTCGACCGACTATCCGGGTCTGCGCTTCGGCGTATGGCGCTCTCCGCTGAGCGAATGGGATAGCGTGCGTCCGGTCGCGGAGCGGATCGTCCGGTCCGAATGGGTATGGCTCGAAGGCATGATGGGATACGAGGCGCAGATCGCCGGAGTCGGGGACCGAGTCCCGGGAGCCGCGTTCAAAAACGGATTGGTCCGACTGTTAAAAAGGCGTTCGGTTCGCGAGGTGGCGCGGCGCAGAAAGGAGATCGCGGAACGCCTTCGTTCGCTGGGAGCGGAGCCGAAGCTCGTGAACGCGGGAGGTACCGGCAGCTTGGCCAGCTCCCGAGAAGAAGAAGTCGTCACGGAGCTGACGGCGGGATCGGGCTTCTATTCGCCGGGACTGTTCGATTATTACCGTGATTTTCGCTATGCTCCGGCTGCCGGCTTCGCCGTAGAAGTCGTCAGGAAGCCGCGCCCGGACATCGTCGCCTGCATGGGGGGAGGCTACGTCGCTTCCGGAGCGGCGGAGAGAACGAAGCTCCCGATGCCTTTTTTGCCGGAAGGACTCGAATTGCTGCCGTTGGAAGGAGCGGGGGAAGTGCAGACGCCGCTTCGCCGGAGGGGAAATCCGGAGACGGAGCTCGCGCTCGGCGATCCCGTGTTTTTCCGTCACGCGAAAGCGGGAGAGTTGTGCGAAAGATTCGATTCCATGTACGTCGTCTCGGAGGGAGCCGTCGTCGACCGTTTTGCGACCTATAGGGGCATGGGGGAAAACTTCTTATGATAAAGAGCGGACGCAAGTGGCGGAATTGGTCGAGGATCGTAAGCGCGACCCCGCGAACGGTTCTGTATCCCCTGCATATCGAAGAAGTTGCGGAAGCCGTCGAATTGTGCCGCAAGGAAGGGAGAACGCTGCGCGTGCTCGGCTCGGGCCATTCGTTCGCGGCGATCGCCGCCTCGGACGACGTCTTCGTCTCGCTCGATCGGATGCAGGGCGTCTTGCATGTGGATAGAGAAGCCTGCACGGCGACGGTATGGGCCGGTACGAAGCTGCGCATGCTCGGGGAGCTGCTTCATTCAGAGGGATTGGCGCAGGAAAATCTCGGAGACATCGACGTTCAATCGATTGCCGGTGCCATCAGCACCGGCACGCACGGAACCGGCCTGGCTTTCGGGAATCTTTCGACCCAAGTGATCGGTTTGACCGTCGTGACCGGAACCGGAGAGGTGCTGGACGTGACGGAGAGGACGCACCCCGAGCTGTTCAGGGCTCTGCAGGTTTCGCTTGGGTCCCTCGGCGTGATCGTCCAAGTGACGTTGCGGCTGCGGCCTTCGTATAAATTAAAGTACGAGAGCGCGCGCGTGCCGCTGTCCGACTGTCTGGGCCGATTGGACGAGCTGGCCCGCGAACACCGGAATTTCGAATTTTACTGGTTCCCGTACGCGGAGCCTTGCCAGCTTAAAATGATGAACGAGACGGAGGATCCGGCAACTCCGGACAAAATTTCCGAATATTTGACCGATGTCGTGCTGGAGAACGTCGTGTTCGGCGCTTTGTCGGGACTGTGCCGCTGGATGCCGCGGATGAGCGCGCCGGTAAGCCGGCTCTGCGCCGCCGCCGTGCCGACCGGAAGTAAAATCGAGCATAGCCATCGGGTGTATGCGACGAAACGGCTTGTTCGTTTTAACGAAATGGAGTACAATCTACCGATCGAGGCGATGGAACCCGTCATCCGGGAAATGAGAGAGCGGATGGCCCGCGAAGAGTACCGCGTCCATTTTCCGATCGAGTGCCGTTTCGCCAAGGGCGATCAGATCTGGCTGAGCCCCGCTTACGGCAGGGATTCCGCCTATATTGCCGTTCATATGTACCGTGGGATGCCACATGAACGGTATTTTGCCGATATGGAGCGGATCTTCCTTCGGTACGGGGGGAGGCCGCACTGGGGCAAACTCCACTCCTTGCAGGCCGCCGAGCTGCGAAAAGCTTACCCCATGTGGGACAGATTCCTAGAACTCCGCGCGGAAATGGACCCAAGCGGCATTTTTCTAACACCTTATTTGCGGAAATTGTTTGGAATCGAGAAATTGTCTGGAACGACCTCTTAAAAGAAGGAGTGCACGGAGCATGCCTCATTTGTTGTTCCGGGGCATAACGCCGGAGCAAGTTCGCACGATCAGCGGCCCTCTTGTCGAGGAGCTGGCTGTCGTGTGCCGGTGCCCCGAGGATTATTTTTTGTTGGAATGTTTGCATACAACCGCCATATTCGGAGGAGAGATCGTTCCTTCGTATCCGTTCGTCGAAGTGGCCTGGTTCGACCGTGGAGCGGCCGTACGGGACCTCGCCGCGGCATGCATCGACCGCCACGTTCGCTCGCTTGGCGTACCGGAGTTTGAGATCGCTTTTCGCAATTACGAACGGGAAAGCTATTACGCCAACGGAGAACGACTCGGCGAACCTGTCGCCGAGCCGGCCGAGCGGGACGCGGAATCGTTGTTGTCGGAAAACGGGCGGTTAAAGGAAGAGCTCCGAAAGGCGAGAAAAGCGATTCAGTCGAAGACGGCCGGCGCGAGCTCGAATATGTCGAGCAAGCTCTATGATGCGTTAAGAGAGTAGATGCGATTGCGAGGTTGGACGCATGGGGCGAAACTTGAAATTCCGCTCGGACGGAACGTTCACGATCGTTCAATTCACGGATCTGCATTGGACGGACGGGGGGAGGAAGGATACGCTCACCCGTGCGTTGATGGAACGGATTTTGGAGGAAGAACGTCCGGATCTGGTCGTGCTGACCGGCGACGTAATCGACAGCCTGCGGTGCGCCGATCCGGTTCGGGCTTACCGCGAGGCGTTGTCAGTCGCCATTCGCAGCGGCATTCCGTGGGCGGCTATCTTCGGCAATCATGACAGCGAAGGGACCGTTTCGCGGGAACAACTTATGAACGTTCAACTGGAGCTGGAGGGAACGATTGCGGAGCCGGGTCCGGACGATATTTCCGGAGTCGGCAACTTTGTCGCGAGAATAGAGGATGCGAAGGATCGAACGGGAGCGGCGCTCTACTTTCTCGACAGCGGCGCTTACTCGGAGCTTCCGGGCGTGGACGGCTACGACTGGGTTCGCGCGAATCAGATCGCTTGGTACCGCGAGCAAGCGGACGCGCTGCGGATGAACAACGGGGGCATTCCCGTTCCGGCGCTGCTGTTCCAGCACATCCCGCTGCCGGAATACCGCGAGATATGGGATGCCGGCGTCTGCAGAGGCCGCCGTTACGAAAAGGTGCACGCTCCGCGGATCAACTCGGGGCTATTTGCCGCTCTGGTCGAGACCGAAGGGACGATGGGCGTATTTTGCGGCCATGATCATATCAACGATTACATCGGCGAGCTGCGCGGCATCCGGCTATGCTACGGGAGAGCAACCGGCTATAACACCTACGGGCGATGGCTTTACCGGCGAGGGGCGCGCGTCATCCGGCTTCGCGAAGGGGAACCGGGCTTCTCGACATGGCTTCGGCTGGCGAACGGCAGGAAAGTCGACGCTCCGCGCCGTCGCTTGCCGAATTGGTTTTCGAGGGCTTAGGTCCCTGTCCCGCCTCGCCTCTACGTCCCGGAATCCAAAATTCGATGAATGGGGGCATCTCGAAAGGGAGGAATTATGAAAAAAACATTTTGGGCCGGCATAGCGGCAATAACTCTACTATCTGCGCAAGCGTCGATTGAGCCGCAGGCTGCAAAAGCAGCCCTCATCGACGATACCGCAATCGAATCAGGCGACGATGCGGTAAAAGGCGAGATCGATCAGGCCGTGCAGGCATTCAAAGACATTGCGGGCCACTGGGCAAAACCCGGTATTATTCAGGCAGTCAAGCGGGGATACGTCGAGGGCTTCCCTGATGGGAACTTCCTCCCCAACAACAAGGTTACCAGAGCCGAATTCGTAAAAATGACGGTATCCGCCCTGGATCTGGAGGTCGGTTCTACATCCGGTAGTTGGTATACGCCGTATGTTAACGCTGCCGAAACGGCGGGTATCTATAAATCCGGAGACTTTGAGGATGCGGATTGGACAAAACCGATGACTCGCGAGGAAATGTCCAAAGTCGCGGTTCGGGCGCTTGGGATCACAGATGTCGAAGACAAGCAGTGGATGTACATGGCTGCAAAGAACGGCATTATTTCCGGTACGGCACCGGGCGTGATTTCGCCGGAGGGTACGACAACTCGCGCGCAGGCAATTACGGTTATCGAACGCGTTTTGTCCGTAAAAGAGGGTAAAACGCTGTCGGTCGATAAGTATGCCGTTGCCTCCGCCGAATTGTATTGGCACAAAACCAATCTTTTTACGGTTGCGGAAGAAATTTTTAATGGTCCGAAAAACACCAATCCCAGGTTCGGCATACAATCCTGGAAAGTATCCAATCTAACCGTTTCGGCTCCTAACGGTTCTGTTCAAGGTCGTGTAAACAGCCTGATCGCCATTGATTGGAACGACCCTAAAGATCCTAACCGTAAACTCCTTCCAACTAAAGATAAGTTGTTCTGGCTTTACGGCGGACAAGAAATGAAATTCACGGATGATCTCGAGGTCTATATTTTGGTACTGGACTCCGAACTAACGATCAATAAAAACCCTCAAGGATATCGAACAAACCGGCTTGCCCTCTCTGTTCGAGGATATGAAGGAACATCGAGCAAAGACAGACTCACCGAAGCCATGCCTATTCGCTCGAACGATTCCGACAAGGAAATATACGGCTTAGCGATTCCCAAAAGCGGATTCTCCCATGAAGGGTCATTGCGAGTTAACGTAGAGACCATTACCGCCGGAGCTGCTGTCTACCTAAACAAATTATCGGAATCCAAGCTTTAATGGGTTCAGCTGTATGGGACAAGCTGTTACTTAACGTATCTAAATGTTAAATATTTTCTCATAATAGAAACAAAACGTATCTAACTCGCGTTATATCCTATACCGCCGCGACCCGATCGGCCTAATCCGAGCGGGCGGCGGATAAGAGGAGGTAGCGGGATGAGAAAAATCGTAACGGGAATGCTCGCGTTGCTGCTGGCGCTAGGCGTTCCTTGGACCGCTTGGGGAGCCCCGAACCTGTCGACGGAGCAGAAGTTCGAGGAGCTCAGGCAAAACAACATCTTTACCGGTTTCTCGGACGGAAGCTCCCGCCTGTACGACTCGATGTCGCGGGAACAGCTAGCCGCGGTGCTGTATCGGCTGCTTGAGCTGCCGGCGGGCCGCGCGACTCCCAGCTACAACGACGTATTGAAGACGCGCTGGTCGTTTAACGAGATCGAGGCCGTCACGCGGGCAGGGCTGATGAACGGCACGAAAGCCAGAACGTTCTCGCCGACGAGCAACGTGACGGTGGAGCAGCTTGCCGTCATTTTGACCAGAAGCTACGGCTTGAGCGGCCCGAGCTCAACGCCGGTAACGGGCCGAGTGTCCGCGTGGGCGAGAGGCGCGGTAGGCCTGGCGCTCGATCGCAAGCTCATTCCGCAGCTTAGCGACTACACGGTAGACGCGACGCGCGGCTTGCTGGTAGAGGCGGCCTACGAAATCTACGAGGAGATGCACGTCAAACCGTTGTTCGTGCGCTCCGTAGAGCAACTGACGAACCAATCGGTCAAAATTCAACTGTTCCAGTGGGCGGATCCCGGCGACAAGACGATCGACAAGAGCAGATTCGCCGTCAAGGACGTCTACGGCAATACGCGCAACGTGCTGCAAGCGACGGTCGCCCAGGACGGGATGTCCATCGTGCTGTGGACCGATCGGCAGTTGGGCGGCGTGCTGCATACGGTAACGATCGACGGAGCGACATGGAGCTATATGTCCGCGCAGGAGGATACGACGAAGCCGGAGATCGTCTCGCAGCCGGTCAAGGTGGCCCACAAGACTTACGAGCTGACATTCTCCGAGCCGGTAGAGCAGAAGTCGGCGACGGCCGCCGCCAACTATCAACTTAACGGAGGACTTCGGATTACCGGCGTCAAGCTCTCCCAGGATAGCCGCAAAGTCACGTTTACGACTTCGGACCAGGCGGACGGCAGGAACTATCAACTGACGGTGCGGAACGTGAAAGATCTCGCGGGCAACGTGATGGATACGCGCGGCGATCTGTTCCTGACGGGAAGCAACGATAATACGAAGCCGAAAGTCGCGGAAGTGAAAATCGACGTGACGACGGCGCTGATCTCGGTGAAATTCAGCGAGAAAATCGACCCGCAGCATGCGGCGCTGACTTATCATTACACGATCGACAAAGGTCTCGCCGTCCTCCAGGCCACGCTGGACGGCGACGGAAGGACCGTGACGTTGAAGACGACGCCGCAGCGGGACGCGACGTACTATACGCTGGCGGTGAGCGGAATTCCCGATCTGGCGGGCAACGTAATGGACGCGTCGACCAACTGGCGCTTCGGCGGCGTTGCCAATCCGATCGAGCAGGCCAGCTTGTTAAGCGCGGTCGCGATCGACAAAAATACGGTGGAGCTGACGTTTAACCGGGCGCTGTCCGATGCGGACGTCGGAGGTATCAAGCTCGGCGGCATGACGGATAACGGAAACGCGGTCTCCATGTCGGATTGGAGCGCTTTCGTTCAGCGCAAGCCGGGAAGCGACAGGGCGGCGACGATCCAATATCGGACGAAATCCTCCGGCAATCCCGACTTGTTCCGCTCCGGGCACGTCTACTC
>JAEZZE010000348.1 GCA_023418755.1 Bacillota bacterium | reverse complement strand
ATACGGGCGAGAAGGTCGTCACGGAGCCGAAGCTCGTGCGTCAGGTCAGCTCTCCGGAGACATCGCGTCAAGGCGGGTTGTATTTGGAGCAGGTGGGCAGCGACCTGAAAGACGGGACGGGACGGAGCGCCTATACGCCGGGCTACCGGATCGCCGGCAAGACGGGTACGGCGCAGAAGGTTTCGAGCGGCCAAGCCGGCGGATACGCCAAAAACAAATACGTCGTTTCCTTTATCGGCTACGCGCCGGTCGAGAATCCGAAGGTCGTGCTGTACATCGTCGTCGACGAGCCTCAGGTAGACAATGCCGGCGGCGGCGCGATCGCCGGTCCGATTTTCAAGGAAATCATGATCAAGTCGCTGCAAAAGCTCGGGGTTGAACCGAAGCTGGACGCGACGGAGGCGGAGGCTTCCGCGGACGCGACGTCGAAAGCCGACGATAAGAAGACGGTGCTGACGGCGAACGTGCCGGACGTGACGGGAATGACGGTCGCCCAGGCGCGCGACCGGCTGACGCAAAGCAACTTCCCGTACGGCGTGCTGGGCAAGGGAGAGAAGGTGCTGCAGCAGCTCCCGAAGGGCGGCAGCGTTATGCCGGCCACCCAGAGAATCTACTTGCTGACGGACACGAAACCGGGCAACGTTCCCGATTTGGCCGGCTTGTCGCTGCGCGACGCGCTGGAGATGTGCTCGCTGCTGCAGGTGACCGTCAAGGTCGAAGGCGAGGGATACGTCGTCTCGCAGAAGGCGGTCAAGGAAGACGACCGCTGGACGCTGCACTTGAAGCTTGCCCCGCAGGATCAAACCGACTCATCGGATGCGGAGACGGACGCGGACGACGGCTCCCCGGCGGACGATGGGACGGCGGACGACGAAACCGGCTCCGACTGACGAGGGCTTGTTCTAACCCTCTTGTCCGCGGAATAGTCTGGAACAAGGCGATAGCCTTGCAGACGTTCCCGGGTAAGGGGGTTTTCTCTTGAAAAAAATATCGCAGGTGACGGTCCGCAAAAGGCTCTATATCGCGCTAGTGTTCGCGGTGTTCGCCTTTGCGGCGCTCGTGATCAGACTCGGCTACGTGCAATTGTGGATCGGCGACGAGATTACGAAAAAGGCCGAAGACTCCTGGAGGCGGAACATTCCGTTCGAGGCGAAGCGCGGCGAGATCGTGGACCGCAACGGTAATCGGCTAGCCTATAACGTCAGTTCTCCGACGATTTACGCGATTCCGGTACAGATCAAGGACAAGCGAGCCACGGCGAGGCAACTGGCCGGACCGCTCGGCATGACCGAGGAAGCGCTGTTCGATAAGCTGTCCAAGCGGGCGTCGAGCGTGGAATTGAAGCCCGGCGGAAGGAAAATGACGATGGAGAAGGCCCAGGAGATCCGCAATCTCGGACTGCCCGGCATCGTCGTGACCGAGGACAACAAACGTTACTATCCATACGGGAACCTGGCCTCGCACGTGCTCGGCTTTACGGGCAGCTACAACCAAGGCTTGACGGGGCTGGAGCTGAAATACGATCAGCGGTTGACGGGGCTAAGAGGAAGCGTATCCTATTTGTCCGACGCCGCGGGCCGCAAAATGCCGCAGTCTTCCGACCAATACGTGCCGCCTCAGGACGGGCTGACTCTGCAGTTGACGATCGACCAGACGATTCAGTCGGTCGTCGAGCGCGAGCTGGATCAGGCGGTGCTGCAGTACCAGCCGGACGGGGTCATCGCCATCGCGATGAATCCGAATACGGGGGAGATTTACGCGATGGGGAGCCGGCCGACGTTCGAGCCGGACAAATACCAGGAGGTTTCTTCGGAAGTATACAACCGCAATCTGCCGATCTGGATGACCTACGAGCCGGGTTCCACCTTCAAGATCATCACGCTGGCCGCCGCCCTCGAGGAAAAGAAGGTCGATCTGGAGCATGAGCGCTTCTACGATCCGGGCTATATCGACGTGGCCGGCGCGAAGCTGAGATGCTGGAAGTCGGGCGGCCACGGCAGCCAGACGTTCCTCGAAGTGGTGGAGAACTCCTGCAACCCCGGCTTCGTGACGCTGGGCAACCGACTGGGCAAGGAGAAGCTGTTCTCGTACATTCAGAATTTCGGTTTCGGCAAAAAAACCGGGATCGACCTGCAAGGGGAAGAAAACGGAATCCTGTTCAAGCTCAAGCAAGTCGGTCCGGTCGAGCTCGCCACGACTTCGTTCGGGCAGGGCGTATCGGTAACGCCGATCCAGCAGATTACGGCGGTATCGGCGGCGATCAACGGCGGCAAGCTGTTCAAGCCGTTCGTCTCCAAATCGTGGATCCAGCCGGAAACCGGCATCATCCTCGAGGAGACGGAGCCTCAGCTCGTCCGGCAGGTCATCTCGGAAGAGACTTCCGAGAAGGTGCGGGACGCGCTGGAGAAAGTCGTCGCGCAGGGGACGGGAGCGAAGGCTTTCCTGAACGGGTATCGCGTCGGCGGCAAGACGGGAACCGCGCAGAAAGTCGTGAACGGGCGCTATTCCAAAAACGAGCATATCGTCTCGTTCATCGGCTTCGCTCCCGCCGACGATCCTCAGCTCATCGTCTACGTCGCCGTCGACAATCCGCAAGGCATCCAGTTCGGCGGCGTGGTCGCCGCTCCGATCGTACGCAACATTATGGCCGACGCCTTGCCTTACCTGGGCGTGCAGCCGCGCAGCAAGCAGGTGGAGAAGGAATACAAGTACGGGGAGCCCCGCACCGTCACCGTGCCGAATCTCGTAGGCAAGACGGTGACCGATATTTACGAGGACATGAATTCCAACTTCCAGCTGTCGGCTTCCGGCAGCGGATCCACGGTCGTACGCCAAGCGCCGGCGGCGGGAGCGAGGGTCCAGCAGGGCTCGGTTATCCGCATCTATCTTGGCGCGGGGGATTAAACTTTGCTCATCCTCTTGAATGAAGGGCGCGCGTTAGAACATAATGATTGTACGTTGTTTCAGATGCAGTACGCCATTTCAGATCGTCAGGAGGCCGTTATACGATGAATCTTCTCGAACTCTCTCAACAATTGCTGCTTGCCCGGATCGTAGGCGACGGCTCGGTCGGCGTTCGGAGCCTGGAGACCGATTCCCGCCAAGTACGGTCGGGCTGCCTTTTTTTCTGCCTGCCCGGACATACGGTGGACGGACACGATTACGCGGAGCAGGCGCTGGCGCAGGGAGCGGCGGCGCTCGTCGTCTCCCGCGAGCTGCCGCTCCCTGCGCCGCAACTCGTCGTGCCGGACACCCGGAACGCGCTGGCGATCGTCGCCGACTATTATTACGGCAGACCTTCCCATAGACTGAAGCCGGTCGGCGTGACGGGGACGAACGGCAAGACGACGACCACTTATTTGGTCGAGAGAATTTGGGCGGACGCGGGCGTCTCCGCCGGCGTCATCGGCACGATCGAAACCCGTTACGGGGGGCAAAGCTTTCCGATGTCGGGGACGACGCCGGACGTTCTCCGCTTGCAGACGATTATGCGCGACATGGTCGAAGCGGGGACGGAGCGCTGCGTCATGGAGGTGTCCTCGCATGCTCTTCATCAGGGTCGCGTGAAAGGCTGCGATTTCCGGACGGCGATCTTCACCAACCTGACGCAGGACCATCTCGACTACCACGTCACGATGGAGGCGTACGAAGCGGCCAAGGGCCTGTTTTTCGCGCGGCTCGGCAACGCGTATTCCGACGATCCCCGGGAGCGCAAATTCGCCGTGCTGAACGCCGACGACGAAGCCTCGGAACGGTTCGCCAAGCTGACCTCCGCCGAGGTGCTGACCTACGGCATCGAGAACGAGGCCGACCTGCGCGCATCCGATGTCAGGATTACGGCCGGGGGCACGTCCTTCCGGCTGGAATCCCCTTTCGGCAGCCGCCGGGTCGGCTTGCGGCTCGTCGGCAAGTTTAATGTGTATAACGCGCTTGCCGCTCTGGGCGCCGCGCTCTGCGAGGGCATCGCCCTCGAAGGGGCGATCTCCAGCCTGGAGGGGATTCCGGGCGTTCCCGGGCGCGTGGAGCCGGTCGACGCCGGCCAGCCTTACGCCGTCATCGTCGATTACGCCCATACGCCGGACGGGCTCGAGAACGTGTTGAACACGGTGAAGGAGCTTGCCGCCGGCAAGATCATCTGCGTGTTCGGCTGCGGGGGCGACCGCGACGCCGGGAAGCGCCCGATCATGGGACGGATCGCGGCCGAGCTGGCCGACGAGATCATCGCGACGAGCGACAATCCGCGCACCGAGAATCCGGAGCGCATCCTGAAGGACATAGAAGCGGGGCTGAAGGAAGCGGGCGTATCGCCCGACCGCTACGAGCTGGAACCGAATAGGCGGTCGGCGATCGAAAAAGCGGTTGATCGGGCAGGCCCCGGCGATGTAGTATTGATTGCGGGGAAAGGCCATGAGACGTACCAGATCATCGGACGGGAAACGCACGATTTCGACGATCGCCTTGTGGCGAAAGAAGCGATAAGGAGTCGAATGCGGTGATGGAGGCAACGGTTCGGGAAACGGCCGATTGGATCGGCGCGCTGGGCATCGGCGGCGATACGGCCGGAGGAGAGGAACTGCGCCTTAGCGGCGTATCGACCGACACGCGCAGCATCGGTCCGGGTCAGCTGTTCGTCCCGTTAAGGGGAGAGCGGTTCGACGGGCACGATTATATCCGGGCGGCCAGGGATGCGGGCGCGACGGCCTCGCTGTGGGACGCTTCGGTTCCGCGGCCGGAGGGCTTGGACATTCCGCTCATTCTCGTGGGGGACACGCTGGAGGCGCTGCAGCGCCTGGCGGCGGCGTACCTGAGCGAGCGATTGGGCGCCGCGAAAACGGTGGCGGTGACCGGCAGCAACGGCAAGACGACGACCAAGGATCTGATCTCGTCCGTGCTCGCGACATCGTTTCTTGTACATAAAACCGAAGGCAATTACAATAATCATATCGGGTTGCCGCTTACGATTCTGAGCGCGCCCGCGGAGACGGAAGCGCTCGTGCTGGAGATGGGGATGAGCGGCTTCGGGGAAATTTCCCTGCTCTCCCGGCTGGCCCGTCCGGACATCGCGGTCATTACGAACATCGGGGAATCCCATCTTCTGCAGCTCGGCTCGCGTCGCAACATCGCCAAGGCGAAGCTGGAAATCGCCGAAGGGCTGAAGCCGGACGGCACGCTCGTCTATTGCGGCGACGAACCGTTGATCGCCGAAGCGCTCGCCGAGCGGCCGCTTGCGCCGGGAACGAAGCTTGTCGCGTTCGGGGAGAACGCGGGCAACGATTGGGTCGCGCGTTACGTTCGCGTGGCCGCGGAGGGCACGCGTTTTACGGCGTCGGGCGACGTCGAGGAGGCGTTCGAGCTGCCGATTCCGGGGCGCCACAACGCGGTGAACGCGCTGGCGGCTATCGCGGTGGGAAGGGCGTTCGGCCTGTCGCCGGACGTCATCGGCGCCGGCCTGAAGCAGACGAAGCTGACCGGCATGCGGATCGAGCGCAGCTCCGCCTGGAACGGGGCGGCCATTTTCAACGACGCCTACAACGCCAGCCCGACTTCGGTCAGGGCGGCGATCGATCTGGTAGCGGAGCTGGAAGGCTATCGCCGCAAATGGATCGTGCTCGGCGACATGCTGGAACTGGGCGAGGGCGAACTGGAGCTGCACGGCGGCATCGGGCGGTATTTGGACCGTTCGAAGGCGGATCGCGTGCTGCTGTACGGACCTCTGTCCAAGCAAGCGTACGAGGAAGCGAGAACGAAATACGAACAAGATGACCTTCGCCATTTCGAAGATAAGACAGCTCTTGGAGCGCTGCTGCTCGCCGAACTGTCTCCGGACGATCTGGTGCTCGTCAAAGCATCGAGGGGTATGAAAATGGAACAAATCGTAACGACGCTGCAGAGAGGAGGCGGGGAGTGACGGGATGGACTACACATCGGTATTGTGGACGTTAGGCGTATCCTTCGTGCTGGCGGTATTGATCGGTCCCCTGTTCATCCCGCTTTTGCGCAGACTGAAATTCGGCCAGCAGGTTCGCACCGACGGACCCGAGTCCCATCTGAAGAAGTCCGGCACGCCGACGATGGGCGGCATTATCATTCTTGTCGCGCTTACGATCGCGTTCCTCCGGTTCGCCGACCGCGGTCCGCAATATTGGGCGCTGATCGTGGGTTGCCTGGGCTTCGGCCTGATCGGTTTTCTGGACGACTATATCAAAATCGCTTTTAAGCGGTCGCTCGGCTTGACCGCGAAGCAGAAACTGTTCGGCCAGCTCTTGTTTTCCGCCATCTTTTGTTGGATTCTGATCGACATGAACCATAGCACCGCTATCGGCGTTCCCGGCACGGACTGGTCATTCGACCTTGGTTGGGCATACTATTTATTGGTAGTCGTCATGTTTCTGGGCGCCACTAACGCCGTCAACTTCACCGACGGGCTCGACGGCTTGCTGGCCGGGACAAGCGCCCTGGCATTCGGAGCGTTCGCCGTCGTCGCGGTGGAGGCCTCCCAGCCTCATTCGGCGGTGTTCAGCGCGGCCGTCGTCGGCGCGGTGCTCGGATTTCTCGTCTATAACGCGCATCCCGCCAAAATCTTCATGGGAGATACCGGATCGCTGGGCTTGGGCGGAGGCATCGCCGCGGTCGCGATATTGACGAAAACCGAGCTGCTGCTCGTCGTCATCGGCGGAGTGTTCGTGCTCGAGATGCTCTCCGTCATTATCCAGGTCGCGTCGTTCAAGACGCGCGGCAAGCGGGTGTTCAAGATGAGCCCGATCCATCACCATTTCGAGCTGTCGGGCTGGTCGGAGTGGCGCGTCGTGACGACCTTCTGGTTCGTCGGGCTGTTGCTGGCCGGCGCCGGATTGCTATTGTTCAAAGCGAGCTAAAGGAGTTTTAACGCGAATGATGCAGCTGACTAATTACCGCGGACGGCACGTCGTCGTCCTCGGACTGGCAAGAAGCGGCGTGGCCGCCGCCAAATTGTTTCACGGCGTCGGCGCGGACGTCGTCGTCAACGACAAGAAGGAACGGGATCAATGCCCCGAAGCCGACGAATTGGCGGCTTTGGGCATTTCTGTTGTGTGCGGCCGTCATCCGGACGGGCTCGTGACCGAGAAGACGGCGCTGCTCGTCAAAAATCCCGGCATTCCTTACACCGCGCCTCCGGTCGTCGAAGCGCTCCGTCTCGGCGTCGAAGTGGTCAGCGAGGTGGAGGTGGCGGGACAACTGTCCGCGGCGCCGATCGTCGGCATTACCGGCTCCAACGGGAAGACGACGACGACGACGATGACGGGCGTGCTGCTCGAAGCCGCCGGCTTAAAGCCGCTCATCGCCGGCAATATCGGGCGTCCGCTTAGCGAGGCGTCGCTCGAAGCGTCCCCCGACGGCTGGCTGGTGGCCGAGCTAAGCAGCTTCCAATTGAAGGGAACGACCGATTTCCGTCCGCGCATCGCCTGTCTTCTGAACGTGGTCGAAACGCATCTCGACTATCATGGCTCGATGGAGGATTATGTCGCGTCGAAGGCGAAATTGTTCGAGAACCAAACCTCGGACGACGTCGCCATCTACAACGAGGATGACGAAACGTGCCGCCGCCTGGCGGCTTCGTTCAAGGGCCGCGCCTTTCCGTTCTCGGTGACGAGAAAGTTGGAGGTCGGAGTCATGATCGAGCCTCCTTACGCGGACGTTCGCCCGTCGGAGGAAGAGGACGGAGCTGCGAGCGCCGACTCGGACGACGACCGGTGGATCGTTAGCCGGGATGGCAGCGGCGCGGAGAGACGCATTATTCGCGTGGCCGAGCTCGGCATTCCCGGTCGCCACAACGCGGCGAACGCGCTGGCGGCGATCGCCATTGCGCTGTCCGCCGGTGCGGATCCGGAGCTCCTGGCCGAGCCGCTGCGCGAGTTCCGCGGCGTCGAGCACCGTCTCGAGTACATCGGTACGATCGGAGGCGTGAAGTTCTACAACGATTCGAAAGCGACGAATCCGATGGCGACGACGATGTCGATCCTGTCGCTTCCTTCGCCGCTGATTCTGATCGCCGGAGGACTGGACCGAGGCTCCGACTATATGGAGCTGCTGCCGATTTTCCGCGATCGGGTGAAAGGACTGGCGTCGCTTGGCGAAACGAGAGAGAAGCTCGCGCGCGTCGCGGAGCTGGCCGGTTTAACGGACGTGAAAATCGTCGAACCTGTAGAGGACGCCGAGCAGACGCTCCGAGCAGCCGTACGGGAAGCCGCCGCCATGGCCGGGCCGGGAGACATCGTGCTCCTGTCCCCGGCTTGCGCAAGTTGGGACATGTTCCCGTCCTACGAAGTTCGAGGCCGCATTTTTAAGCAATCGGCGCATACGTTGTAAGAGGGGGCTCGTCCCCAACTTACTTTACGCGAGGTGTCGGTTCATGGCCAAATCCCGCTCCGTTCCGGACGTATGGATGATCGCCGCAACGCTAGGCATACTGGCCATCGGCGTCGTGATGGTGTACAGCGCCAGCGCCGTAGCGGCTTTTCACGACTACGGGGACTCGTATTACTATGTCAAAAGGCAGCTTATCTTCGCGGTGCTGGGAATCGCCTCGATGTTCGTGACGATGAACGTGGACTATACGTTCTGGCGCAAGTGGGCGGTGCCCGCTCTGCTCGTCTGCTTCGGGCTGCTCGTCATCGTGCTCGTGCCGGGAGTCGGCGTCGTGCGCGGAGGCGCGCGAAGCTGGCTGGGCATCGGCTCGCTGGGCATCCAGCCGTCCGAATTCATGAAGCTGGCGATGATTCTGTTCATTGCCAAGCTGCTCTCCGAGCGGCAAAATCAGATCACCGACTTCACGAAAGGTTTGCTGCCGCCTCTCGGCATTCTGGGGGCGGCCTTCGCGCTCATTATGCTTCAGCCCGATCTCGGAACGGGCACCGTGATGATCGGGGCCGCGCTGCTGGCCATCTACGTAGCCGGAGCGAGGCTGTCTCATCTGGCGGGTCTCGGCATGATCGGCGTGGCCGGCCTGGTCGGGCTGATCCTGGCGGCGCCTTACCGGCTGCAGAGGATAACCGCGTTTCTCGATCCGTGGCAGGATCCGCAGGGAGCGGGCTATCAGTCGATTCAGTCGCTGTACGCGATCGGGCCGGGCGGTCTGGTCGGACTGGGGCTCGGAATGAGCCGGCAGAAATACAACTATTTGCCGGAACCGCAGACGGACTTTATTTTTTCCATCTTGGCCGAGGAGCTCGGCTTCATCGGGGGCTCGCTGCTGATTTTGCTGTTTCTGCTGCTGATCTGGAGAGGCATGAGAACGGCCATTACGCTGACCGATCCGTTCGGCAGCCTGCTTGCGACGGGCATCGTCGGCATTTTCGCCGTCCAGGTGCTCATCAATATCGGCGTCGTCATCGGCATGCTCCCGATTACCGGAGTTACGCTGCCGCTCGTCAGCTACGGAGGCTCGTCGCTGACGCTACTATTGACGGCGCTCGGCATTTTGCTTAATTTATCCCGTTATTCGAGGTGAATTCCATGCGTGTCGTGTTGACCGGAGGAGGTACCGGGGGCCATATTTATCCCGCGGTGGCCATAGGCCGCGAAATTTCGGAGCGAGAGCCGGGCTCGGAGCTGCTCTATATCGGCACTAGCCGCGGATTGGAAGGCCGGATCGTCCCGGAACAGGGCATCGCTTTCGAAAATATAACGATCACCGGCTTCAAGCGTTCGCTGTCGCTGGAGAACGTGAAGACCGTCATGCGGTTTCTGAAGGGCGTGTCTCGTTCCAAGGAACTGCTGAGGAAGTTTAAGCCGGACGTTGTCGTCGGTACCGGCGGCTACGTCTGCGGACCGGTCGTCTACGCCGCGTCCAAGCTGGGCATTCCGACGATCATCCACGAGCAGAACGTGCTGCCGGGTCTGACCAACAAGTTTCTAAGCCGTTACGTCGACGGAGTCGCGGTAAGCTTTAAGGAATCGGAGCCGCATTTCGCCAAATGTCCGAACGTCGTCTACGCGGGCAATCCGTGCGCGACGCGCGTGCTGAAGGCGGACGGCCGCGCCGGCTTCGCGTCGCTGGGCTTCGCGCCGGGAACGCCGTTCGCGCTGATCGTCGGCGGCAGCGGAGGAGCCCGGGCGCTGAACGAAGCGTTCGTCCGCATGCTTCCGATGCTCGGGAAGCTGCCGGACTCGCGCTTCGTGTTCGTGACCGGCGAGAGGTTCTACCGGGAGACCGAGAGCGCCGTAGCCGGCAGTTCGCACGCGGCTTCGGGCCGCGTCAAGGTGCTGCCGTATATCGGCAACATGCCCGAGGTGCTGGCGGCGGCTTCCCTGTACGTCGGCCGCGCCGGAGCGTCCTTCCTCGCGGAAGTGACCTCGCTCGGGCTGCCGTCGCTGCTCGTTCCGTCTCCGAACGTCACGAACAACCACCAGGAAGCGAACGCCCGGAGTTTGATGAACGCCGGAGCGGCGGACATGATTCTCGAGCGGGAGCTGAGCGGGGAGACGCTGTTCGGGAGCATTGCGGCCATAATGGGCGACCGGACGCGGCGAGAGCGGATGTCCGCCGCGTCCCGAGGACTCGGCATGCCGGAGTCGGCGTCTATTATTTATGACCAAATCGCGAGATTACGGCGCGAAAGATAAGAGAATCGTCCTTCGAAAGGGCGCGCAATTGGGCGTTTGTCACCACCACTGCCCAGCCGTCATAAGATACAGCGTGATCGTGAATATCTGACCGGCAGGCGAGGCGCGGCGGCGACGCGCAGCCCCGAAGGACCCGAAAGGAGGATGGACCATGCAGCAATTGGTTGCCGAGCTGGAGCGGGCGGGAATCGCCCGGGTTCGGGTGAACGAATCGCTGTCCGGGCATACGACCTGGAAGATCGGCGGACCCGCGGACGTGCTGATCGTTCCCGAGAGCGAAGAGGAGCTCGAAGCAGCCCTGCGTCTATGCGCGGCCCATGGAGTTCCATGGAGCGCGCTGGGACGCGGGTCCAATACGCTGGTGTCCGACAAAGGCGTCCGGGGGGCGGTCATCAAGCTGGGAGACGGATTCGACGAAGTGAGGTTCGACGGCGAGACGGTAATCGCCGGCGGATCGTATTCCTTCATCAAGCTGTCGGTCATGGCCGGCAAAGAAGGACTCACCGGACTGGAATACGCGGGAGGCATTCCAGGGTCGGTGGGCGGCG
This sequence comes from Bacillota bacterium, assembly GCA_023418755.1. Taxonomy (GTDB): domain Bacteria; phylum Bacillota; class Bacilli; order Paenibacillales; family Paenibacillaceae; genus Cohnella. Next base: position 1,650 of record JAEZZE010000348.1, on the reverse strand, counting down.
CCGTTTATATGAATGCCGGAGCTCACGGGTCGGACATTTCACGCATCTTACAGTCGGCCAGCATCGTGTGGGAAGACGGAAGCAGGGAAGTGCTCGGGAACGCGGAGATGAAATTCTCCTACCGCCATTCCATTTTGCAGGAGCGTCGGGGCATTGTCACCCGGGCGGTATTTCGTTTGGCGAGAGGAGACCGCAAGGAGATCGCGGCGGCGATGGCGACGTACAAGGATCGCCGGCGCCGCACCCAACCGCTGCAGATGGCTTGCGCGGGCAGCGTCTTTCGCAATCCGCCGAACGATCATGCGGCTAGGCTGATCGAGGCGGCCGGGCTGAAGGGACTTCGCCAGGGAGCCGCGGAAATATCCCAAGTGCATGCCAACTTTATCGTTAACCACGGAGGCGCTACGGCCGAGGACGTCCTCACCCTCATCGGAAAAGTGCAGCAAATCATCGAAGAAACTTACGGAATATCGCTGATGCCAGAGGTTCTCATGATGGGTGAGCGGTAACCCGGAGGTGAATCCCTTGGACAATTTGGTGATTGAAGGCGGGAACCCGCTTTCGGGCACCATCCGTATCCATGGAGCCAAAAATGCCGCTTTGCCGATTTTGGCCGCCAGTTTGCTCGCGGAAGGAGAAGTGACGATCCGCAACGTGCCCCGGCTGCTCGATATCGAGGTCATGCTGGACATCTTGCGGGATCTCGGGTGTAAAGCCCGGCATCAGGATACGGTGGTGACGGTCGAAACGGCAGTCGCGACATCCTCGCACATTCCGGAGACGCTGATGCGCAAAATGCGTTCCTCGGTGTTTTTGATGGGGCCGCTTCTTGCAAGATTCGGAGAAGCTCAGCTCTATCAGCCTGGGGGATGCGCGATCGGCGAAAGAAAGATCGATTTGCATTTGCGCGGCTTGGCTGCGCTGGGAGCGAGAATCGAAGAGAAGGGCAGCCGAATCGTTTGCTCGGCCCGCCGGCTGCAGGGCGCCGAGATCAGTCTGGATTTCCCCAGCGTCGGCGCGACGGAAAACATCATGATGGCGGCCGTGCTGGCCCGCGGCCGTACGACGATTATCGGCGCGGCCAGGGAGCCGGAAATTCAGGATTTGCAGCAGTTTCTTAACGGAATGGGCGCGCAGGTGAGCGGGGCAGGAACGGACACGATCGCGATCGACGGGGTCGATTCCCTGCACGGCTGCGAATTCGAAGTCATTCCGGACCGGATCGTCACCGGAACCGTCATGGTAGCTACGGCGGCGACTCGGGGAGAAGTGACGCTTGAAAATACGAACCCGGGACATTTGACCTCTCTCGTTCACGTTCTCCGCCGCGCCGGTGTTCAAATCGAGGCAGGCAATGATATAATGAGAGTCGGCGCTATCAAACGGCCTACGGCCGTTGACAGAGTCGTCACCTCGCCTTACCCGGCGTTTCCGACCGACATGCAGGCCCAGGTCATGACGCTGCTGGCGTTGGCCGACGGAGTCAGCGTGCTGAAGGAGACCGTGTTCGAGGGCCGATTCAAGCACGTGGACGAATTGTGCCGCATGGGAGCCGATATCAGGGTCGACCTGAACAACGCCTTCATTCGGGGAGTGCCGCAGCTGTACGGCACGACCGTCGAAGCGACCGACCTTCGGGCGGGAGCCGCG
>JAEZZE010000346.1 GCA_023418755.1 Bacillota bacterium | reverse complement strand
GGTCTGGACCTTGCCAATATTGAGCGACAGCAACGGATAGACCGTCGCAGGCGCGTTGTTGGTCGTCATCGGTCTGCTCCTTTCTTGCCGGAAGATCAAACCCGTGAATAACCTCCGGCCGCGTACGCCACGATAACTCATGTACCACCACACGAACGAAAGGCGGGAACGGCATGACCACTTCCAAACGTCGTCGGGCAAGCGCCTGGAAAAGCCGCAAGCAGAATCAGCATCCTCACGGCAAGATCTCTTCGCTCCACGAGTTGTCCGGCGGAGCGGAAGCCGACGGCAAGCCTGATCCGTCGACTTAAACGCGGCCTTTCGCCGACCGAAACCAGCCGGCGCCGACAACTCGGGGGAACGGCTCGCCTGCTAGGTAAGCCGCAGCTTCTCCGCCGCCGTCAGGCGCCGGCCTCTCGCCGTCATGACCAAACGTCCGTCCTGCATGCCCCAAATGGAGTCCGCGAACTTTTCCGCCAGTTCCACCCGGTGCAAGGCGGCTACGATCGTTGTTCCTTTTTCCTTGCAAAGCTTCTTGAGCGTGGCCATCATCTCCTCGGACGTATGAGGATCCAGTCCGGAGACAGGCTCGTCCGCCAGAACGAGCCGCGCTCCGTGCACGAGCGCCCGCGCAATCGCGATCCGCTGCCGTTCGCCGCCGCTCATCCGCTCGACGATCTGCTTCGCCCGGTCCATCAAACCGACATGCTCCAGCATGTCCATCGCGCCCATATAGTCGTCGCTGCGGACCATGCCGGTTATTCTGCGCCACAGCGGCGTCTGCTCCGAAGCTCCGATCAGCACGTTTTTGAGCGCCGTTTTTTTCTCGTACAGAATCGGCTTCTGCTCTAAATACGCGATTTGCCGCTTAAAGCGCATCTTAGCCAGGAATCCGGCTTCCATCAAATCCGTTCCGTCTATTTTGTACTCCCCTGCAGTCCATACTTCCTTCAGAGCAAGCGCTCTCAGCAACGCAGATTTGCCGCTGCCGCTCGAGCCGACGACGGCGATGAACGTTCCGGGCTCCAGCCTCGCGTCCACGTCTTTAAGTATCGTTTTTCCGTCGGGTATCGTGCGAGTCAATCCAGAAATTACGATCATGGCTGTCCTATCCCTTCGATCCTTGATTTATCTAGTGTACGGCATAATCCCATCCCTTGCCATACGAACAAATGTTTGCTATAATGGATACAGGAACAAACGTTCCCTATACTGTTTCCAAGGTGGGATAATGGATGGTGAACTGCGAACATCTCCGTTACTTGGAGCCTCCGAGAGGCGCCAGACCGTCTAGAGACTTGACCTTCAAATTTTACGACGACGGTAAGCTCGTCATCATCGATAACGACACGGGCAACACGATGAGCCCCCGCGAGCTCAGCGGGGGCAGCTACGACTTCTACGTCCGGCAGCGCATTCGCTTGATTAAGCGCGACTTGGCGGAGAAGATTCTCAAATACGCTTGACGCATGCAAGATGCTTCCTTCCCGGCTTGATCAGGGCAGGTTTTTGTTGATTCCGTTCAAGCTGGGCGGGAACCGCATCATTTTCCTGAGTTCCGGATCTTCCTTGTGCTCCTTTACTCCGGATGGCTTCATCGGCTCGTTCGAGCTGCGGGACATTTTTTTGGCCATCGTCTCTCACCCCCCTCCCTTCGATCGTCTGGATGGGCTATTCGTAGTTTTCCTCTATTCGCTCATTTACAAACCTTTCCCCGCAAGCCATAATGAGAAAAACGGATTTTAAAGGATTTAAGGAGATCGGTATGCGATGAACCAACATATTTTATTCGACTTAGACGATACGCTGGTATACTGCAACAAGTATTTTCATGCCATTCTGGACCGCTTTGCCGACCGGATGACCGAATGGTTTGGATCCGCGGGCATCGGCCGCGAAGAGATCGCGGCCAAACAGACGGAGATCGATATTGCCGGCGTGCAAGCGCTCGGATTCAAGAGCGAGCGTTTTCCCCAATCGATGATCGATACGTATCAGTTCTTTCTGACCGTCACCGGGCGGACAAGATCGGTTCTGGAGGAAGAGCAGCTGTGGAAGCTCGGCAACAGCGTCTACGAGCTGGAGATCGAGCCCTATCCGATGATGAACGAAACGCTAGATTCGCTCGCCTCGAGAGGCCATGAGCTTCATCTCTATACCGGCGGAGAGCCAACGATCCAATTGCGTAAAATAGAAAGCATGGGGCTGGAACGCTACTTCGAGGACCGGATTTACATCCGGCGGCATAAGAACACGGATGCGCTGGAACAGATTTTATCCGGCGGAAATTTCGATCGGGACAAGACGTGGATGATCGGCAACTCGGTCAGAACCGACGTGCTGCCGGCTCTCCGCTGCGGCATTAACGCCGTCTATTTGAAGCAGGAAGCCGAGTGGGCGTACAATGTCATTCCGATCGACGCCAAGCCGCAGGGAGCGATGCTTACTCTTTCGGAGCTGCCTCAGGTTCCGCCTGCCATCCACCAGTATTTGGACGATAATCTGATGAGGGAATCGGGCTAAGTTGCCTTTCCCTCATCGAAACGGGGCTGTCCCGGGAAGGTCGTAACACGACCTCCGGGACAGCCCCGCTTCTATTCCGCCGGAGCCGCTCCCTAACGGGCTGCCCCTCTTTCTTCGCTTAAGCCGTTCAGTTTATCGAAAATTTTGCGAACGCCTACCGACCAAAGCGGGTCCTCGGCATAAGTAAGATTAAACCATTCGAACGGATCCTGGTCTTCCGGACGGCTATCGCCTAGTTTGACGAGAAGCCTGGCGGCGATACCCGCGGAATTGACGATATCCGTATTGTATTCCATCCAGCTATGTCCTACGTTAAAGGGATTGTTCGCGATCTTCCGCGCCTGCTTGGACGTCCTGGGCACGAAGCCTTGCTCCTGGCCCGTGATGGCGAACAGCAGGTGCGGGTGAAGATCGTACTCGCGGGCGGTTGCCATAATCGTTCCGAAATAGGGCTCTTCCGCAAGCAAAGAATCCCTGCTATTCAAATAATCAAGGAGAGCCGGCTCGTCGACGTCTGTATATTTGAGCGCTTCCGGCATACCCGCGTCGGGAACAGGTGCCGGAGCTTCCACAATCGCGGAAGGCGCCGCCTCGGAAGTTTGCGATACCGGCTCGGAACGCTCCCCGTTCAGCGCGATCAGCGTTCCTGCCGTCCCTAGCGCCAGGATGGACGCCAACACGAGGGCGGGCGCAGGTTTGGCCAAACCGCGCATGGCCGCCCAAGCTGCCTCGTACCAGCGATTCCGGACTAGCGAGCGTTCCTCCGGCAATTCGCCTCCGGCAACCGGCTCCGCCGCCGCGACATGCCCTCTGCGGCGCTCAAGCCGGGTAGACAGCTGCTCCGGACTCCATCTTCTCTGCGTTCGCGCGTTTGCCCACTCCAAAATCGGTTCCAGCAGACGATCCGCGAATCGTTCGTCGTCCTGTCCGAGCTCCGCGAACAGATCAAGCACGTCGTCGGGCCGAATATCCCGTTTCTCCCCTACGAGACAGCGGCTAATCAATTGATCGATCATTCGGCGCTTCAAATCGTCCGGCACGTTCGGCATTCTTCGCGCGAGCGCCCGGCGAATCGCGTCGGCGACAATCTCGGCGCGGCGTCCGTCCGGTAGCGGCGCGTACTTGGTCTGCACGTATCTGCGAATCGTATGGATATCCGTAGGCGACAACAAAGCCGCGCTTTCCATAGGAAGCCTCCCCTCGCCTGAATCGATCCTCGCCAGTCACAAGTGTATCATAGAGGAAAGATTTGGGGGAAGCCCTGTCTTCGGTACCAATTCCGGACGAATTACGGGCGATATCGCCCCCGTTCGAGTCCGTCCGCCGTCAATCTCCGCTCGCCGACGCCGCTTCGACAATCGCCCGATTGACCGCTTCGGTGCGAATAAAAGCGTTGATCTGCTCTTGTTCCCATGCCGTAAGCTGATATTCGCAATCGACGCCCCCGTCCTGCGTCACGAGCTGGATCGGATGGCCGTCATGGGTACATACCGCGATAATCTCAAAGTCGTCCAATTCCTCCGGCAGCGGCGTCCCTTCCGCCGTCTCCGGCCGCAAGGCGACGTCGATCCATTGCCCGTCCCTGCGTTCCGCCCGGTACTGAAAACCCGTGAAGCGCAGTTCGGACCACATCTCGTCTCCGTAGCGAATCATTGCCGTTTCCTCCCCGTCGTATCCGTGAAAAAGAGGCCGCTCCCCGAAAACGGGAACGACCTCTATACGATACCCGATATTCGTTACGGGAGCAACGTGCTTCCCATCAAGAAACGATCGACTTCGCGAGCCGCCTCGCGGCCTTCGTTGATCGCCCAGACGATCAGGCTCTGTCCGCGCCTCATATCCCCGGCGGCGAACACTTTGTCCACGTTCGTCGCATATTTGCCGTACGGCGCCTTGACGTTCGAACGGCGGTCCGTCTCCAGGCCGAGCTGGTCGATCAACGTGCGCTCCGGTCCTTCGAAGCCGACGGCGACGAGAACGAGATCCGCCGGCCATACCTTCTCGGTGCCGGGAATTTCCTCGTAGACTTTCCGGCCTTGCTCGTCCACGTAACGGCGGATTTGCACGGTGTGCAGTTCTTTGACGTTACCGCTGCCGTCGCTCGCGAATTTCTTCGTCAGCACGGAGAACGCGCGAGGATCTTCTCCGTACAGAGCCTTCGCTTCCTCGTGAGCATAATCCAGCGTGTACACGTTCGGATACTCCGGCCACGGGTTATTGACCGGGTCGCGTTCGAGCGGCGCTTTCGCATGCGTGCCGAACTGCGTGACGCTGGCGCAACCGTGGCGCAGCGCCGTAGCGACGCAGTCCGTTCCCGTGTCCCCGCCGCCGATGACGATGACGTTTTTGTCTTTCCCGGAAATGTACGTTCCATCCTGCAAGCCGTTGTCGAGATAGCTCTTAATCGTGCTGTTCAAATACTCCATCGCCGGGTAGATGCCCCTCAGGTCGTGTCCTTCCATGTTTCCGATCGCACGCGCCTTCGTAGCGCCTCCGCACAGAACGACCGCATCGAACCGCTCCGTCAGCTCCGCCGCGGAGATGTCCTTGCCAATCTCCGTATTAACGACGAAGCAGATCCCTTCCTCGGCCAACAGTTCGATTCTCCGCTGCACGATGTGCTTCTCCAGCTTCATCGTCGGAATCCCGTACGTCAGCAGCCCGCCTGCGCGATCCGCGCGCTCGTACACGGTGACGACATGACCGGCCTTGTTCAATTGAGCGGCGGCCGCTAGCCCCGCCGGTCCGGAACCGACGACGGCGACTTTCTTCCCGGTACGCGTCTTCGGCGGCTGCGGAACGACCCAGCCTTCCTCGAACGCCTTGTCGATTATCGCCTGTTCGATCGTCTTGATCGTCACCGGTTCACCGATCAGGCCGACCGTACACGAGCCTTCGCACGGCGCCGGACAGACGCGGCCGGTAAACTCCGGGAAATTGTTCGTTTTCGACAGACGTTCGTAAGCCTCTTTCCAAAGCCCCCGGTAAACAAGGCTGTTCCACTCCGGTATCAGATTGTTGATCGGACAGCCCGAAGCGTTCCCCGCCAGCTCGAAGCCCGTATGGCAGTAAGGAGTTCCGCAATCCATGCAGCGAGCGCCCTGCGTGCGGAGCTGCTCCTCGGACAACATCCGGTGAAATTCGTTCCAATCCTGAATACGCGCAAGCGGATCGCGGTCGCCCGGGAGCTCGCGCTTATATTCCATAAATCCCGTAGGTGTCGACATCGTGCAAACCTCCATATCCGTCGGTATCTTTGTGAGTTTCGTCTCTTTGCAGCATTTGTCTGTCGATGATAGATCATCCTAACAAACGAAGCTTTTCCTCACAATGGATTATCCGGCGCATTGTTTGCATTATTTGTTGCCGACCCTCTCATATACGCAAAAAAAGTGCGGTATAGCGTTTCTTTCGTCCAAAACGCCTTCCTCGCGGGACGCTAGACGCCACCTCTCCCGATCGAATTCGGGGAAAAAAGCGTCCCCTTCAAACGGCTCGGAAAGCTCCGTCAGCAGCAGACGGTCCGCCGCCTCCAGCGTCTCGCGGTAGATTTCCGCCCCGCCGATGACCATTAGATCCTCCCCGCCGTACTTCGCCAACGCTTCCGGAATCGTTCGGACCAGCTCGCAGCCTTCGGGTGCTTCCTTGAGCGTCCGCGACAACACGACGTTCGTTCGGTCCTTCAGCGGCCGTCTCAGCGATTCGAACGTCTTGCGCCCCATCAGCACCGGCTTGCCCATCGTTTGATTCTTGAAGTAGGCCATGTCGGCGGGAAGCCGCCATGGCAGTTCGTTATTGCGGCCGATTACCCCGTTGGAAGCGACCGCCGCAATTAATGTGACCGTCATCGCAAGTCTCCTCTGCTCTAACGCGTTTATACCGCTACCGGCGCCTTGATTCCCGGGTGATGCTCATAGCCGACGAAATCGAAATCCTCGTACGCGTAGTCGAAAATCGAGTCCGGCTTGCGCAAAATATTCAGCTTCGGAAGAGGCAGAGGCTCGCGGCCGAGCTGTAGCTTTACTTGCTCCAAATGGTTGCTGTAAATGTGCACGTCTCCGCCCGACCAGATAAATTCTCCGACCTCGAGATCGCACTGCTGGGCGATCATATGGGTTAGCAGCGCATAGGAAGCGATGTTGAACGGAAGCCCGAGGAACGTATCGACCGAACGCATCGTCAGCATGCAGCTTAGCTTGCCTTCGGCAACGTAAAATTGAAAAACGAAGTGGCACGGCGGCAGCTTCATCTCGTCGATAACGGACACGTTCCAAGCGCTGACCAGGTGACGGCGCGAGTCGGGATTGCGCTTGATCGCGTCCACCACCTGCCGGATCTGATCGATCGAGCGGCCGTCCGGAGTTTCCCAGGCGCGCCATTGCGAGCCGTATACCGGGCCGAGGTCCCCGTTCTCGTCCGCCCATTCGTCCCAGATGCGAACTCCGTTCTCTTTCAGATAACGAATATTCGTATCGCCTCTAAGAAACCACAGCAGCTCGTGAACGACCGATTTCAAATGAATTCGTTTCGTGGTCACGAGAGGAAAACCCTCCGACAGATCGAAACGAAGCTGCCGACCGAATACGGACAGCGTTCCGGTACCCGTCCGATCTTCTTTCTTAACCCCGTGATCCAGAACGTCTTGAAGCAAATCCAAATAATTGCGCAATGAATACACACCTCGACAGCGATTTTGTTGTTTATTGTACCATCCGTCTCGCCGACTTGTCACTCGCCGGCCCCGCCCGCGCGTTCACTCCGTCGCGGAGAAGCGTTGCGAGCGCCTTTTCCTGCGCTGCTCGTAGCGCTCCGGAGCGCTGTCGTACAATTTCCTCTCGGCGTCGTTCTCCGGCGCGACGGGCGGCACTGGAATCGGTTTGCCTTCTTCGTTCAGCGCGACGAACGTCGAGAAAGCGGTGCAAGTCACCCGGCGTTCGCCGTTAAACAGGTTTTCCGCGCGCACGACGACGTATACCTCCATCGAGCTGCGATGCGTCCACGTGACGAACGCCTCCAGCTCCACCGCCTCGCCCATCCGGATCGGCGACAGGAAGTCGAGGCTGTCCGTCGATGCCGTCACGACGGTTTTGCCGCAATGCCTCATCGCCGCGATCGCCGAAATTTTATCGATATATTTCATCAGCGTACCGCCGAACATCGTGCCGTTGTGGTTCGTATCCGTCGGAAACACAAGCTCCGTCATGATCGATCTCGACCTGCCGACCGGCCTTGGCTCCTCGTTCATCGCGTTCGCCCCTTCAACCGTATATTCCCTATTTTATGCTTCCTTCAGGCAATTACGCTCTGGCTGTCTTTGGATGGAAAACGTCCAAAAAGAAAACCTTCACGCAGGCCGGAGCGGCGGCATGCCGCTCGGCCTTCATAAAGGTTTCTAGGACGATGATCAGGATTTAGGCGCCAGCGTATGGATCGGATGACCCATGGCGAGCTCCGCCGTATCCATCGTAATCTCGCCAAGCGTCGGGTGCGCATGGATCGTGAGGGCGATATCCTCGATCGTCGCGCCCATCTCGATCGCAAGGCCGAGCTCGGCGATCATGTTGGAGGCTTCGACGCCCGCGATTTGCGCGCCCAGCACAAGACCCGTGTCCGCGTCGTGAACGAGCTTCATGAAGCCGTCCGCTCCGTTCAACGTTACCGCGCGGCCGTTGCCGCCGAACGGGAACTTGCTTGCCTTCGCGTTATAGCCCTTCTCCTTCGCTTCCTTCTCCGTGTAGCCGACGCTAGCGCATTCCGGATCGGAGAACGCGACGGCGGGAATGCACTTATAGTCGACCTTCGAAGGCAAACCGGCGATCGCTTCCGCGGCCACTTTCGCTTCGTAGGAGGCTTTGTGCGCCAGAGCCGCGCCCGGCACGATGTCGCCGATCGCGAAGATATGCTTGATGTTCGTGCGGCACTGCTCGTCGACCTCGATCAGGCCCCGCTCGCCGACCTTCACGCCGATCAGATCGAGACCGAGCTCTCCGTCCGTGTTCGGACGACGGCCTACGGTCACGAGCAAATAGTCGGCCGTAACCGTCTTCTGCTCGCCGCCGACCTCGTACGTTACCGTAACGTCTTTGTCGGTTTGCTCCGCGCCTTTGGCCAACGCGCCGTTCACGATTTCGACGCCGGACTTCTTAAGCTTCTTCACGACGAGCTGGCTCATGTCCTTGTCGAAGCCCGGAAGAATCGTATCCGCGCCCTCGAGCACGGTCACCTTCGTGCCGAACTTGGAATACATCTGTCCGAGCTCGATGCCGATGTAGCCGCCGCCGATGACGACGAGGCTCTTCGGCAGCTCCGGCAGAGACAGCGCCTCTGTCGAGGACAGAATCCGTCCGCCGAACGGGAACGGCTTCAGCTCGATCGGGCGGGAGCCGGTCGCGATAATACAGTTTTTGAACCGGTAGCGCGGCGCTTCCTGATCGTTGAACAAGCGGGCTTCGTTCTCGTTGATGAACATGACCTCGCCGCTAAACATTTGCACCTTGTTCGCCTTCAGCAGCATTTCCACGCCGCTCGTCATTTTGTTCACGACGGAGTTTTTATACTCCTGAACTTTGCCGAAATCGACGCCGATGTTGTCCGCGGACAGGCCGTAGCTCGCCGCGTTCTGCATCGACTCGTAATGGTGCGCCGAGTTGATCAGCGCCTTGGACGGAATACAGCCGACGTTCAGGCAGACGCCGCCGAACTTGCCTTTGTCCGCGATGATAACCTTCTGTCCCAATTGAGCGGCGCGGATCGCCGCGACGTAACCGCCGGGGCCGGCACCGATAACGAGCAAATCAATGTCTAGGGAAGCATCTCCTACGACCATGAATTACACCTCCATGACAAGCAGTTCCGGATCGTTAAGCAGCTGCTTGATGTAATTTAAGAAGTTTTGCGCCGTTGCGCCGTCGATGATACGGTGATCGAAGCTGAGCGACAGAGCCATGACCGGAGCGGCGACGATCTCGCCGTTCTTGACGACGGCTTTCTCGGAGATGCGTCCCGTACCGAGAATCGCGACTTCCGGGAAGTTGATGACCGGCGTGAAGAACATGCCTCCGGCGGAGCCGATGTTCGTGATCGAGATCGTGCTGCCTTTCAGCTCGCCGGCTCCCAGCTTGCCGTCGCGGCCGCGGGTCGCCAGATCGCGGATTTCGTTCGCGATCGTCCAGATATTCTTGCGGTCGGCGTCGAACACGACCGGAACGAGCAAGCCGTTGTCCGTATCGGTCGCGATGCCGATGTTGTAATATTTCTTGTACACGATTTCGTTGGCCGCTTCGTCGATCATCGCGTTCATAGCCGGGAACTCGCGGCATGCGGCGACGAGCGCCTTCACGATGAACGGCAAATACGTCAACTTGACGCCCTTTTTCTCGGCGACCGGCTTCGCTTTGGCGCGCAGCGCCACAAGCGCGGATACGTCCACCTCGTCCATCAGCGTCACGTGCGGCGCCGTATAGACCGATTTCACCATGGCGTTGGCGATCGCCTTGCGAATGCCCTTGAACGGCACGCGCTCTTCGACGCCCGGTCCGTTCGCTGCGGATGCCGCTTTCGGAGCCGCGGCGGACGCCGCCGGAGCTTCCGGCGCAGGTTCTGCCGCCGCTTTCGGAGCGCCTCCCGAGGCGTATGCGAGCACGTCGTCGCGGGTGATGCGGCCGTTCTTGCCGCTGCCGGACACTTCCGCGATCGCGACGCCCTTCTCGCGCGCCAGCTTGCGCACGCTAGGCGTTGCCAAGACAAGCGCGTTCGACGGCGGCTGAGCAGCGGCCGCCGGAGCGGGTGCCGCAGCCGCTTCCGTTGCCGGCTGCTGCGCGGGCTCGCCCTTCATATCCGCGCCGCCGGTCGCGCTGTTGTCGCCGGCAGCCTGCGCATGGCCGTCCGCCGCGGGAGCCTGCTCGGGAACGTCGCCTTCCGCTTCGATGACGGCGACCAGTTCGCCGATCGTCATGACTTGTCCGTCCTTGGCCAGCACTTCGATTACTTTGCCGTTGACCGGACACGGGACTTCCACGACCGCTTTGTCGTTCTGCACTTCCATAATAATATCTTCGTCCGTTACCGTCTGTCCCGGCGAGATGAGCACTTTGACGATTTCGCCTTCGTGCATCCCTTCGCCGAGTTCCGGGAACCGATATTCGAATCTCGTCACCTGGAACCCTCCTCATCTAACCCCGAATTCATCTGATTAGAACTGCAGCACTTGGTTGGCGGTTTTCACGATGCGCGCCGGAGTCGGCAGCCATGCGTCCTCGATCTGCGCGAACGGGTACACCGTGTCCGGACCCGCGCAGCGCAGCACCGGAGCCTCCAGGTGCAAAATCGCTTTTTCGTTGATCTGGGCGATAATTTCCGCCGCCGCTCCGGAAGTTTTCTGCGCTTCCTGCACGACGATGGCCCGATTCGTCTTCTGGATCGAAGCGACGATCGTGTCGATATCGAGCGGCAGCAGCGTGCGCAAGTCGATGACTTCCGCGGATACGCCGTTCTTCTCGAGCTCTTCCGCCGCCTTCACGGCCGTGTGGACCATCAAGCCGTAAGCGATGATCGTGATGTCCTTGCCCTCTCGGACGACGTTGGCTTTGCCGATCGGCACCGTATATTCGCCTTCCGGCACTTCGGCGCGGAACGCGCGATACAGATTAAGATGCTCCATGAAAAAGACCGGGTCGTTGTCGCGAATCGCCGAGATGAGCAGGCCCTTCGCGTCGTAAGGATTGGAAGGAACGATGACTTTGATGCCCGGCGTCTGGATCGCGAGCCCTTCCAGCGAATCCGTGTGCAGCTCGGCTGCCTTGACGCCGCCGCCGAACGGCGTGCGGAATACGATCGGCGCGTGATAGCGTCCGCCCGAGCGGTAGCGCATGCGCGCGGCTTGAACGAACATCTGGTCGAGCGCCTCATAGATGAAGCCTACGAATTGAATTTCCGCGATCGGACGGAAGCCCTGCGTTCCGAGTCCGACGGCGAGTCCGCCGATGGCGGACTCGGCCAGCGGCGTATCGAATACGCGCTGTTCGCCGAATTCCTTCTGCAGCCCTTCCGTCGCGCGGAATACGCCGCCGACGTGGCCGACGTCTTCCCCGAACACAAGCACGCTAGGATCGCGCGCGAGCTCAACCCGCATCGCGTCGCGGATCGCGTCAATCATTGTCATTTGCGCCATGCTGTATACTCCCCCGTCATCTAAGTTAAGGCCGACAGCGGCCGTTCTGAATGGATTGCGATTATTGGAAATCCGCCTTCTGCTCTTCGAGATGCGGCGGAGTCTGTTCGAACATCGAGTCGATCAAGCCGGAAACCGTCATTTTCTCGGTTTGCTCCGCCTTCTTGATGTGCTCGTTTACGGCGGCTTTAGCTTCTTCCTTCACGCGAGCCGTGTCCTCTTCCGTCCACAGGCCCTTTTTCGCCAGAAACTTGCCGAAGCGAACGAGCGGATCCTTCTCGCTCCACTCCTGCTCTTCTTCCTTCGTGCGGTACTTCGTCGCGTCGTCCGCCATCGAGTGAGGACGGAAGCGATAAGTCAGCCCTTCGATCAGCGTCGCGCCGCCGCCGTTGCGGGCGATCTCGGCGGCTTCCTGCACGGAGGAGATAACCGCCAGCACGTCCATTCCGTCGACCTGAAGGCCGCGGATGCCGGCTGCCAGCGCTTTGTGCGCGATCGATTGCGCGCCCGTCTGCTTCGCGTACGGAGTCGTAATCGCGTAGCCGTTGTTTTGCACGAAATAGATAACCGGCAATTTGAAAGCGCCGGCGAAGTTCAAGCCTTCGTAGAAGTCGCCTTCGGAAGAGCCGCCGTCTCCGGTATACGTAATGGCCACGCGCTTCTCGCCTTTCAGCTTAAAGCCCATGCCGATTCCCGTCGCATGAAGGATTTGCGCGCCGATAATGATCTGCGGCATCAGAACGTTCACGCCTTCGGGAATCTGGCCGCCGTGCTGGTGGCCGCGGGAATACAGGAATGCTTGATAGAGCGGCAGACCGTGCCATACGAGCTGCGGCATATCGCGGTAGCCCGGGCAGACGAAATCTTCTTTCGTAAGCGCGTATTCGCTTCCGACCATCGTCGCTTCCTGTCCGGATACCGGAGCGTAGAAGCCCAAGCGGCCCTGACGGCCGAGGTTGACGGCGCGGTCGTCCCAAGTGCGCGTGAATACCATGCGGTACATGATTTCTTTTAATTGCTCGTCCGAGAGCTGCGGCATGTGCTCCGGATTAATCACTTCGCCGTCGAGAGACAATACCTGCAACGGCTTGACGTCTTCGGACTTGACTACGTGCGGTTGAACGCCGGATTTAACCTCCGGAGCTACCGTGGATACTTTGCTCATTAGGTTCACCTCATCTTTGATTGTGGAAGAGGGCTTTCTGTTATAGAATTATTATATCCCTGTTTAAGTGATTTGGTCAAAGAAAAAGTCGTAAAATCCTTATTTTATAAAGCTTTTCTCCTAATTATGTTTATATAACAGGGTGTTATATGTTGTATTACAGTATAATACAATTTGCCGACCATATCCTCAATTGGTTTGCCCATGCCCGTCAAATCCCATACCTGCCAAGGAGGTTGCCCCATGAGCGACAACCCGTTGTTCAAGAGAACGATCCATAAGCACGACATCCCCAGCCGATGGCTTCCCGAGGGCAGCCGAACGGTCCGGGTCTATTTGCCTCCCGGCTATCAGCCTTGGGTGAGCTATCCCGTCGTCTATTGCCAGGACGGAGAAGAATTTTTCAACTTCGGCCGGATCGCCACCCATGCCCAAAGACTCATATTAGAGGAAGATTGGGAGCCTTTTATCGTCGTCGGCGTCGACGTCAACGTCAAAGTCCGCACGTCGGAATACGTTCCGGACGGAGAACGCTTTGTTCCTTATACCCGTTTTTTCGCGGAAGAACTCATCCCCTGGACGGAATCGAATTATTCCGTGAGAGACACGCCGGAACAGCGACTGCTTGCCGGGGATTCCCTCGGAGGCGCCGTTTCGGTGTCGCTAGCGCTTGCCTACCCGAATCTCTTCAGCCGTATTCTGTCGCTCTCCGGCGCTTTCTACGATGTGTATATGGAGCAGCTCCGCACTGCCCCCTCTTTGGAGCGGCTTCGCGTATGGATGATCGTCGGCTTGCAGGAAACGGAGTTTGCCACCGACCGGGGCACGTTCGATTTCGTCGAATTGAATCGCCGGGCGGAGAAGCTATTGCGGGATCAAGGGGCTCAAGTACTCTACTCGGAGAAAGACGGGGAACATAAATGGGGATTTTGGCAGCGCGAGCTGCCGGAGGCTCTGTCCGCGTTCCTGGGACCGGAGCCTCGGCCGTTCGGTTGATTCATCGCTGCGGGAGCTTCTCCCCGATCCGGGCAAGCAGTCTCTCGCAGCCTTCTTCGACCAGCTCGTACACCTCGTCGAAGTTGCCCGTATAGTACGGGTCGGGCACATCCGTCAGACCGCGCTCCGGCAGCAAAGACAGGAAGCGGACGACTTCGGCCCTGGGCGAAGCTCCTAGCCTCGCGCGAATGTCCTTCTCGTTCTGCGTATCCATCGCCACGATCAGATCGAAGTCCCCTCCGTCCCGGGCGGACAGCTGGCGAGCCTTCATCCCTTCATAGGAGATGCCGTAGCGGTCGAGCAGGCCGCGCGTCCCCTCGTGAGGCGGACGGCCGACATGCCAATCGCCCGTGCCGGCCGAATCGACCGTCACGCGCCCGCTTAATCCCTCCCGCTCGATTAGATGACGCATAACCGCCTCCGCCATCGGAGAACGACATATATTTCCCAAACAGACGAACAGCACGGAATAGCTCATAAAGACGGACCTCCTGACGCCGCGCCCAACGAACGGCGCGGCAGCTTCCATTTATAATGTACGGACAGCATGCGAAACGCAACGACGAACAGGAAAAGAACGAACAAGAACCAGGGCGCCTGCAGCTTCGACAACCCGATGACGAGCCCGGCGGCCAGCGCCCAGACGGCGTAAATTTCGTCCCTCAGCACGAGCGGCTTCCTTCCGGCCATAATGTCCCGAACCATTCCTCCGCCGATACCGGTCAGCATCGCCGCCACCATGACCGCGCTGAGCGGCAAATTCGCCTTCACCGCGTACAGCGCCCCCTGAATCGCGAAAGCCGACAGCCCGATCGCGTCGAAGAAGGCTTCGCTGCGCTTCCAGTGATGAATCCAGGCGATCGGCAGCACGAACACGATCAGAATCGAGATGCCCGCCGTCTTTAAGAACAGCCCTTGGCTCCATAGCGTCGTTACCGGAACGCCGATCAGCAAATTCCGGATGACCCCTCCCCCGAACGCGGTAACGAGACCGAGCACGAATACGCCCAGGATGTCGTAATCCTCTTCCATCGCCACGATGGAGCCGCTAACCGCGAACGCGATCGTTCCGATCAAACTGAATATTTGAAACACGTCGTCCAATTCCAACTTTAACTCTCCTCCGCAAGCAGCCGATTCGAGGCGCGCTCAAGCAAGCGGACGCTCCGTTACCCATTGTAGCGGCAAGCTCTGCAGTTCCGCAACGGTCTATGCTAAAATAAATGAATCCTTTCCAAAACCATTAGTTGGAGGAACTCCTATGTCCCGTACAGTTACCGAACGCGCATTTATTTTCGCCGGCGGCCGCTTGGGAAGTTGGGCTTTGGACCGAACGGCTCCCGGAGACTTCCTGATCGGCGCCGACCGCGGCGCCGAATTTCTTGTCCGGCACGGACTGAAGCCCGATCTCGCGCTCGGAGATTTCGATTCCGTCAACGAGGACGAGATGCGGCAGATCGCGCACGAAGCCGGGCAACTGCTTGCCTGCGACGCCTTCGACAAGGATTGGACCGACACCGAGCTGGCCCTTCGCGAGGCGCTGAAGCGCGGATTCAAACGGATCTTCGCCGCTGGGGCGCTGGGAACGCGGTTCGATCACGGACTCGGCAACGTACACCTGCTGCGTCAGGCGCACGAGCGCGGAGCCACCTTGACTCTCGTCGACGAGCACAACGAAATCCGGCTCTGCTCCGACCGTCTTCTGCTCGAGGCCGACGACCGTTTCCCCTATGTATCGCTGTTGCCGCTAACGATGGAAGTCTCCGGCGTCACGCTCCGCGGGTTCCGCTACCCGCTGCGGGACGCCACGCTGAAGCTGGGGTGGTCGCTGGGCATCAGCAACGTGCTGGAGGCCGAATCCGGAACGATCGAAATCTCGGGCGGCCTGTTGCTGGTCATTCGCAGCCGGGACTAGACGGATACGGTCATGCCGGTTAGCGCAAGCGATACGTTCGCCGGTAAACCGTAATCCGTCCGAACGTCGACGTCATGGGACAGATGGGTGAAGACGGCCCGTTCCGCCTCGACTTCCCGCACAAGCTCCAGACCTTCTCTCATATCGTATACCGATCGCGTTTCGACCGGATAGTTTTCCACGACGAAGCTTGTTCCCAGCACGAGCAGCGATAAACCGCCAAGAGGCGCTTTCTGCTCCGCGTCAAGATGGATCGCGTCCGAGCAATACGCCCAAGCTCGCCCGTCCTTCCCGCTCTCGAACCGATAAGCGTAGGCGTATCCGTTCTTTCCGTGGTTCACCCGCCAAGGAGTAATCCGCCATTCTCCGTAGTCCATGCCTTCATCGTTGGCAACCATCGACAATTGGCCGCCGATCCAAGGGAACCGTCCGACGATTTCCTTCGCGACTTCCTTCGGCGCATACAGCTCGCCTCTCTCCTCCGTCCATCTGCAGGCATCCGCCCACTCCGTCAGACCCCCGATATGATCGAAGTGGGCATGGGTGATCAGCGCTTGCGCGATGCCGCGCCGGCCCGCCGCCTCCATCTGCCCCCGCCAATCCGGGCCGCAATCCAGAAGGAGCGGCCGCTCTCCCCGCTCTTCGAGCAAAAGCGACGAGCGAAGGCGGCGGTTCAAGCCGCCGGCCCTCGCTTCTACGCACACACCGCAATCGCAATACACTCTTGGCGTCCCCATGGAATCGCCGGTTCCCAGAAACGTGACTTGCATTCCGCGCCTCCTCGTTCTCGTATATTTCCAGGCAGGTAAGGCAAACAATGACAAGGAGGTTTTATTCCCGCGAGGAGGCTGCCTTTTGAGAACCCCATCCTTCTCCCTGCTGCAGATCAGCCTGATTTTCATTCAATCGATCGGACTAGTCAATCACGTGCTCGTGATCCCGTTGCTGCTCGACGCCTCCGGCAGGGACGCCTGGCTCTCGGCCATCGCGACGTTCCTGCTTCTAATCCCGTTCTTCCTGCTGGTCGCCCGTGCGGCCAAGGCGTTGAACCGGCAATCGGCGCTCGCCTATCTCGGCGAAAGATTCGGTTCCGCCGTCTCCCGGACGATCTCGGGTCTATTCGCGATCCTTCTGACCCTGTCCGCCGTAGTCACGATCAAGGACATGACGACGTGGACGACGTCCTCTTATTTGCCGCTTACGCCTCCATACGTCGTCGCCGCAACTTTCCTGCTGATTAGCGCTTTCGCGGCCTATAGAGGGCTGCGTACCGTCGCCCTGTCGGCCGGAATTCTGCTTCCATTCATCGTCGTGTTCGGCGAATTCGTCATGGTCGCCAATTGGCCCCACAAAGACTACGGCCTGCTGTTCCCGATATTCGAGCATGGAACCGGCACCTTCGCGAAAGGCATTCCTTACGCGGGCTCGGGTCTCGTCGAGATCCTGTTGCTGGTGTTCGTCCAGCATCGCGTCTCTACTC
>JAEZZE010000293.1 GCA_023418755.1 Bacillota bacterium | reverse complement strand
CGGTCTGGACGATGAACGTCGTATGGCTTGCCGCCGCGCTGTTCGTCGCGGCCGTCTTTATACAGAAGCGGCAGGCGGACCGGCTGGAAAAAGCGATGCAAGCGCTGGCGGGCAGCCAGGAGCAGCTGGAGCAGGAGCGGGCGCGCGCGATGGAGTACGCGAGGAAAGTGGAAGATTACGCCCAGGCCCAGGAACGCGGCCGAATCGCCGCCGAACTGCACGACGATCTGGGCCATCGGCTGATTCGGGTGAAAATGATGACCGAGGCCGCGCTCCAGCTCATGGATCGCAATCCGGTCCAGGCGACGGGTCTGATCGAGCAGGTGCGCGGACAGTTGGAAGAAAGCATGAACAATATGCGGTACACGGTTCGCAAGCTGCAGCCCCTCGACTCCGCCGGCGCCAGGCGGTACGCCCTGCACCGGCTGATTGAAGACGCGGCGAGGGATTTGCGCATCGAGGTCGATTTCGCGGTGGCCGGCAACCCGTTCCAACTCTACCCGAGCCTGGAGTTCGTGCTGTATAGGAACGCGCAGGAAGCGATTACGAACGCGGTCCGACACGGCGGCGCTTCCTCGGTCGAGGTGGAGCTGCGCTTCTCCGAGGACCAAGTTTCCATGAACATCTCCAACAACGGCACCCCGCCAGATCGAATCACGCCCGGCATGGGGCTTAAAGGAATGCAGGACAGGCTGGCGCTTGTCGGCGGACGGCTGCGCATCGCGACGGAGCCCCGATTCGTTCTGTCGACGATCGTTCCGCATTCGCCGGCCCGGCCGTCGCACGAAAAGGGGAATACGCCATGATTCAATTGATCATCGTCGACGACGACCCGTTCATTCGGGAGAGCCTTAAGCTCATCCTCGACCTGGACCCGGACCTGACCGTTATCGGCACGTGCGGCAACGGCGAGGAAGGCTATCGATTCGTTCAAGAGCATCCGGAGACGGACATCGTCCTGATGGACATCCGCATGCCGGTATGCGACGGCGTCGAAGGAACGCGCAGACTGAAGTCTCTGGACAAACCTCCCGCGGTGCTCGTTCTGACGACGTTCGACGACGACGAATACATCGTGCAGGCGATTCGCAACGGCGCCAACGGCTATTTGCTGAAGAACGTGCCGCCCGCCCGAATCGTTTCCGGCATCAAATCCGTCGCGGAAGGAAATCATCTGATTCATCCGGACATCGCCCGCAAGCTGGCCGGCCTGCTGGACCTGCGGGATTCCCGCGAGGAAGCGGGCGGAGCGGCCAAACGGCTTACGGACGCCGGCCTTACCCCGGCGGAGCAGGACATCGTCCGTCATATCGCCGACGGCAAGTCGAACAAGGAAATCGCCGGCGCGATGTTCCTCAGCGAGGGCACGGTGAAAAATTACATTTCCGAAATTTTGGGCAAGCTCGGCCTTCGGGACCGCACCCAGATCGCTATTTTTTATTTGAAGGAGTCTAAGGTATGAGCGCAATCGCAACGAATGTGTTTACGGGATTCGAGGATAAGGATTTCGAGGTGTTCGAGATCGAAGGGCTGGAAGCCCGCATGGAGGCGCTGATCGCCCGGGTAAGGCCGAAATTCCATTTGCTCGGGGAGCGAATGTCGCCGCTGCTGGCGGAGGCTTGCGGCGAAGAGATGTTTACGCACGTCGCCAAGCACGCGAGAAGAACCGTCAATCCGCCCAGCGACTCTTGGGTCGCGTTCGCCCGCAACAAGAAAGGGTATAAAGCCCATCCCCATTTCCAGATCGGTCTCTGGTCGACTCACGTCTTCGTCCAGTTCGCCGTCATATACGAATGCCCGAGCAAGGATCTATTTGCCGAGCTGGCGCTGGCCGAGCTGCAATCGGTGCGCGGATCGATCCCTTCGCATTACGTATGGTCGAAGGATCATATGGTACCGACGGGGTTCGTTCACGGAGAGCTGCCGGACGCCGAACTGAAGGAGCTGTTCGAGCGGCTGAGAACGGTCAAAGCCGCCGAGCTCACCTGCGGCATCCACATTCAACGCGGAGACCCTCTGCTGGCGGACGGCGAAGCGTTCATGAAGCGCGCCGAAGAGACGTTCCGCAAGCTGCTGCCCCTGTACCGAATGGCTTTGGCCTAATACGCAAAGGGCCTGTCCCCTAAGTAGGGACGTACAAGATTATCGATGAAAAAAGTGGGCATCTATCTCCAGGAGATCATCGGAAGGAGATAGATGCCCATGACCGTTCATCCATCGATAATGATCAGTACGGCTTTTTTCTTAGGGGACAGGCCCTTCGTTTTGCCGCTTCCGGAAACCCGGAGACGTCTGCGATGCCGTTTTGAGTTACTGTGCCGCCGCTTCGCCGACCGCCGCCGCTGCGATTCGACGCTGGCGGGCCGACTTGCGGAAGTACAGAAGCTCGTAGACGCAAGGCACGATGACGAGCGTGAGCAGCGTCGACACGACGAGTCCGCCGATGAC
Source organism: Bacillota bacterium (assembly GCA_023418755.1). Lineage (GTDB taxonomy): Bacteria > Bacillota > Bacilli > Paenibacillales > Paenibacillaceae > Cohnella. The sequence continues at coordinate 6,440 of JAEZZE010000293.1, read as the reverse complement.
GACGATGGCCAGGCTCTGGGAGACGATGCTGCCGCTCTCCGACGAGCCGAACACGAGCGGGAGCATGGCGCCGACGGTGGCGATCGCCGTCATCAGAATCGGACGCATGCGCGTGCCGGCCGCCTCGAGCAGCGCTTCGCGGATCGTCATGCGCTCCTCGTTGATCTTCACCCGGTCGATCAGGACGATCGCGTTCGTCACGACGATGCCGATCAGCATGACGACTCCGAAGATGGCGGTAAAGTCCGGCGTAATGCCGGTTACGATCAGTCCCAGCACGGCCCCGATCGGCACGAAGAAGATCGAGCTGATGATCGCCAGCGGCGCTTTGATCGTCTTGAACGTAAACACCATGATCAGATAGACGACTCCGACGGATACGATCATCATCATGAACAGGCTCATGATGTCGGCGGATTGATCCGCGGAAGCTCCGCCTACGTTCAGCTTGACGCCTTCCGGAGGCGCGACGTCCTTCAATTGCTTGTCGATCTCCGCTCCGACCGCGGACAACCGGGAAGGCTCGACCGATGCCGACACGCGGATATAGCTTTTGCCGTCCTTGTGATAGAACGTCGTCGCCTGCTCCGACTTGACCCATTTCGCCACGGAGGACACCGGCTTCGGTCCTTCGTCGGTCATGACGACCAGGGACGAAAGCTCCTTCTCGGATTGCGGCTTCAGCGCCGGCTCGATCAGGACGGGAATCGTCCGTCCGTCCAAGGCGATGGAACCGACGGGAACCGGGTTCAGCATCCCTTGTAGCTGCGCGGCGATCTCTCCCGCTTTGGCGGAAGCCGGAGCCACCTCCAGCGTATAAATCGTTTTCTTCTCCTGCTGGTTGCTCTCGACTTTAAGCACATCTTTGATCGGCGCGACTTTGGCCATGACTTCTTCGGCCGTCTTGGCGATGTCTTCGAGATTGCCGCCCGTAATGTCGATAATGACCTGCGTCGAGCTGCCGCTGGACATGAAGTCGCCCGTCGATACGTTCAGCTCCGCCTCGGGGTACCCCGCGGCCTGCGCTTTCACTTCCTCCATCGCTTTCTCCGCGTCCGCTCCCTTTTTCATTTTCATCATATAAGAGACGAGGGTCGGAGAGACGACGGAACCGTACTTGGCCGCTTCGGAATCGTTGCCGTTGCTCATGCCGACCAGTTCCACGTCGTCCCGGTTCAGCAGATAGGCTTCCAGCTTCAAGCCGTTCTCGAGCACTTGCTCCGCCGGAGTGCCCGGTTTGTACTGCAGGCTTACATTGACGTTTTCCGCGTTCGAGGAGTCGATCGCTCCCTTCGGCATCGTCATATAGGTGGCGATAGAAGCGACGAGCAGAACGAACGCCCCGAGGATCGGCAGCCATTTGCGTTTCAGATTCCATTCGAGCAGGCGTATGAACCGCTTCGACGGCTGATGCTCCTTAATGCTGGAGTTGCGCAGCACGCCGGCGCTCATGAGCGGTATTAGCGTCAGAGCGACGACCAGGGAAGACAGCAGCGAATAGGTCATCGTCAGCGCGAACGGCAGCAGGAACGATTGCAAAGCGCCTCTAAGCAAGCTCATCGGCAGGAACACGGCGATCGTCGCGAGCGTGGAGGCGGTAATCGCTCTGGCCACCTCGGCGGCGGCGTCGATGACGAGCTCCTTCGAGAATTTCTCCTTCTGCAGCCTGCGGAAAATGTTCTCGATGACGACGATGCTGTCGTCCACCAGCCGGCCGACGGCGACGGCGACGCCGCCCAGCGTCAAAATGTTGAGCGTAATGCCGGACAGATCGAGCAGGTACAGCGTCATGGCCAGAGACAGCGGAATCGAGACGATCGTGACGAGCGTGGCGCGGACGTTGCGCATGAATACGAGAATGACGATCGTGGCGAACAAGGCGCCGAGAAGCACTTCCCTCATCATGCTGTTGACGGAATGAACGACTTGCTCCGACGTGCTGATCGCGACCTTCAGCTCGACCGCTTCGTTTTCCCCGTTATATTTGTCGATGACTTTTTCGACTTCTTTGCCGACGTTGACCGCGTTGGAGTTCGCCCCCTTGGAGATGACGAACTCGATCGCGTCCTTGCCGTCAACGCGGAACAGGCTTTCCTTCGCATCGTCCAGCGTTACGTCCGCTACATCGCCCAGCTTCACTCCCGGAACGACGGGAAGCTGCTTCAGCGTATCGATGTCCCGCAAGTCGGCGACGACGTTCAGATTGACGATTCGGCCATCCATCACGCTCTCCCCGACCGCGGAGGATGCGGTGCGTCCTTGCAGCACTCCGTACAGCGCTTGGAGCGGAACGCCTTTCTCCGCCAGCTTCGCGGCGTCCGGCTCGATGCGGACCGTAGGCTGCGGCTTGCCGGCGAGCATGACGCTGCCGACGCCGTCGATCGCGGTGAACTCGTCTCTGATCCGCTGCTCGGTCGCTTCCTTCTCCGCTTCGCTTACGCCGTCCGCGAAGGCAAGCGTTACGAACGAGATCGGAATCATCGAGGTGTTGAGCTGAACGACGTACGGAGACGATACGTTATCGGGCAAGGCAACCGCGGCGACCGCCTTCTCGACCTCCAGCTTCGCTTCCTTCATGTTCGTGTTCGAGTCGAAATTCAGGTTCACTTGGGAGAAGCCGTCTCCCGAAGTGGAGAACGCGTTCGTCTTTCCCTTGATGCCGGCGAGCGCCTGCTCGATCGGACCGGTAACCGCCCGATCCATCGCGGAAGCGTCGTAACCCGGACCGATGACCGACACGGTCACTTGCGGATTGTCGGCTTCCGGCAGAAATTCCATCGGAAGCTTCGTATAGCTTAGCACCCCCATAGCAAGTACCATAATAACGATGATGATCATCGCCGCTTTGTTGCGAAATGCTCCGTCGATTAACTTTTTCAACTTTCCGTTCCCCTTCCGCTTCTGCGTCTTTTCCTTGTTCAGCTTAACGGATAACCGTCGGTCCGAGAATCGGCTGCAGACCGGACTTTCTCCTGGACTCGGGGCTGAGCGCCCATCGGTCTACGGTCTTCGCAAGAAGCCTCTCCCTGCCCGGATATCCGTCCTCGATTGCCATTGTAAGGCGTCCGCGAATTCCGCGCAGGTGTATGGAGTCACTTTGCCGGGGAACGTTAGGATGACGAAAGTCATTTTCAAGCAAAAAAAAGCCGAAGGCGCAAGCCTTCGGCTGAAGCAGGGTAAATCGGAGAAAAACCGGCGAAGAATCAGGCATGCGCTTTCTGACGGCGGTCCTGACTGCGGAATTGGGCGAGCAGCCCGAGCGCGGCGATCGAGAGAATACCGGATACGACGAACGGCAGCCAGTCTGCCGCCCAGAGCAGAGCCGCCCCGAGCGCCGGACCGACGATCCGTCCCAAGCTGTCCATGGAAGAGCTTAGACCGGAAGCGACGCCTTGTCCGACCGTCGTTTTCTGCGTGATGAGCGACGTAACGCACGGCTTGATCAACGAGTTACCGATTCCGAAAACGCACAGGTACACAATCGCCATCGTCCAGTTGGCGGCCGTGAGCAGCAGGAAAAATCCGGCCGCGGATATGAGCAGCCCGAGCGCGATATACCGGCCTTCCTGGCCGACCTTCACGCGCCTGCGAACGACTCCGCCCTGAACGGCCGCTCCGGCCAATCCGCAGAAGAAGAACGCCATGCCGACCTGAAGCGGAGTCACTCCGTACTTCGCCATGCCATACAGTTGCAGCGTCGCTTCCAAAATCGCAAGCGAGAACGTCACGAAAAAGGCCAGAACGTATAAATACTTAAGCGACCCTTGGAACGCGGTCCAACGCGATACCCGCTTGCTTCTGCCGCGGGAAGCGCGCTTCTCCGGCGGAAGCGATTCGGACAGGCCGATCCAGGCCGCGACGAATACGATCAGGGAAAGCGCGGACGCCGCATAGAACGGCGTGTGCAGCGTAATCTCGCTCAGCAAGCCTCCGAAGCCCGGACCGAACGTAAATCCGAGTCCGATGCTCATGCCGACGACGGCCATGCCTTTCGTCCGTTCCTGCTCCGTCGTAATATCCGCGACGTAGGCCACGATGCAGGATACGACCGCTCCGGAGAACAGCCCGCCAAGCACGCGGGACGCGTACATCATCCACAGATGATCCCCGGACAAGCCGAACAGCAGGAAGCTGACCGCAAAGCCGAGCACCCCCGTCATAATGACCGGACGCCGGCCGATCCTCTCGGACAATCCGCCCCAGAGCGGGCTAAGCAGGAACGACATCAGAGAGTAGATGGCGAGCATCGCTCCCGTATGCCAGTTCGCGGATTGTTCGCTCACTTCCGTCACGAGCTCGGGAAGTACCGGAATAATGATGCCGAATCCGATGAATATCGTAAAGAGCATCAGCCCTACGATCGCCAGTTTGCTTTTCACTCGCATTTCTCTCCTCTTGTTGTGCGATAAAATAAGATGACATAACGAAACCTATCTTTTATTGATGGTAGCATATAAATCCCCGCAGTTCCAAATCGCAACCGTTGACGTTTTGGTGACAACGTTATCCCTTGGAAAGGAAGAGTTGATTTCCCACTCATAATTGTTATACTCATGCTTGTTTGGACAATTGATCGCGTATATCCTCCGGCACGTTTCGAGAAAGGCAGGAACTTCTATTGGATCATCAACGTACTCCGTTATTCGACGCGCTTCGTTCCCATGCGGGGAAAAATCCGGTGCAATTCCATATTCCGGGGCATAAGAAGGGCGCGGGAATGGACCCCGAATATCGCGAATATATCGGACAAAACGTTCTCGACATCGACTTGATCAATATCGCGCCGCTGGACGACTTGCATCAGCCGACCGGCGTTATCCTCGAAGCTCAGCAGCTTGCCGCCGACGCGTTCGGCGCGGACGCGACGTTCTTCTCGGTGCAGGGAACGAGCACGGCCATCATGACGATGATCCTGTCCGTATGCGGCAACGGGGACAAGATCATCGTGCCGCGCAACGTGCACAAGTCCGTTCTGTCGGCGATTATCTTCGCCGGCGCCCGGCCCGTCTTTCTGTCTCCCGCCCGGGACACGAATCTCGGCATCGACCACGGCGTCACGACGCGTTCCGTCCGCCGGGCGTTGGAGCGCCATCCCGACGCTTCCGCCCTGCTCGTCATCAATCCGACCTATTACGGAGTATGCGCGAATTTGAAGGAAATCGTCGATCTCGCCCACGAATACGATATCCCCGTGCTCGTGGACGAAGCGCATGGAGCGTTGATCCACTTCTCGGACGAGCTTCCGGTGTCCGCGATGCAGGCCGGAGCCGATATGGCCGCGACGAGCGTCCACAAGCTCGGCGGCTCCATGACGCAAAGCTCGATATTGAACGTGCGCAAAGGACTCGTCAATCCTCAGCGCGTACAAACGATTCTCAGCCTCCTGACGACGACGTCGACTTCCTACCCGCTTCTCGCCTCTCTCGATACGGCGAGAAGGCAGCTGGCGATCCGGGGCAGGGAGCTGGCCGAACGGACGCTGCGGCTCGCTCGGCAAGGACGGGATGCGATCAACGAAATTCCCGGCTTGTACTGTTTCGGAGACGAGCTGCTCGGGGAAGAAGCGACGTACGATTACGATCCGACGAAGCTGACGATCCATGTGCGGCACCTCGGCATTACCGGATACGACGCGGAAAATTGGCTTCGCGAGCGCTACAACCTCGAAGTCGAGCTCAGCGATATGTACAATATTTTGTGCCTGGTCACGCCCGGAGACGACGAAGGTTCCCTCGGCATTCTGATCGATGCGTTGAGCAAGCTGTCGGACGCCTACCATGCCGTCTCGAAGGAAATCGCCGAGTTGGTCGTCGTGATCCCGGAAATTCCTCATCTTGCGCTTACGCCTCGCGACGCTTTCTACGGGGAAACCGAGCTGGTGCCGTTCAAGGAATCCGCCGGCCGCATCATTGCCGAGTTCATCTACGTGTACCCGCCCGGCATTCCGATTTTGCTGCCCGGAGAAGTGATCTCCCAGGAAAATATCGACTACATCGTCGATCACCTCGAGGTCGGCCTGCCGGTCAAAGGACCGGAAGATCGATCGGTAACCTACGTCAAAGTCATCATGGAAGAATCCGCCATTTCGTAATAAAGGCAATTCGGAGGGACCCGCTGTCTTGCGCGATTGCGCGATAGACGGCGGGCCTTCGCCTTTCCCGAAACCGTTGCCAACGAAAGCGGGAAATGCTATCATGGGCGTGGGGGTGGAACCGATGAGTCAAAGCGCTTACATATCGCTTGTACAAGGCTCGATCGTATCCGAAATCGATCTTGCGGGAGTTCAGGAACAACTGCGCCGTTACCGGGAACAGATGGAATTGACAGGCAAGCAATTGGGATGGGACTACGCCGATTCGGCATTTCCGTACAACATCGAACAGAAACCCGAAGCGGAAGGCCGCTGGTTTTACTTGAAGGGCACGGTCCCACAGTATCGT
>JAEZZE010000292.1 GCA_023418755.1 Bacillota bacterium | reverse complement strand
AGGCAAGACATGGGTAGCGAGAGACGAGCGGCATTCGTCTCTTTTTTCCTGAACAAAACGGAGGACAGACAACATGATTAGGCACGCGCGTATTCTTTTTCTACTTTTGGCCATCGCATTAACGGCTTGCTCCAAGGCAAGCCCGGACGCGAAGTCCGCTCCCGGGGCGAACGGAAAGCCGGAGCTAACTCCGCTGATGAGCGCCGCGCAAGAGGGCGACGCGGACGCGCTCCGAAGACTGCTTGAAGGCGATGGCGCAGCCATGATCAACGAAGTGAACGAAAGAACGCATCAGACGGCGTTGACTTACGCCATCTCGAGCAAAAACAAGGAGGCGCGCACGGAGCTCGTCCGATTGCTTCTGGACGCCGGAGCCGATCCGAACTTGATCGGTCCGAACAGCACTCCACCGTTATCTCTAAGCATTGCCGAAGGCGAAAATCAAATATTCGAGCTTCTCATGAATCGACGCGCGGACATTGAAATCGGAGATTGGGATCGTTCCACGCCGCTCATGTATGCGGCGGCCAACGGGCAGCGCGGGATGGTCGACGCGCTGCTGAACGCCGGCGCGGATATTCGCAAGCAGGATCAGATGACCTTTTATCCTATCGATCATGCGTTGATTATGGGGCTGAGCGATATGGCGGAGTACTTGCGGAGCAAAAACGGCAAAAGCGTAATGGACACCGTAAAGACCGCGGCCGACGCCCGGCAGTTGATGAAAACCGCTGAGGTGGAGGAGACGCAGGATTTTCTCTATTTTCAAGTCGTCTACAATAACCTGCTGATTACGAAGCTCATGCTGATGGCGGGGTATACGCTGGACGATCGCATGAATGAAATGATCTACGATCTCGCCAAAATGAATCATCTGGAGATGCTTCGGCTATTGCTCGAAGCGGGCGCCGATCCGGACGAAGAGGACGAGACGACCGGAACGACAGCGTTAATGAATGCGGCCAAACACGGACATGCGGAAGTCGTCAGCCTGCTGCTCGGGCATCAAGCGGACCCGCTCATTCGGGATCATCAAGGGATGACCGCTCTGGATTATGCGGAAGAAATGCGGGATCAGGCCGTCATTGCTCTCCTGCAGCCCTCGGATCGGAATCCGGCGGAGAACGGAATCGCGACGAATCGCGATCCCGCGGCATCGCTCATATCCTTATACCGGGAGGCGACTCAGGGAAAATTCGGCGGGATCGAATACGGCGTCGCATCGGACAAAGACGTTATTGCGGGCATGGGGCGAGCCGGATCTAAGGGAAGGCCATATTTATCGTTATGAACGATGCAGTTGCTCCTTCTATATCGACGATGAGATTCAATACGTGGCCACGGACGGCATTCAATTGGATTTGGCCATGCTCTCGGTCGAGGAGACGATAGCGGAGCTGGGGAACCCTACGTCGGAATACGCGGAGGGCGGAATTACGGATCTCTACTATGCCGCAGGGGACTATACGCTGAATGTGTCCTTCGATTACACGGAGCTGGAATCCCCCGGGCTGCCGCCGGAAGTTTCGTTTGCGATAATGCGGCACGCTCCCGAGTTTTGAAGGCGATACGGATAAACTACCCGGAACGAGTTTGGAGATCCGAGCCACAACGACCGCGGCTCCGTCATGGAGCGCGGCCGTTGTTTGCGGTGACTAGGTCAGCATCCCTTTTCTTTCGATACGGACCTTGATCTTCACCTCGACGGGCATCTTTGGAAAAAGGTCTTCGGTCCATTGCTCCTCTTGTAAATCTCCTTTTTGCGCAGTCCGGTATTTTTCGCCGAAGCCGACGGGATCGACCTGGCCGGCTGAGCGTCAGGGGGAAGATGGTAACGAATAACAGAATCGGGTAGTTGAGCCTAGGCTCGATCGATATTCGCGTCAAAGCAAATCCTCGCCTTTTCGGATTCTAATCCGTCTGGTGTCTATCGCCGCCGGACTATAAGTAGAGGGCCGGAACGGATTCATCGAGAGGGGCAACCGCAGCAACGCATCGCCGAACAACTCCCTTAGCTGGAACGTGCTGAGCGGGGAGGGATAAGGGACCCCCATCGACTTGATGTGGCATAGATAGAGCAGGATAAACGCCGAGCCGATGGCCATACCGTTCAACCCCCAGGGAATCGCCAGCAGCATCAGCCCATAGCTGCTTAGTCTCCAGGCGATGCCGATCAAATAATTGGCTTTCCGTCGTTTGAAACAATGGAAAAGGATTAAAGGACTTGCTGGTATTCACAAGGATATGTCCGAGCTGGGTCGTATCCACGACGACATCCGTTTGGATCGATTGCAGCCGCTGACGCAGCTGTTCAAGCACCTGGTTGTTGAATAGGCTTAAAGTCGGCAACCGGCGGGCAAGCTCGCCAGTTCCACTCCCCGGATCGACCCCTTGCGGGGGACCATTACAAAACAAGTGACAGCTTGTAACTACTTGGCTTCAGGGGCGGAATTTACAATTTAAGAGGAGGATTGATCAAACGAATTGGAGGCCGGGTAATGAGGAAGAGAAGAGCTTCTCTAGCATTACTGCGCTTGCTTTGCATGCTGCTGATGTTGGAGACCTGCATGCCGATGTTCGGCGTGTCGGCGGAGGCGGTCTGGGAGCCGGCTCAAGGGGAAGCTTTGCCGTCCTGGGCGGCGAAGGAAATCCGGGAGCTGGGCAGGGAAGGGGTTATTAAAGGTTATCCCGACGGTTATTATCGTCCGGACCGTTCCGTATCCCGAGATGAAATCGTGACCTTGCTGCTGCGTCTGAACGAAAGCTTGGGCAATCGCCCGTCGGCCGAATTGGAGGAAGCGCTGAAGAACCGTCTGACGCGCAACGTTCCGTTCGGTGCCTATGAAGGCAATCAGCCCGCATCCAGACAGGAAACGGCTTATTGGATCGGGGAACTGCTTCAGCTTCAACCGGAGAAGTCCCGTTCATTCCCCGACGGAGACCGCATTCCGAACTGGGCGAAATCCGCCGTGTCGATGGTTGGCTCGCTTGGCTGGATGAAGGGCTACGGGGATGACACATTCCGCGGAGAAGCGACGCTTACGCGCGCGCAGGCCGCCGTTATCATCTATCGGATCCGCGAATGGATGAAGGAGGAAGAGCTCCATCTCATGGCGGCGTTGGTCGCGGACGGAGACGGCAAGCCTTTGCAAGATGCGGCGGTCGTCGTGCATCGGAAAGGAGAAAGGGCCGTCAGCCATTGGGGCCGAACCGACGGCAACGGATTGTATTGGCAGCTGGCCGGTTACGGAAGCTACGAGATCAACGCCTGGAAAGCGCCGTTGCTCGCCAGCGAGCAGCTGAAATTCGGAAAGGAGACCGGATTAACCAGGCTTCGGGCGGCGACGGCGGCAACGATTGAAGGGAAGCTGACCGGGAAAGACGGTGCGGCGGCGGTCGGAAACGCGATCGCCTTCACGACGAATCCGACTTTCTTCGGCATAGCAGGACCGGGCGGAACCTTCAAGGCCTATGTTCTTCCGAACGCCGAGTATAAAGTTGCGTTAGTGGATGATCCGTCGCTTCGCGCTATAGTGCAGGAAACTCGAAACGCCGAGTCCGTTCCGGGCCGCTTCACGATACCGGACGGTTTGCGGCTGCTCGACGGGACGGAGAAGGACAGGGAGGCCTGCGACTGCCGCTACAAGGAGCTCGAGGGGACGTTGAAAGCGCCCGAGGCGGGCAAGACGTTGAATATCGGGACGATCGCGTTTACGGATTCGACAGTGCCGGGCTGGAGCGCGCCTGCGCCGGGCGGGTATCCGTCGCAAGGCGGTAATCCGCCTCCTACGAATACTCCCGAGCCGACGCCGACGCCGACACCGACGCCGACACCGACGCCGACACCGACTTCGGAGCCGGACACGGAGCCGCCGACTGCGCCGAATGGCGTGTCCGCCGTTGCGGGGGACGGAGAAATCACGGTCATGTGGAACGCCAATACGGAAAGCGATCTGGCCGGTTATTACGTCTATAGGAGCGAGGATGAGGGGCGGACCTGGCAACCGGGCGAGGATGCCGGAGCCGCGACGAGATTACGCGTCGATGGATTGACCAACGGCGCGGAATACTACTTCGCCGTAACCGCCTACGACCGGAGCGGCAACGAATCGGCGAAGTCGGCAATCGTCTCTCAAATACCTCGAGGCGACATGGGAGAAGCTCCGCTTGCACCAACGGGACTGGCCGCCGAATCCTTCTCGGCGTCAGCGGCTTTGCGATGGGACGCAAATGCCGAATCGAGCGTATCGGGGTACAAAGTCTATCGGTCCGGCGACGGAGGGAATACCTGGAGCGCCGGAATCGATGTCGGAACGTCGACCAGCCATACGG
>JAEZZE010000273.1 GCA_023418755.1 Bacillota bacterium | reverse complement strand
CCGGATGTCCGCCTTTATCGTCTCAGGTTCGATTGATATCGGCGGTTTCTCTCTACATCATAACGCTTCTGCCGCCGGAAAATTTATTAAAAACGATCAGCGAGACGACCGTCGCCGCGGACAGAATCGATGCCAGCGCAGCCGCCGTGCCGAAGCTGTCCTTGAAAATTTCCGTGAAGATCGCCACCGAAATGGTGCCCGTCCTGCCGGAGAACAGAATCAAGGTGGAGCTGAGCTCGTTGATCGTCTGCACCCAGCTCAGGATGGCGCCGGAAAACAGGCCGGGCAGCATCAGTACCGCGGTCGTCTTGAAAAACGTGCGCATCGGCGGCACGCCGAGGCTGATCGAGGCTTCCTCGATGCTCGGGTCGATCTGGTACAAAATCGCCGTGCTCGATCGGAGAATAAACGGCAGTTTGCGGATGACGTAAGATACGACGATGATCGTTGCCGTTCCGGTCAGAATGAGCGGCGCCTTGTTGAAGGCGGTGATCAGTCCGATCCCGAGCACGGAGCCGGGAATAACGTAAGGGAACATCGCCAGCGAGTCGAGGAGCGAGGACAGCAAAGACCTTCTGCGGACGACGACGTAGCTCAGCAACAGGCCGACGACGACCATGATGACGATGGCGATGCTGGCGAAGTAGAACGTATTGGCGATATTCTTCGACAGCTTGAAGCCGACCGCCTTGTAGCTGTCCAGACTGAAACCGCTCACGAACAGCGGGCCGCGCGTCTTGATGAACGACGTGACGAACACGACGATCTGCGGCGTAACCGCCAGCAGCGACACCGCGAAGGCGATCGCCGTCACCAGCGAGCGCTGGCCGAGCTTCAGCTTCTGCACGGCGGGCGGGCGCAGGGCGCTCATGCGATAATTTTTGCGCGAGACGATATACTTCTGAACGAACAGCACGAGCAGCGCGCACAGAACGATGACGGTGCTCAGCGTGCTGGCCAGATAGACGTCTCCCCCGATGTCGCTCATGAACTCCTCGTAGACGACGACGGGCAGCACTTTATAGCCTTCCGCGATAAGCAGCGGCGTGCCGAAGTCGGCCAGCGAGGTCATGAAGACGACGATCGCGCCTGCGCTGATCGACGGCACGATGACCGGGAACGTCAGCGTCAGCAGCTTGCGGAGGCGGGACATGCCGAGGTTTTCGGCCGCCTCCTCCAACGAGCTGTCCATATTGGAAAGCGCTCCGGAAACGTACATGTAGACGAACGGGAACAGCTTCAGCGTGAACACGAGAATCATGCCGTGAAAGCCGTAGATCGTCGGAAGCACGATGCCGATTTTCTCGAACAGATTCGTTACGAGTCCGTTGCGCCCTAGCAGCAAAATCCAAGAATACGCGCCGATGAACGGCGGAGACAGCAAGCTCAGCACGATCATGATGTTGATGACGGATTTGCCCCATACGTTGAACCTGGTCATGATGTAGGCAAGAGGAACGCCGACCAGCGTCGCCAGCACCGTCGTCAGCGCCGATACCGTCAAGCTGTGCTTAAGCGTGTTGAAATAATAAGGCGTCGTGAAAAAGTCGACGAAGTTCACGAAGCTGAGCCGATGCGTCTCCGGGTGGTAGAAGCTCTTCAGGAACAGCGAGGAGAACGGATAGACGAGAAACACGATCATTAGCGCCAGCAGCGACGCGCTAACGATGATCCAGAACGACGGCTTCCTCCATCTTCTTCGCGCCCCGCTTTGTCCGATTGCCGGTCCGATCGCCGGGCCGCTCATACGATCGCCTCCCCCGTGCCGGGACGGTACAAATGAAGCTTGCCGAGGTTGAGACGAACGCCGACCCGGTCGCCCACCGCTCGCAGCACGTCCGTATCCTTGGCATATTCGTTCACTTCGACGGTTTGGCCGCCGCCCAGTTCGACCTCGTAGCTGATATAATCGCCGAGGAACGTAACGAGCGCGACGCGCCCTTCAGGTTCGCCTTCCCTCGGTTCGGCCAGATGGACGTCCTCCGGGCGGATGGCGAGACGGACCTCCCCCGACGTCGTCTTCCTGGCGCCGACGGGAAACGTCCCGACGCCCTTCACGTTGACGGCCGCCGGCTGGCCCGTTCCCGGAATGCGGGACTCCGCTTGGCCGCCGGAGGGAGTCAGCGTGCCGTCCAGGAAGTTCGTCGTGCCGATGAAGCCGGCTACGAACGCCGTCGCGGGTTTCGAGTAGATGTCCTGCGGCGTGCCGATCTGCTCGACGACGCCCGCGTTCATGACCGCGATCCGGTCCGACATCGCCAGCGCCTCCTCCTGATCGTGCGTTACGTAAATCGTCGTAATGTTCAAATCCTTCTGAATCTTCTTGATGGCGATGCGCATATCGATTCTCAGCTTGGCGTCCAAGTTGCTGAGCGGTTCGTCCATGAGCAGGATCGTCGGATGAATGACGAGCGCCCGCGCCAACGCGACCCGCTGCTGCTGTCCGCCGCTGAGCTGGGACGGATCCCGGTCGCGGTATTGCTCGATGTGCATCAGCTTCAGCATGTCGCCGACCCGATCCGCGATTTCCGCCTTCGGCAGCTTGCGCGCCCTCAACCCGTACGCGACGTTTTTCTGGATCGTCATATGTGGAAAGATGGCGTAGTTCTGAAACACCATCCCGATATTTCGCTGGTAAGCCGGAATGTCGTTCATGACCCGGTCGTCGAACAGAATTTGTCCGCTCTCAATGGAATTGAAACCCGCGATCATGCGGAGCAGCGTCGTTTTGCCGCAGCCCGACGGGCCGAGAATGGTGAAAAATTCGCCTTCCTTAATGGAAAAATCGATGCCGTCGACCGCCGTGTTGTCTCCATACTTCTTCGTCAGATTGCGGAAGGTTACGCTGTGGCTCATCTGATCACTCCTGTCTCGTTGAGGGGAGGGACTCCCAAAAGGCGGGCCGGAGTCCCCCGATGCCTATCGGCCCGGCTTTGCTGCCGATTGCGCCGCTTATTCTCGGTTGCGCCGCTTATTGGCCGACGACGAATTCCTTCCACTTTTTCGTAATCATCTCTTTGTTCGCGATGGCCCACTCCATGTCGTAGTCGATTTTTACGAGCCGGTTGAGCGGAACCATTCCTTTAGGCTCCTGCAGGTCGGTCCGTACCGTGCGGCGGTAAATGTCGCCGATATGGGACTGCACTTCCTTGCCTAGCACGAAATCGACGAATTTCTGGGCGTTCTCCATGTTTTTGGCGCCCTTTATGATGCCGAGACCGGACGTCAGCAGCGTGTTGCCGTCGGAAGGATAGACGATTTCCAGATCGGCTCCGGATTCCATATACTTGAGCGCCCCCTGCTCGTACGTGACGCCGACGCTGTATTCGCCGTCCGCCACGCCCTTGAAGGTGCCGGAAGAGCTGCTGATCAGCTTTCCGTCGAGGTTGTCGACGAACCTTTTGATCAGATCCATCCCCTGTTCGCGGTCCGGCTTGGACAAAATCATGTTGACGACGGCCGTGAACGACGAGCCCGACTTGACCGGGTCGGCATGGGCGATTTTGCCCTTCCATTTCGGATCGGTGAGATCCTCCCAGCTCTTCGGCGCTTCCTCTTCCTTCACGAGCTTCGGATTGTAGATGATGACCATCGGCTCTAGGTTAAAGCCGTACCACGTGTTGTTCGGGCTTTTCGCCTCGGGAATCAGGCTGTCGAGCTCGGTGCTCTTGTACGGCTCCAGCAGATCGTCGACGACCGCGTAGCCGTCCACGAAGCCGCCCCACAGCACGTCGCCAAGCGGGTTGTCCTTCTCGGCGCGGATTCTCGCGATCAGCTCGCCCGTGCCGGCTCCGACGAGGTTGACCGTGATGCCCGTCTTCTCCTGAAATTCCTTCACGATCGGATCGGACCAGTCCGCCGCGTGCGAGTAATACAGCGTCAGAGAATCGGATTTTCCGCCTTCCTTGCCCTTGCCGTCGGAGCCGCAGCCCGCCGCGATCACGCTTCCCGCCAGCAGCACGGCCATCGCGCCAGCCCATTTTTTTCTCATCTCGATGTCCTCCCTTGTTTGATTTCATGTTCATTGTAAAGCGCTTTCAATCCGCTCACAACGTAACAATCCGGCACTTTTGTTTGTAAATGCGCACACTTTGCTCGCCTCAAGTTTCGCCACGCCACGCCGCGCCTTATCCGTCTGTGGACGCAAAAAAACCTGCCAAACCGCGATTAAGCGGCAGACAGGTTTGGCTATCGGTGCTGAAAGATGGCCTGGCCCGTTTCTTGTTGGCTTCTCGTTGCTTAAGAAACGGCTTTACCCGTTTTCTTGCATGTTTTGCTGTCGTTTTTGCAGGTCTGGTACACGCCCATGAAATCCAGCCGATGATCGGTCACCTTGAAGCCGTATTCGTTGGCGACCCGCTGCTCCAGTTCTCCCAGCCAATCGTCCTGAATTTCCTCCAGCGCCCCGCACACTCTGCAAACCAAATGGTGATGCATATGATCGTGCCCCTCCTGCCGGAGGTCGAAACGGGCAACGCCGTCTCCGAAGTTCATCTTCTGCACGATTTGCAGTTCCGCGAGCAGCTCCAAAGTCCGGTATACCGTAGCCAAGCCGATCTCGGGAAACTTCTGTCGCACCAGCATAAACACGTCTTCGGCGCTTAAATGATCGGTTTCGTTCTCTAGCAGCACCTTCAGCGTAATCTCGCGTTGCGGCGTCAGCTTATATCCGTTCACGGTCAATTGCCGGTTGATTTTGTCGATTTGCTCCACGATATCCATCCTATGGACACCTCCGCTTCATAGAGTCGAATTTGTCTTTACGTTCCCATAATAGCGAAATCGGCCGAAAAAATCAAAATAATCTCCTGCAATTCCCATAAGCGCATCATTATTCGATTATGAATGATTCGCAATGATTCCAACCGATCCATGCTGCCCGCCGCTATAGGGACTCCGAATATATTCGACGTAATCCTCCGCATCCCTGTCAAGCTCGCTGTTACTGGCGGTTCTAATTCCATGGAGTACGAAGGGAGGCATAAATATTCCGTTGCACCGCGTTATCGTCGCTTGCAACGGTCGGATATACTCGCTAACGGAACCCCAATTGTAGTCGCCAGCCCGATAAGATTTCTCCGAACCGCCCGTTGTGATGGCCAAGATGAACGGTTTATCCGCCAAATGGTTGCCGCCCGGACCATAAGCCCAACCGTGTTCCAAAACGTCTTCAAACCACTTTTTTAATAGCGCGGGACACGTATACCAGTAGAAAGGAAATTGCAGGACGATTCGATCGTGCTCGGTCAGCAGCTCCTGTTCCTTACGAACATGAATGCGGAAATCCGGATACTCCTTGTATAATTGGCGGACCCTGATCTCGGGATGCCTATGCAGCTCTTGTACTCTCCGTCTATTCCCTTTCGATTTTTCTAGATCGGGATGAGCCACGATAACCAGTACCTTCACGAGGAAACCTCCTTTTTCGGAACGATCGTTCCGGTTTGTTCAAAAAAAAGCTTCGATTTCGGATTGGTGCTCAAAGCAGTTCGATAGCCTCTTCCATCATATTTTTTAATACTTGAGAATCCTTGGTCACCCTTGCCATTACGCCTATCCCATGGTTTAATCCGAGCAAGAGATTCGCCAATACCCGAGAGTCCTTATCCGAACGGATTTCGCCGGACCGCTTCCCTCTCTCGATCAGCTCGTAAAATTCCTCGGCCAAGCTATCGAATCTTTCTTTAATGAAAAGACTGACTTGCTCCGTGCAATGCTTCAATGTTATCGCGGTATTCGTGATCATGCAGCCGCCGGGCAAGCTCTCGTTAACCGAGTCGGCGATATGCCGTTCAAAGTAATCGCGCAAACCCTGTTTGGCCGAAGATCCGTTTCGAAGCAACTCTCGCTTCTTTTCCCCTTTCGCCTTGTAGGAAGACAATGCTTCAAGAAACAGAGCTTGCTTATCTCCATAGGTTTCATAGAGACTTGAGCGACTGATTCCCATATGTTGGATCAAATCCGGAATCGATGCTCCTTCATATCCTTTACTCCAAAATACGTACATCGCCGATTCGAGAGCAAGCTCTCTTTCGAATTCTTTCGATCGCCCCAAATCATCACCCCAATTCCATCATAACATTTCTGGAACGTTCGTTCCAATAGATTTCGGCTTAATTTTTCCGACCACGCAAAAAAACCTGCTCAACCGCGAGTAAGCGGAAGGCAGGCCTCTTGCTTGCTTCTTCTCCAACAACTTACCGACAATTGCCGGGCATAGAGCTTGGATTCGCTCCGACTTACCGCCCTTTGGCCGCTTGGAAAGCTTGCACGTATTGGGCGGCGCGGGCGGCGATCAGGCTCAGATCGCCCTTCTTCGCCGCTTCGTTGGTCAAGTCGGAGCCGATGCCGACGGCCACCGCGCCCGCCGCGATCCATTCGCCGAGATTGTCCAGCGTAACGCCTCCGGTCGGCATAATGTTCGCTTGCGGCAGCGGGCCCTTGATCGCCTTGATCGCCGACGGGGTCGTGCTCGGGAACAATTTCACGATATCGACGCCGAGCTCCAACGCCTCCTGGATTTCCTTGATCGTCATGACGCCCGGCATGACCGGAATGCGGTATCGGTTGCACAAAGCGACGGTTGCCGGATTAAGCGACGGTCCGACGACGAATTCGGAGCCGCTCAGAATGGCCGCGCGAGCCGTCTCCGGGTCGAGCACCGTGCCGACGCCGATAATCGCGAATTTGCCCGGATCGTTCGTCGTGCTGGAATATTTCCCGGCCAGCTTCTCGATCGCCTTGAGCGCCGAAGGCACCGTCATCGTGATCTCGATCGCTTTAATGCCGCCCGCGATCGCTTGCTCCGCCATCTCGGCGACTTCGTTCGCGTCTTTGCCCCTCAGTACGGCAACCACGCCGTGTTCCGCAATACGCTGGATCGTATGAAGCTTGTTCATCTGTTGCAACCGCCCTTTCTGTTCCTTAAGGTCATTAGCGCTCTACGTGAGCTTTATCGTTCAAGACCGCATCCGCTTCCTCGCGGGTGGGCAAGCCTTCCCAGTCGCCCATCATCTGCACGACGAGAGAACCGACCAGATTGCCCAGCCGCACGGCTTCGACCGGATCGAAGCCGCGCAAAATCCCCGATAGGAAGCCCGCGCAGAAGCCGTCCCCGGCCCCGATCGGATCAACGAAATGCTTCGCCTTGAAATAAGGCACGGCAACGACCTCGTCCGGTCCGATGACGTAAGTCTCGTCGTCGCCTCCCTTGAGAATCGATTGGGCTTTCAAGCTTCTCAGCCGGCCGACGATCGCATCGAAGTCGTCCGTCTCGTACAGCAGCTTCAATTCATCCAGGCCGGGCAGGAAATAATCCGCTTCCTCGGCCAGTTCCAGCAGAACTTCCCGGGCTTCGTCCAGCCCCCACAGCTTAAGCCGCAGATTGGGATCGAACACCACCTTCACTCCGCTCGACTTCGCGATGCGGATCGCCTCGCGCACCGTATCCCGGCAATTCGGGCTAAGAGCGGGCGTAATGCCCGTCAGATGAAGGAACTTGGCCCGCGCGATGTACCCGGCGTCCAAATCCTCCGGCCGCATTCGGCTCGCCGCGGAAAACTTCCGGTAATAATAGACCGACATTTTGCCGGCAAGCTGCTCCCGCAAAATCAGTCCGGTGGGCGCATCGGCCGCCAGCCTGGCCCGGGAGACGTCGACGCCCTCTCCCCGGATCGTCTTCAGTATGAGACGCCCCATCGGATCGTCGCCGAGCAGGCCGAACCAGCCGACGCGATGACCGAGTCGGGCCAGCCCCATCGCGACGGTGCTTTCCGCGCCCCCGAACGATTTGTCCAGACTCGCGCTGTGTTCGATTCCTTTAGCGCCTCCGATCAACAGCCCCATCGTTTCGCCGAAGGTAATCACTTCCGGGCGGAACGCTTCCTCGCCCGCTACCGTTTGTACGCTCATCTCTCCTGCCTCCCCAGACGTTCCTGCTCGCTTTGCTTGCCGCGTCCCATCCTCCACCACACTTCTTTCATATGAAGAAGGTACAGCCGCTTGATCTCGTCTTCATTCCCGGTTTTCAGCGCCTCGATCAGCGGCGCGTGGCCGACGGCGATCGACGCCAGATCGGGAAAATACAGCTTGTTCGTGATCGCCAGAAACCTCTTCAGCTTAACCGCGATCTGCAGCCAAATGTGGAGTATCGTCCGATTGCCCGACTTCTCGAAGAAGTAGCCGTGGAAGGCCATATCCAGATCGATGAACCGGAACAGATCGTCTGCGCGGGCCGCTTCGAGCATATCCTCGTAAAATGCGGACAACCGCTGAAAGTCCTCCGGCTCCAGATGCGGAATCGATCTGCTCACGGCATCCCATTCGATCAGCTCTCGCAGAGCGTACAGCTCTTCGATCTCCTCCTGCTTGATCTCCGCGACGATCGAGCCTTTGTTCGCTTTGCCTACGAGCAAACCTTCCTGCTTCAGCCGCTCCATCGCTTCCCTGACCGGAGCCTGGCTGATGCCGAGAGCGCTTGCGATCTCGAGCACGAGCAGCCGAACGCCCGGATTGAGCTCGCCTCTGACAATCGACTCCCGCAAGCCCAAGTACACTTGCTCGCTAAGCGAATTTCCCCGTTCGTCCAATCGAAACGAAATGGCGCATCCCTCTTTTAATTAGGTTATCGATAAAATTATCGATAATTTTACCGATAGGCCGAGTATAGCAGAACGGACTTTCCCTCGTCAATTTGGCCGTCTCCCCGACGGGCCGTTCGGCCCGGAAACCGAACCCGGAGCCGAACGCGAAAAAGCGGCACCGGAGGAGCCCCGATGCCGCCCTATTCAAACGATGACCCCGTTCCGAAACCTCAAACCCCCGAATAAGCCATGAAACCGCCGTCGACAGGCACGGTGACGCCCGTCACGAAGCCGGCGGCGGAGTCGTCTACAAGCCACAGCAACGTCCCCAGCAAGTCCTTCGGTTCCCCGAACCTTCTCATCGGCGTATGGGCAATGATTTTATGGGAGCGTTCCGTCAGCGTCCCGTCTTCGTTCGTGAGCAGACGGCGATTTTGCTCGGTCAGGAAAAAGCCCGGCGCGATCGCGTTCACCCGAATGCCCGCTTCGGCCATGTGCACGGCGAGCCACTGCGTGAAGTTGTCGATCGCCGCCTTGGCCGCGCTGTAAGCCGGCACCTTCGTCATCGGGCTTGGCGCGCTCATGGAGGAGATATTGATCACGACCGCGCCTTTCTTGCCGATCATCCGCTTCGCGAAGATTTGCGTCGGGATCAGCGTTCCGAGGAAGTTCAAATCCATCACCGAGGAAAACCCGTCCACCGTCAGATCGAAAAACGTTTTGACGTCCGGCCGGTTTAGATCCTCCGCCCGGAAAATTTCCTTGCTCGTCACCCCGTCGGGATGGTTGCCGCCCGCGCCGTTGATCAGAATGTCGCAGCCCCCGAGCGCGTCCGTCACGATTTGTTCCGCCTTCGCCACGCTGTCGGAGTCAAGCACGTTGCAGGCGACGGAGATCGCCTCGCCGCCGGAAGCGTTGATGGCATCGGCCACGGCTTGACCCTTCTCCGCGTTCCGGTTAAGAACGGCCACCTTGACTCCGAATTTCGCCAGCTCCTTCGCCATCTCCGAGCACAACACGCCGCTTCCTCCGGTGACGACGGCGACTTTTCCTTTTAAGCCTCCATAATGGAACGTCATCGGCCGCTTCCCTCCAAGCTTGCCTTTTTCTCGCGCGCGACCGAATCCCAGACTCCCCACAAATACATGATGCCGAGCGCTCTGTCGTACAAGCCGTAGCCGGGCCTGCATTTCTCGTCCCAAATGTGCCGTCCGTGATCCGGTCTTGCGTAACCGGCAAAGCCGGTTTCGGCGTACGCCCGCACAATGCCCGCGATATCGACCGATCCGTCGCGGGTGCGATGGGAAGTTTCGATAAAGTCGCCGTTGTCGTATACCTTCACGTTGCGAATGTGGGCGAACGGAATGCGATCGGCAAATTCCTTGACCATCGCGACGATATCGTTGTCGGGATTCGCGCCCAGCGATCCGCTGCACAAGGTAACTCCGTTCGACGGACTGTCCGCCATGTCCAGGATGCGGCGAATATCGTCCCTGTTTTTGACGATGCGGGGCAAGCCGAAAATCGAAAACGGCGGATCGTCGGGATGGATGCCCATTTTAATATCGTACTGCTCGGCGACGGGAACGACTTGCTCCAGGAAGTAGCGCAGATTGTTCCGCAAATCGTCCTCGGTCACGCCCCGGTAGGCCTCGAACAATTCGCTCAGCCTGCCGAGTCTTTCCGGCTCCCAACCCGGCATCGTAAAGTCGGGGTTGTCTGCGATTTTACGGACGAGCTCCATCGGATCGAGATTCTGGATTTTGGCTTTTTCGAAAAATAAAGCGGTTGAGCCGTCTTCCATCTCCTTGTACAAATCCGTCCGCGCCCAGTCGAATACCGGCATGAAGTTGTAGCAGATCGTCTTTACGCCCACGGAGGCCAGGTTCGCGATCGTTTTCTTGTAGTTTTCGATATAACGGTCGCGCGATGGCAGCCCCAGCTTGATGTCCTCGTGAACGTTGACGCTCTCGACGACCTCCAGATGCAGGCCGGACTCCTCCGACCATTTCTTGTAGGCCATGATTTTGTCCATCGGCCATTCCTCGCCCGCCGGCACGTCGTGAAGCATCCATACGATGCCCTCCACGCCGGGAATCTGCTTGATCTGCTTCAGCGTAACCGTATCGTTGCCTTCCCCGTACCATCTGAACACCATTTTCACCGCCCGGTCTCTCCTCTCGAATTAGCTCATATAGGAAACGAATCTACGAAAATAGCCCATCTTATGGTATCTTATCTCCATCGGGGTGCAGCCCCCGCAAGCTACGCGAAGGGAAAGGATAGAGCTCGGATGACTTATGTACAAGCCTTCCATTTGAACGAGCTGAAGCTCTATTACGCTTATCGGCGCACCAGCTCCGACTCCGATCAATTTCAAGGCACGTTCCACGCGCATCAAGGCATCGAGATTTTGCTTATCCACGAGGGCAGCGGAACCCTCGTCGTCGACCAGAGAAGCTACGAGATCGCGCCGGGAATGCTGTGCGTGTTCCAGCCTTATCAGCTTCATCATATCCAGATGGACATCCGTCCGCAAAGCCCTTTCGTTCGCTCGATCATTCAGTTCGAGCCTTCGCTCTATGAAAGTTATTTCGACAAATGGCCGGGCCTGCTTGCCTTCTTTAAGCAGATCCACACGAGCAAGCTGCCTTATCCGTGCCTTTACCAATTGGAGGCGGACGATCCGCTCCACGCGCTGCTTCAACGCTTCGACGAAAAACGCTCCTCGCTCGGCAAGAAAGACGAGCCGGAGGAATTTTCCTTGTTTTTAATCGAATTTTTCCACGCCTTCAAATCGATCTGGGAGCGGAAGTCGGGCCAGCTCGGCTCCGGGCTTACGCGCAAGGTTCACCAGGCGGAGCGCATCCTCGTCTGGCTGGAGAGCCGTTACGCCGAGCCGCTGCGCCTGAAGCGGATGGCCGCCGAGCTCCACCTGTCGCCGTATCATCTGTCCCACCTGTTTAAGGAATGCACCGGGTCCAGCATTTCCGACTACGTGACGGCAAGACGCTTGCAGCAGGCGATCAAGCTGCTGACCTCGACGGATCAGACCGTTGCCCGCATCGGAGAAGCCATCGGGGTGACGAATTGCTCCTATTTCTGCAAGCTGTTCAAAACCCATTACGGCGTCACGCCCCACCAGTACCGGAAGCTGACGCTGAAGCCCCCCGGCGTGGCCGGCATCCCGCGTTCGTGACGACGATCGCGTCGCGTTGCGCGCTATCCCCGCGTTCCGATGCCGGCCGCAGCGATTACGAGTTCGACCGGCCGACGCGCTGCTTTAAGCGGCCTTAGGGCGTTCAGTTATCGTCGCATTATTGCAATGCCGATTCATTCTTCCTTATTATAGCTGCTGCCGGTCGTAATCGTCTCCGTCGCGAAATTGTCGACCGACGTCTTCTTCTCGTAGAAACGCGTCGCGTTCGCCTGTATGCCCGCTCTGGAATAGAACGCGTTCTTTCGGTCCAGCGGAAGCTTGACAAGCCCGCCGGTGCTGGCGGACGCGTAGATCGCCGTAATCAGCTCCAGCGTCTGACGGCCGCTCGCGCCGTCGATCAGCAGAGGCTCTCCGGTCTCGATCGCCGTCAGCACGTTGTCGATCTGTCCGGCATGACCTTCGTGCTCGACCTCGGGCAGCTCGTCATACAGCGCTTGCAGCCGCTCTTCCAGCTCCTTGTTCGGCTCCGGGAAGCCGTTGGGCGTCGACTTCGACGCTTTCACTTTCCACGGAACGGACACTCTCGCTGTCTCCCCCTGGAAAATCAACTGCTGCTCCTCTCCATGGTGAACGACGGAGCTGGTCACTTGCCCAAGGGAACCGTTGCCGAAGCGAAGCAAACCGATGGATAGGTCCTCGACCTCCGCGTTATCGTGCGAGACGTTGCTCATGAACGCCTGTACCTCCGCCGGACTGCCCATCATCCACAGCAGCGCGTCGATATGATGAACGGCATGGTTAAGCGTCGGTCCGCCGCCTTCCTTCTCCCATGTGCCGCGCCACCAGAGATCGTAATAGCAATGGCCCCGCCACCAGAAGGAATCGACTTGAACATGACCGATTTTGCCCATCAGTCCGCTGTCCAGCACCGACTTCAATTTCATCATCGGCGTTTTGAAGCGATTCTGGGCGACTACGGATAATCGCCTTCCCGTCTTCCTCTGGACCTCGATCATCCGATCGCACTCTTCGAGAGAAGACGCCATCGGCTTCTCCACGAGAACGTGCGAGCCCGCCTCCATAAATTCCATCGCAAGCGCCGCATGCGTGTAAGGAGGCGTGCAGATCGAGACGAGATCGATGTCTTCAAGAAGCAGCTCTCTGTAATCTTCGACCGCTCGCGCGTCCAGTCCGTATTGCCCGATTCGCCGGCTCGCTTTATCCGCGTACAGATCGGAGATCGCAACGATGCGGCACCTCTCCGGAAACCGCAAATAGCTCTCGATGTGCGCCGCCGAAATCGCCCCCGCTCCGATGATCGCGACCTTCAGCACCTTACCAGCCTCCCTTGCCTTCGTCTGGTCTTAGCATATCAAGGAAAGACGAACGCAAGTGATACTACTTTGTACAAAAATACCGTTACTTTGCGGTTTATAGGCTACTAGGATATCATTCGGTCGTTCGGCGTTCGGTCATTCGGTCGTCCGGCAGGACGGAAGACGCTGATCGCGGGCGCCGGCGGACTGGCCGTTAAGCCAATATTCCTTTCGTTTTCGCTTCGCGCAGCCAAGACGGAAATTCGTGTAACAGCTTATCGTACAGCTGCTCGTCCGTGATGGCTGAAATATCGTCGATATGAAAGAAATTCGCGTTATCGACAACCCTTCCCGGCAACGTGTCCAACCGACTCAGCACTTCGAAATCGGAATCGCCGATGCCGACGAATTGCCAGAAGATCGGATGAACGGCAGCCTCCGCTAGCGTTCTCTTCGTCGGTCTCACCACTCCTCCGTCGTTAATGAAGATGACGAATACGGGCGTCGATTCCGGCTCTTCCTTCACGTATTTGCGGATCACGTCTTCCATGACCTGCGGCTCGTCGTTTCTCCCGAACTTATGAATCGCGGGATTGTCCAGGATGCGAGATTCTACGTACCCGTCGAAATCCCGCTCCGTCACCGGGGACAATCTGCTGAATTCGTGGTCGTACACCCATACGTCAAGCGCCCCGTTATCGTCGAACCGGCACGCCACCGCCAGCATCCGTTCCACGACCTCCTGAACGGTGCCGTTGCCGTACAGCTTCCTCATGGATCCCGTTATATCAAGCACAAGTCCGACTCTGGCGACGACACCGGACAGCTGCTTCTTTTCCAGCATCATTCCGACCGTTTTCTTGCGCAGATCGATGGACGACATCGCCAGAGGCTCGGCCGCGGCCGCCGTCTCGGGAACGGCGATCTCCTCCCGCACTTCCAATCCGAAGCTCTCGCACAGCGCCTGCAGCCCGCCGAAGAAGCCGCTCCCGACCGCGCGGAACTTCCATTCCCCTTGGTATCGATACAGCTCCCCGGCTACGACGGCCGTCTCCCGACCGAGGTCGGAGCCGAATTCGAATCGGCATATTTCCTCCCCGGATGCTTCATCGACGAGCCTTACGTATAATCCGGACACGTCTTTCATCGTATGTCCTTGCTTCTCGCCTTCGTAGAGGGTCACCGTCATGGCGATTTTGTCGGCGTCTTCCGGCAAGCCGCGCAGCGATATCCGAATCGCTTCGCGGTCATTGCCTTCCGTCGCGGAATGAGCGATGGCCCCGCCGAAAGCGAGAGGGTTGCCGTAGAAGACGAAATGCTCGTCCCGCTCGCACTTGTCCCGCTCCGATAGCACGAATCCGGCGGCATCGATGCCGATCCGCGCGTTCTCGCATTGCCATCCGAAATA
This sequence comes from Bacillota bacterium, assembly GCA_023418755.1. Classification (GTDB taxonomy): domain Bacteria; phylum Bacillota; class Bacilli; order Paenibacillales; family Paenibacillaceae; genus Cohnella. The sequence continues at coordinate 17,586 of JAEZZE010000273.1, read as the reverse complement.
GACGGCCAGTTCGCTTACGTTTCTGCCCTTCGTTACGTCGATCTTTTGCCCCTTGACTAGCATCAGATCCGCCCTCCTATCGTTTCTCCTAATTATAGCAAATAAAGGAGGAACGTTTGCCGTTTTCCGCAGATCCTTGTCGCCAAGCCCCTTCTATCCGAAAGAAACGGGTGGCAAACATTCCCTTATTCAATTATAGTAGACTCGACTATCCACATCGCGCAGGAGGGGAATATAGAAGTGGAATATATAAGAGATTACGCCATGTATGCCTCGATTTTCGGCCTGTTCAGCTTCGTCTGGTTCGGCTGGGCGCAGGAAGGGCCCCGGGCGAGTTGGAGAAAATATTTGGGCATCGCTTCCGGCGCGGCAATGCTGATCTGCCTTCTCGGCGTCTATCTCAGCGTGAATAACTGGGATGCGGCTTCCGCTTTGTCGGAGAAAACCGCTTACGCTACTTATTTGATATGGGTATACGTTGAGTTCGCTTTGGCCGGCATCGGCTCCTTCCTATTGATCCGGCTGAAACGCTCCGGCGATGTCGCCCCCTGGATCGCGTTCATCGTAGGCGTTCATTTCATCGGCTTGCAGAGCGTATTCCAGGATCGCAGTCTGTACGTTCTGGCCGCGCTTCTCGTTGCGGCGGCGGTCGTCGGTTACTTCGCCTCGCCCAAGCTGCAAGTCGCGAAGAGCGCCATTACCGGAATCTGCGCCGGTACGGCTCTGTTCGGCTTCGGCGTATCGGGTCTGATCCGTTTCTGGCTGGCCTGACCCGAAAGCAGCCGGGACAAGGAGCGACCGGCGGGTATGCTAGACGTCGGAGCAGATCGCAACTCCCAATAACAGGACCCGCAACGCCTCGCGGGACGTTAGCGGGTCCTGTCGGTTTAGCGCTCCCTTGGACGGAGCGGCAGCGTTACGGCCAATTCGCGGCCGCCGTGCCGGGCACGGGCCTCGAGCCGGTCGGCCGCAGTCGAGATTTGCGGCGTCTCGCCGCTTTCTTCGCCGTCAACGGACAGCGCGAAGAGAAATGCCGCTTGTTCCAACGCGCGCAAATCGATTCGTTTCGGCCGGCCGGAATAGATCGGAAGATCGACGAACAGTTTGCCTTCCTGCTCGTCTTTCTCTACGCTCCACTCGCGGGGCAGCTCTTCGCCGAAAACCGCGTATCCGCAATCTAGACGCAGCGTCAGTCCGCCGATTCGCACCGCTGCCCGATCGCCCTGCACATCGGCTTCGACCCGATCCAGGCACCCTCCTAGCTCCAGACGCAGCCTGAGGTCGGCGGCCTCGATCTCCCCTTCGGTCCTATCGAGATTAGGATGGGTGTCGCCGCCGTTCGTGATGAAGCTCACGCCGAACAGCAGCTCGCCGCCTTCCTGATCCGAGTGAAGAATGGCCGAGCAGAAATCGTAGCCGTCGTGCAGGCAGCGAAAGTGCGCGTAGGTCGGCTCGCCGCCGTTGTCCGCATACAGCAGCAGGGCTCGCCGCTGGTTCCACAAGATTTCCCGGCTGAAGCTGCCCAGCGCGTACATCTCCGTCATATGGGTGACCGCCCACTTGTCGGGCTCTCCGCCGATCGACGGCTCGTAGCATTCGCGAATGTCCCGGACTTCCGACGTCAGAAACTGCTCTCTGAATCGTTCCGGGCAGCGAAAGCCGACTTTATACCATCCTTCGTCGTAAGGCAGTTCCTCCCAAGGGAAAAAGCTCAGAGCGCCTTCCGTCGCCAGCTGCAGGAACGCCTTGTGCTCGTCGCTCAGCATCGTCCGGTAACAGCGGCTGTGCGGCCCCGCCCAATTTCTCGTCGCCGCGTGGAAATGCTTTGCCACGCTGTCCCACGCCATGTCGATCAGATCATCCGCTAGCCGTTTCGCCTCGGGATTGCGCGTCGACGAAGACAGCTTGCTCAGCTCCAGAAGGGCGACATACGTGTACGTCGGACTGTTGTACTCCTGAAAGGTTTGCCGTTCACGCGTAAAAGCCGAGATCCGCTCCAGCCGCCGCAGCCCGTAGCCGCCGTAGTCCTCCCGCTCGTACAGCTCTCCGGCAATCAACGTGACAAGCGCTCCCATAATGGCGATATTCGTATACTCGGGCCCGACGTTGCGCCGAATGATGGCGTCGCAGGCGTTGCCGATCGTCTTCCTTACCGCCTCCCGCAGCGGCGCAGGAAAGCGATGTCCATGGCGCAGAACGGCGAGCACAAGCACCTTTCCGCAAAAATCGGCCCAGTTCCAGTCCGGCGGCGCCATCTTCTCCAGCGGTTCCTCGTAAAACCACGACCAGATTCCGAAGGTCGCGCTGGCCGGGTCCTTATCCTGCATCGCCGCAAGCTGCCCGATCATGTCGAAGGCCCGCCGCTCGTACCGTTCCTCCTTCGTATCGAGCAGTCCCAGGGCGTATACGAGCGATTTGTAGGTCGAATGAATCGTCTCGGCCTGCTTGATCGTCGTATGATAGCCCGGGCTGCTGAACGGGGAACCCAGCATGCGGTTTTGCGGATTGTAGCTCATCTCCTTCGCTTCGATCGCCCGAAGCAGCATGCTATGTTGATCCATTGTCGATCTCATCGGTTAGCGCTCCTCTCCGTGCTCGGCTTCGACGCGCCTGCGGCCGCTTCCGTCAGCAGCATCAGGGTCAGCCCTTGTCCGTATAAAGTAGGATACCGGGGGATCGTATTATATGCTACAACAGAAGGCATGACCGGCGTTCCCCCGGACACCCCCTTCACTTCGCCTTCCGGCGTAACGAGCGGCAGCAGCCCTTTGACGGCAAGAGCCGCGGACGCTAAAAATTCGCCGGGCAGCAGCCCTCCCCGGACCGCCTTCATGAAGCCGCAGGCGATGCCCGCGCTGCCGGAAGACTCCTTGTAAAAGTCCGGCCTATCCATCACGGTATGCCACAGTCCGCCCTCCGTCTGCAGCGCCCTAAGCCCCTCCGCCATGCGAACGTAGCGCTCGAGCAGTTCGACCGGCGCCGGAACAAGCTCGCGTAATTCCGCCACGATCTCCGGGACGGCGCACGCCATCCAGGCGTTGGCCCGGCACCAGAGAGCGGCCGACAGATGATCTGCGGCGCCGCAATCCCAGCCGTGAAACAGCGCGCCCGTTCGCTCGTCCTGCAGCAGCCGCAGATGCAGCAGCGTCTGCCGCATCGCCTCCTCCGCGACCCGGCGATCCCCGGTCAGCCGCGCGTAACGGGCGAGGAACAACGCCGCCATAAATACGGTGTCCGCCCACGCCTGCTCCGGGAAGCTGGCCGGCTCCGTGACGGTATGCTCGAACGCCCCTTCCCTCGTTCGCGGCGCTTCGTCCAGCATCCAGGCCGCAATGCGTCCCGCTTCGCTCGGAAGCTCCTGCCTCCCCATTCTTCGGTACAGTTCGGGATACACGGCGAACGGCGCCATCGCGTTGACCGTCTGGGCCGACGCGGCCTTGTGCCGATTACGCTCTACCCATTGCTCTACGTACCGGATTGCGGATTCGTCCTCCTGACCGATTCCGTATTCCGCTATCGCGATCAGGCCGACTCCGGGCACCCAGTCCCAATGCTCGATATCCATTCCCCATTCCGTGTACCGGCCCGAGGTCATGTAACGATAGACGCGCTCTGCCAGCTCCTTCAGAAGCTCCGGATCGGCGCAAGCCGCCTCTCGTATTCCCGCATCGCCGAAAGCCGACTCTCGCGGCTCCGCGGCCGTCCCTTGGCGCTCATTCCGCATGCGCGCTCACTCTCCCCTCTCTATGACGCCCACCCATAGATGCCGAGCCTCGTCCGCAAACGTAAAGCTGATTTTGCGGCTGTCCGGGCTGAACGATGGATGGGGATGGCCGGGATGCTCCGGCCACATCGGCTGCTCGCAGAGCAGCCGTGACGAGCGGTTCCGCAGATTGATCAGCACGATTTTGCTCGTCGCCCAGTCCTCGATCGTATCCGCAACCGCCCAGCATCCGTCGGGACTGACCGATACGTGCCAGTAGGCGTAATCTCCGTTGATGAATTCCGCTTCTCCCGTCCTCTTGTGTACGCGGTAAATTCCGGTCGGCTTCAGAGGGCTCTGCGGATATTTGACAAAATACAGATGCTCCCCGTCCGGCGACCACATCTCGTGTCCGACGTATTCCACGTGCTCGCCGGTGTCGAGCCGGGCTTGGCGGAAGCCGTTGCGGATTTGCCCGCTATCGGCGTCCGCCATATAGATGCGATCCGGAATGTGTTCCGTTTTGCCCTCGTGCGCGAAAAACACCAGCCGTCCGTCTTCCGGATTGACCATCGCATGATTGGCGACCGGGTAAGGCTCGGCGAACGACGGCCTAGCCGCCTCCGCCAGACGTCCCGTCTCCGTATCGACCGTGCCGATCGCCCAATCGTTGCCCTCGCGCCAGTAGATTCCCATCGTCCGGCCGTCATTCGTGATCGACAGCGGTCCATAGACGACGGCGTCCTTATGCAGCGTACAGACGGTTCGGCTTGCCCCTGTTCGCAGATCGTATTCATAGATTCGGGGCCCTTCGTAAGAGTAAAACCGGTCTTGGGCCGTAATGAGCCCCCGCGCCCATTCGATTCGTTCCACTACCGTTACCGAGCTCCCGCTCTCCGAATCCGCCTTGACGCAGACGCCGGTTTTGGTCTCGTCGATGTCCGTATACAGCACGAGATGACGGCTGTCCGACAGCCACGTCATTGCGGTAAAATAATTATGGCCCGCGTTGGATCCGGGTTTGCCCAAGGCGCGGATGGAAACGCCCGTATACGGGTCCTTGAAGTTTCTTATCGTTAGCATGGCTCACCTGTCCCTTCATCCCTCTTCTTCTTCCGAGCGGGCATGAAGCTTCCTCCCGTTTTGAAGCCGGAGAGCGGCCGACTAACGCTGCGATCCGAACCGCTCCCGGTACTCCGTTGGCGTAAGGCCGGTCATTTTCTTGAAAATCCGCACAAAGCTGTTCACGTTGGAATAGCCGACTTGCTCCGCGATGTCGCGGATTTTGTCTTCCGTGCCGACAAGCCGCTCCTTCGCATGGTTCATTCGGATCTCCATCAGGCAGTCGATAAAATTGCACTCCCTCTGTTCCTTGAACAGCTTGCTCAAGTGCGAGACGCTGATATGGAATTCGCTGGCCAGCAGATTCAGCGACAGGTCGCTGCGCATGTAATTATCCCGGATGTACTGCATCGCCCTGTCGATGACGTCGTTGCGCTCCCTGCTGCTTCGCTTGTCCTTGATCCGCTCGATGAAGCTGTCCAGCGCTCCGACCGTGAACTGCTCCAACTGCTCCAATTGCTCGTATTGGTTCAGCATTTCGACCAAATACTGCTCGGGGAAAACGCCCTCCGCCTCGACCCCGATTTCCGCGGCGGCGGTGGCGGTCTTCATCAGGCACTGCACGACAAGCTGCATGATCATCTCCGCAGGAACGCCGTTCTCGGCGATCGAGTCGAACCATCTGCGCACCTGCGTACGCATCTTGTCGGCGTCAGGCAGCTTTACGGAGGAGACGATGCCGTCGATCATGGCGAACAGCTTGTAAAATTGCGGGGATGGATCGGTTGAAATATCCTCCCTCGTAATGATAGAGTTGCCGCCCATGACCAGCTTATAGCGAAGCGCCTCCAGCGCTTGCTTATAGGAGATATGAATGTCGTCCAAGCTCTCCGCAGGGTCGCCGATCCCGAGCGTAATCGTACGGCCCAAGTATTCTTGAACGAATTTTTTCAGCAAATCCGCCACGGCGACCGCCCTCATGAAATGCCGTTCGCCATCGTCTCCGTCGGCGAAGATCATCACGACCGCGCACTTGCCGTTGTCCAGCTCGGCCGCGATGCCCCGGCTCTCGGCGTTCATCAATTCCTCGGCCACGTTGCACAAAGCGTAAGCGTACAGCTTCAAATCCCGCGGAGAAGCGATCTGCCCCCGGTTGTCGAATTCGATGCTCATGGCTACGTACCGGTCGCCGTCCAGCCGAACGTTCAACATGTCCATATAAGGCTGAAGCACCGCCGGGTTGATCCGGCGATCGGCCAGCAGCTCGCTCATCAGCCGCCATTTGATCAGCGGCTTGCTCTCGACGACCTGCTTGTGAAGTTGCTCCCGATCCTCCAAAATATCCTGAACCGTCGATTCGAAGTATTGGAATTCGTCGTTGTATTTGCGAACGCCATGCTTGGCCGAAGCGGTCAAATGCTTCCCCATCGATTGCACGAAACGGTTGACCGGCTTAAACGTCCATCGTCCGATCACGGCGGCGGCGACGGTCGCCACGACGAACAGCACCGCCGCGAGCACGGCCACCGCATTGCGGAACAGCGTAAGCTGACGCGTAAACTGCGCTTCGGGCACGACCCGAACGATATGCCAGCCGGTATAATCGTCTCGGACATGGAAGACGGAGGAGGCCGCCTGTTCCACATCGGCCACGAAATGGCCGCTTTCCTCCCCGCTTTCCAGAATACGGCCGATATAGGGAAATTCGCTGACGTCCTTGCCCGGCTTGCTCTTTTCGGAATGAAGCACGACGACCCCCTCGTCGTCGACGACGAATGTCTGCCCTCCGTCGTTCTCCGCGGTGCTGCGTATAAGGGTGAACAGCGCGTCCTCCTTGATGTTGACGGCGATCGCCCCCTTGCGCGCGCCCGGCGAATGGATGAGCGGATACGTGCGGACAAGCGTGACGACGTTCCGATAGATCGGATAAGAAGAACGATTCAGCATCACCTTGCGGGTCGAGATCCATTCCGCGAACCCTTCGAACTGCTGGAATCCGGATATCCATTGGAATTCGCCCGACAGATCCTGCTCGGTCAAAATGTTGCCCGAGACAAGCCGCTGCTTGTCGTAGGAGTAGATGTCGATCGAAAATACGCTGTCCATGCTCTGAATCGCGATCGCGATCTGATTGGAGATGCGGAACGCGTTGTTGCGGGCCTCTTGCTCATTGAGCTCGTATTCGTAAAATCGCACGATCTCGTCGCTGTTCAGCAGTTGAATGGCCGACTTGTCGATATTTTTCAGAGCGAGCTTCAGCTTGTGATCCAGTTGGCCCAGCAGCTCCATGTTGGTATCCACCAGTTGCCGCTTGAGCTGCTTGTTGAAAACCGAATACGTAAAGAAGAACGAGGAAGAGACCAGGAGGAACAGGACGATCGATAAAATGCCGATCGCTTTCACAAGCCTCCGATTTTTCGCCAGGTTCATGCCTGCTCCCCCTTCGTCTTCCCGTTACGGCGATTCCCAAAGTTCAACTAGAAGCTGCCTTTGTTCTCCTCGTACCATTGCTGGGCGATCTCTTGCGCCTTCGCGCCGCCGAGCCGCTCCCATTCCTTGCGAATCTCGCCGAGCGCCCATTCTCCCGTATACTTGGCGCCCTGCGTCACCGCCGTCGCCCTCGTCTCCCGGATAAACTTATCCAGCGTCGCGCGAATCTCGTTGATTTCGTCGAAGCTCGGTTGATACGGAATGTCGCGGCGGAATTCGTTTTTGAGCGTCAGGTTCAACGACTCCACCTTAAGCGCGGCGATGCGCTGGGACAGCTCGTCGTCCGCGGCCATGACCCTCAAATCCTCCGCCTTGACGACCTGATCGCGCACGACGGCGTACTCTCCTGCATACAGCACCTCTTTGTTGAATTTATCGTCGTCCAGCCGCTTCGGCACTCCGTCGACCAGCTTGTAATGAACGCCTTCTTCCCCGTAGGCGAGCGTGTACCAGCCGTTGTCGATGAGCCAATCCAAATATTCGATCGCCGCCTTCGGATTTTTCATCTCTTTGTTGAACGCGACGAGAATATTCGGCGAGGACTCCTGATAAGCCCCGTATTTTCCGTATTTGGAGGCGACCATCTCCAGCGGCTCCGGCTTCGCGTTCGGCTCGTTGGCCAGCATATCCTGGATCATAATATCGTTGGAGCCGTTGCCCCATTGCCCGAGATAGATGCCGGCCTTGCCGGTCGTCCAAAGCTGGGCCGCCCGTTGATTGTTATTGTCGGTGAGATACTCCCGGTCCACAAGACCCAGCTCGTAGACCTGCTTTTCGAGAGCGATAACGTCGGCGAACCGGTCCAGCGTCGCGCCGTACTGCATCTTGCCGTCTTCCAGGTACCAAAGGAAATTCATCGCTCCGAACATCGCCGAATAGATATCGCCGGTCGTATGACCGACGATCGGCGTGCTGTCCGGATAATGCTCCTTAAACGCCTTCGCGACCTCGACCAGCTCCTCGACCGTCGTCGGACGCTCCAGCTTCAGCTCGTCGAGCCAGTCCTGCCGGATCCACATCCCGTGGTTGGCGATGGAGGTAATCGGCCGCTTCGTGGTCACGGCGTAAATCTCCCCGTTAAAGGTCATGTGCGGAAGCAGGTCGGGGTTTTCCTGCAAATATTTTTTGAAGGACGTGCTGTACTTCTCGATGTAATCGCCGATCGGCTGTATGACGCCCTGCGTCACCAGCTTGCCGATGTAAGCGCGGTCGAACTCCCATACCAGATCCGGCGCCTGGCCGGACGCGAACAGGACGTTCAACGAATCCTGGGCCTGATTGCGCGGAACCGGAACGATCGTCACGTCGATGCCGGACTGCTCGCGAATCCATTTCACCCAGCGATTGTCCTCGTACGTGCCTTCGTCGCTGGACACTTGGCCGCGATCGAACGTCGAGATGCTGATCTTTCTGGGCGCGTTCGCATAAGGATCGTCGGATGCCGACTGCGACGCTCCTGCCAACGGACTGCCGCTCCCTTGCTCCGGCTTGGCGCTAGCTCCCTCGCCGTTGCCGCCGCTTGAGCAAGCGGACGCCAGCAGCGCCGCAAGCATGACCGCGATCAGCGCCCAACTCCCCTTGGACTTGTTGCTGCTTCTCTTTTGTTGCATGTTCGCCCTCCTAGTTTTTTTATTATATCAAAATGCGTTTGAGAGATCGTTCGAATAGTCCCTAGGATCCGGCGCCGAATCCGGACTTTTTGAACGCGCTTCCATTGAACGCATTCGATATCCGATATCCTCGCTTGCGCTCCCTCGCCTATCCCTTGACGGAGCCGAGCAGCACGCCCTTGATGAAGTGCTTCTGAAGGAACGGATAGACGCACAGAATCGGCACGATGGCGAAGACGACGGCCGCGGCCCGGATGCTTTCCGGCGTGATGACTGCCTGCGTGACGCCTTCGCCGCGAAGCAGCTCCGAGCTGACCAGATCGATCATCTGGTACAACTTCACCATCAGCGACATTTTGTCCGTGCTGCGAATGTAGATGAGCACGTTCATATAAGAATTCCACCAGCCGACCGCGTAAAACAGCGTCAGCGCGGCGATGACCGGCTTGGATAGAGGCAGGATGATGCGCGTCAATATCGTGAATTCGCCGGCGCCGTCGATGGATGCGGACTCCTCCAGCTCCTCCGGCAGCCCTTCCAGAAACGCCTTCATCACGAACATGTTGTAGGCGCTGATCAGAGCGGGCAGCCACAGCGCCCAGTACGTATTGACGAGACCGAGACTGTTCACGAGCAGGAAATTCGGGATGAGTCCGCCGCTGAACAGCATCGTGAACAGAATCGCCATCAGCATGAAGCCCCTGCCCTTGAGCCGGGCTTTGGACAGCGGGTACGCCGCCATGATCGTAAACAGCATGTTAAGCGCGGTGCCGACGACGGTAATGAGCACCGTGTTCCGCATCGCGACGATCAGTTGACCGTCCCGAATCAAATTGTCGTACGCGTCGACGTTGAATTCGATCGGCCACATGAACACTTCTCCGGCATTGATCGCCCGGCTGCTGCTCAGCGACGTGGCGATCACGTTCACGAAAGGGAACAGTGTGGCGTAGGCGCACAGTGCCAGAAATACGTTGTTCAGCCAACTGGCGGGCGAGCCCCGGCGGCTCCGCTTCGCGGCTGCGGACGGACCGCCCCTGTCTTTTGCCTTCGTTACCATAGGCCTCGCTCTCCCATCGCTTTAATGATGCGGTTGACGGACACGATCAGAATCAAGGCGATCAGCGACTGGAACAGGCCGAGCGCCGTCGTGTAGCTGTACTGCAAGCTGACCAGTCCCCTCGTGTAGACGAACGTGCTGATGACCTCCGCTACGCTCGTCACGGCGTCGTTGCGCAGCGTGTACACTTGCTCGAAGCCGACGTCCATCATTTTGCCGACCTGCAGAATGAGCAGAATCGCGATCGTGCCGCGGATGCCCGGAAGCGTCACGTGCCAGATTTGCCTCAGCTTGCTTGCCCCGTCGATCTTGGCCGCTTCGTACAGCGTCGGGTCGATCGAGGCCATCGCCGCCAAATACAAAATCGTGCCGAAGCCCGCTTCCTTCCAAATTCCCGAGACGATAAAGCTGACCGGCCACCAGAACTTGTCGGCCATAAAGTAGATCGGCTCCATGCCGAACGCCTTGAGCAGCGAATTGACAAAGCCGGTGGAGGGCGACAGCAGCGCGATCACGATGCTGCCTAGCACGACCCACGAGATGAAGTGGGGAATGTAGAGCAGATTTTGCAGCGTGCGCTTGTACCATTCCGCCCTTACCTCGTTCAGCAGAATGGCCAGAACGATCGGCACGGGAAAAGCGAATACGAGATGGTACAAATTCAGCAGCAGCGTGTTTCTCAGCACGATATAGAAGTCGCGGCCGGCGAACAGCTTCTCGAACTGCTCGAAGCCGACCCATCTGCTGCCCCATATGCCGTCGGACAGGCGATAGTTCTTGAACGCGATGATTTCCCCGACCATCGGCGCGTATTTAAATAGAATCAAATAGATCGCGACCGGAACGAGCATGGCATAGAGAAAACGGTTGCGGGAAAAATGCTTTCGGTAACCGGGCGCTCGCCCTGCGAGCTTGCCGGGGGGCTGCTTCGCCGCGCGCATCGGGTTCGTCGTCATGAGCTTCTCCTTTCTCTCCGGAATCCCGGGAGGGTTGTTCGTTGTCTTGGCCTGAGCCTATCACGGGGCGCTCCCTCCGCGAAACGGACACTTTTTGCGAGGCTACGCCATCCTTCCGAGAAGGACCCTTCTTTTTTTGTGGCAACACACCTTTTCGCGGATTCGCATGCGAAAAAACGCCGTCTCTCTTGCGGTTCGCAAGGAAAAACGGCGTTTTGCTCGTCAAAATATGGTACGGGATATTCATAGTGTCACGGCACAGTGCCAATCCTATACAATGTCACTCGGACGCCTTTTTTTTGCGCCGTTCTTTTGCTCAAATGGCCCTCTTCGCGGTTAGAGGGCGGACAGCAGGTTTTCGGCCGATGCCCAGTTGAATGATTATCATCACGACGACGAGAGCAGCCAATCCCATAATGGCCGGAATGTAGCTGTCCGCGACGTCATGGACAACGCCGACGAACAGCGGACCCAGCGCGGCGATCGTGTAGCCTCCCGATTGCGTCATGGCGGACAAAGCGCTCGCTTCCTCCGCGCTACCCGACTCGTCGATGGGCAGCATCAGAGCGATCGGGAACAGACCGCCTGCTCCGATGCCGAGCAGAATCGCGATCAGCCATGGCGAAGCCTGGGCCAGCAATAGAAGCAAGCCGATCAGCTCCAAGGCGGAACACGCGACCAACCAAACCGCCTTCCGCCCGTAACGGCCGATCAGCAACGGGATCAGCAGGCTCACCGGAATCTGAATCAGGGTGAACAAGGCCAGCACCGATGCCGCCGTCTGCCTGCCGTAGCCCATCTCCTCTACGATCGGAGCCAGCCAAGCCGTCATCGAATAGAACATGATCGCCATAATGCCGAAGAAGGCGGTCAGGAGCCAAGCGCGTTTGCTGCGTAGCAAAGCCCGTCCGTGCGGCCGTGCGTCGCTGCCGACACCGGCTTTGCTCCGGATATTGGCCGCTTCGCCCTCAGGCAGAGCCGGCTTCGCCGGCCGCCACCAGAAGATCAGAGCGAGGAAAGCCAGCCCCGCCCAAGAGGCTGTCGACGCCTGCCAGGAATGGAAAGCCGTCTGCAGCGGAACGGCCAGCCATGCGCCAAGCGCGGCACCGATGACAAGCGACATCGAATACACGCCTACGATCGCCGACGGATTGGCGAAATGCCGCTTGATGAAGCCGGACAGCAACGGGCCGGTCACGGCGATGCCGACTCCGGCCAAGAGCGCGGTCGCCAGCAGCAGCGATTCCGTGGAAGCGGCGTATCTCGCCGCCGTTGCCGCGCCGATCAGCAGCAGACTGTAGGCGACCGTTCGTTCAATGCCCCAGCACGAGCTGAGCTTGACGGCCGCGGGAGCAAATAAACCCATGCAGAGCACGGGGAGCGAAGTAAGCAGACTGGCCGCCGACCCGCTCATGCCGAGAGAATCCCGGATCGTTCCGAGCAGCGGGGATACGGAGGAAATAGCGGGACGCAAATTCAGGGATGCAAGAAATAGGGCGGTAAGCAAATAAACGTAACGCATCGTATACTCATCTCCATTTGATCTTGTTGCCAAATGCCTTAAGGTTGGTGTTAACAGTGTATAGTGGAGTATACGATTGATCAATACTATTATTTCTATTATTATCATTGGTACAACCAATGATAAAGAGGCGATTCGTATGGAAATCCGGCAGCTTCAGTATTTTATGGCCGTGTGCGAGGAGATGCATTTTACGAAGGCCGCGGAGAAGATCGGGATTTCCCAACCGACGCTCAGTCAGCAGATTCGCGCGCTGGAGGACGAGCTGAATACGCCTCTGTTCGATCGGCTGGGCAAAAAAATCGCCCTGACCGAGGCGGGTTCGCTGCTGCTCCAATACAGCTCCCAGATCGCTCGCGATCTGCAGAACGCCAAGGATTCGATCGCCGATCTGCGCAAAGCGCAGCGGGGCGCCCTGCGTATCGGCGTGCTGCCGTCGGATCTCGATTACCGAATTACCGGTCTGCTTACGGAGTTCCACCGCCAGTTTCCGGGAATCAAGCTGCAGGTGTTCGCCTCGGTCGACATTTTGCAGCTTGTTCTGGACAACGAGGTCGATATCGGTATCAGTCTCGAAGGGCCGCCGGACGACCGGCTGGTGAGAATTCCGCTTTGCCGGGAGGATTACGTGATCGTCGTGTCCGGCGGCCATCCGCTCCAAAGCAGGGAAGAGCCGCTCCGTCTAGACGAGCTGAGGACGATTCCGATGATCATGTACCCGGAAGGCTACATCGGGCGGGACATCGTTGAGAGCTTCACGCGCAGGCGCGGCTTTACGCTGAATACGACGCTGGAGACGACGTCGGCCACCTCGGTGCTAAATCTGGTCAAAGCGAATACGGGAGCGACCGTCCAGCCTTACCCGCTTATTCAGCAGATCGACGATCCCGAGCTGATCTGCATCCCGATCGTGGAGGAGACGCCGTACCGAAGCCTGGAAATTCTGTACCGCTCCGACCGTTATCTCGGCCGGGCGGCCAAATCGTTCATGGACCTAATCGTCGCCTTCTTTTCCGATTGAGGCTACCGCGGAATGCGGCTGTGCCGAACTATCGCGTTGTCGGACGGATAGGTCCGTTCCAAGTAGTCCTCGATCCGGAGCGAAGAGGCGGGCCAGCGCAAGGGCAGCCTATCGCAAGGGCATCGACTGCAAGGGCACGGATCGCGTCAAGGCAGCCTAAGCCGCCCTGCGGCGGTTCGACTGCCTGTGCGAATTAATGCATGAGATCGGTTCCGCGCGGTTTGCTGGCGATAATTCGGAAGCGTACGCCCGTAAGGTGGCCGTACTTGAGATGCTGGAGCGTCCGCTTGTAGCCGGACATGTAGTTGCGCCGTATCTCCTCGACATGATAGCCGATGCCGCGAAGCGTCGCTTCGTCGGCTTCCGGCCGCAGCACCCGAACGAACGGCAGCTCCTTCAGCGACGGCTCCGTCTCGTCCGTCCGCCGTCTGACGCGCCGCTCCGTAAGCAGAATCAGCGTCCAGGCCAGCGCGTACCACAGCCGGTACTTCCAGCCGCTCGGCCGCTCGAACAAATAATTGCCGTCGAACACGATCAGCCGTCCGCCCGGCTTCAGCACGCGAAACCATTCGCGGTACGCGCCGACCGGGTCGGGCAGCGTCCAGACGACGTCCCGGCAGACGACCGCGTCGTACGTATCGTCTTCCTCCCGCGGCAAATTCGCCGCGTCGCCTTCATAGACCCGGACGTCCGCCCCGGCTTCCTTGAAATTGCGCGCGGCCGTCTCCACCATGCCGGGAGAGGCGTCGACCGCGGTCGGACGATGCCCCATCCGCGCAAGCAGCAGCGAGAAGAAGCCGGGGCCGGTTCCCACGTCCAGCACCTTCTGCCCGGGACGGGCGATCAGCCCTTCCCGCAGCAGGGCCTCCCACATCCGGACCGTCCGCCGGCTGAGAATCTGAGACCGCACCACTTTGTCGTAAGCGGCGGCCCCGGACGTCCAGTAACGGGAAATTTCCTTTAATTGCATCTGTTTACCCCTCCGATTGTCCACGAACGCCGGAGCGGTTCGTCAGTTGGCGACATCCAGCTCGTTCCAGGCGATCGGCGCATACGTCGTATAGCCGAGCTTAAAGTTTTGCACGCGATTGTTGACGACGAAAATATCGTCCGGATAATAGATCGGCGCATAGATCGCCTCTTCTCTCGCCCTGGCGAACCAGGCGTCGTACAGCTCCTGCCTCCGCTCGAGATCGGTGGACGCCACCGCTTCCTCGAGCAGCTCCTCTAGCCGCGGGTCCGACCAGGCCACCGCCGGCGCGTCGCCGGTGCGATGGAACAGCGACAGCAGGAAGGCGTGCGGGTTGTAAGCGTCCGAATACGTCCGGTAGAAAATGAGATCGTATTTGCGGGTCGTCCACAGCGCGTCGTAATACGCGTTCGATTCCAGCACCTGCAATTGCACGCGGACGCCCGCCTGCTGCAGCTGGGACTGGACGTACTCGGCAATCGGCTTCCACTCGGGAAATTCCGTCTGCTGCAGCACCAGGTTCAATTCCAGCGCGCGGCCGTCTTTCTCGACGATGCCGTCCCCGTCGGAATCGGCATATCCGGCTTGCTGCAGCAGCCTTTTCGCCTCTTCCGCGTCGTAGCCGTACCAGGCGTTGTTGCTTTCCGTCACATAAGGCACCGTCAGCGGAAACAAGCCCTGCGCTTCCCGGCCCGCGCCGGAGAGCAGCTTGTCGACGACCGTTTTCTTATCCAGCGCCAGGTTGATCGCCTTGCGAACGCTCGCGTCCTGGAGCTGCGGCAGGTCGTAGTTGAAAATGAGAAAATGCGAGCCGGTGCCCGTTCCCTGCCGCACCGTCAACTGCTTGTCGCGCCGCAGCAGCTCCAAATTGTCGAACGGAATTTTGCCCGAGGAACCGCCGGAAATGTCGACCGCTCCGCTCTGCAGCGCCAGCACCCGGGATTGCGCGTCCGGGATTACCTTGAGCACAATCTTCGCCAGCTTCGGCGCTTGGCCCCAGTAGCTCGGATTGCGGACAAGCACCGCTTCCCGGTCCGGCGTATAGCTGTCCACCATCCACGCCCCCGTGCCGATCGGCTTTACGAATCGGCCTTCCGGATCGCCGGCCGGCTCGACCGCGGAAGGGCTGATGATGCGCACCGGACGCGCGAAGGTCAGCTCCGTGAGCAGCGGGTAGAAAGCGCCCGCGAAGGTAAAGCGGACGGTCGTCTCGTCGACTGTCTCGATCTTCTGCAAGCTTTTGGCGACGTTAAGCGAAGCGTTCGCCGGGTCCGTGTGCCAGCGCTCGAACGAGAACTTCACGGCGTCCGCGGTAAAGGGCGTTCCGTCGGAGAAAACGACCCCCTTCCGCAGATGGAACGTGTAGACCTTGCCGTCTTCCGAGACGTCCCACGACTCGGCGAGGGACGGCACGATGGCCCCTTTTTCCCCGTACTCCACCAGGCTGTCGTACACCATCGGATGAGCTTCGATCGAGCCTTGGTAGGAGCCGGCGTCGAGCCGGTCCAGCGCCGGGTCCGACGCGACCGCGATCACGATCCGCTTATCGGAAGCTCCGCCCTCGGCGGCACGCTCCTCCTTGCTCTGCCCGCAGCCGGCCAGCAGCGTCACGATCAGCGCCGCGCTTGCGGCAACCTGCCAACGAAACTTTGTAAATCCTTTTCTTTTCGTCATAAGATCAGCTCTCCATCTCCAGTTATCTTTGTTTTCTATGACTCGGAGACTGCGCGGGAACGGCGTCCAGCAGCTGTTTCGTATACGGATGGCGGCCCAGCTCCGCGATGCGCCCGGCCGGAACCGTCTCCAGCACCCGCCCGCGGCGCATGACCGCCGCTTCGTCGCACAGCTCGGGAACGACCGACAAGTCGTGGGTAATGAATAAGTACGTCAGCCTCAGCCGTTCCTTTAATCCGAGAAGCAGCTGCAGCATCGATCGGCGCAGCGTAAAATCCAGGCTTGAGAACGGTTCGTCGCAGATCAGCAGCTCCGGCTTCGGCGCCAGCGCGCGCGCAATGCCGATCCGCTGCTGCTGGCCGCCGCTCAATTCGTGCGGATACCGCCGCAGGTAGCGCTCGTCCAGCTCGACCAGACGCAGCAATTCCAGCGCCTCCTTCCGACGTTCCTCCGCCGACAGCCTGCGGTCGTTCTCCAGCGGTTCGGTCACGATCCGCTCCACCGTAAACAACGGATCGAACGAGGCGAAGCTGTTCTGGAACACCATCTGCATCCGGGCCCTGAGCGGGCGCATACGCCCGTGGCTCCATCCGGTGATGTCCGTGCCGCGGTAAAGAATCCGCCCCGACGTCGGGCTTTCCAGTCCCAGCAGAAGGTGCGCAAGCGTGCTTTTGCCGCAGCCGCTTTCGCCGACAAGCCCCAGCGACATGCCCGGGACAAGCCTCAGAGAGACGCGGTCGACCGCCGTCACCTGCTCGGCTGCGGCCAACCACCCCCTTTCCTGCCGGTAGATCTTCGTCAGTTGTTGCGTTTCGAGCAGCAAGCGCTCACCCCCTCCGCCCCGAAGCCGCCGCGACGGACGAATCGGCCCACAGGCTGCGGCTGTCCAGCAGCTTCCTCGTATACTCGTGCGCCGGCCGCTCGAACAGGGCGTGGACGTCGGCCGCTTCCACGATGCGGCCCTCCTTCATGACGTAGACGAAATCGGCGATTTCGGCCACGACGCCCAGATCGTGCGTAATGAGCAGGATGCCGAGCCCCCGCTCCCGCCGCAGCCGGTACAGCTCGTCCAGAAGCTGCGCCTGCAGCGTGACGTCCAGCGCCGTCGTCGGCTCGTCCGCGATCAGCAGCCGCGCTCCCGAGACGAGCGCCAGCGCGATCATGACCCGCTGGCACATCCCGCCGCTGATCTGAAACGGATAGCGGCGAAGCAGCCCCTCCGGGTCCGGCATGCCCACGCGCGCCAGTTGCCCGATCGCGATCTCCTTCGCTTCCCGCCGCGAGACGCGGCGATGGCGGCGAATCGCTTCGATCATCTGCCGGCCGACCGTCAGCACCGGATTCAGGCTGTTGACCGGGTCCTGAAAGATCATCGCCATATCCCGGCCCCTGCGTTCGCGCAGCTCCCGCGGCTTCAGCCTCAGCAAGTCCGTCTCCCCCAGCCAGATCTCCCCCGCGGCCGCGCGGCCGGGGGCATCGAGCCGCCCTAAGACGGACCGCGCCGGCGCCGCTTTGCCG
>JAEZZE010000234.1 GCA_023418755.1 Bacillota bacterium | reverse complement strand
CAACCTCGTAAACGGGATGGGTCGTTTCCTGCAGCAGTTCCTTCGCCTTCTCGATGCGCATACCCCGCAAGGCGCTGCCGAACGTCTCCCCGGTCATTCGGGCAAAGCATTGGCTGAAATAACTGCGGCTCATGTTGACATGCTCGGCGACGTCGTTCTGCGTTATTTTCAGGCCGGCGTTTTCTCTCATGAATCGGATCGCGCGCATGAGACAGAGCGTCACTTCCTTGGTCAGAGACAAATCGACCATCCTTAGCCGGACCGCGTCGGCAAACCGTTTCAACCACTGCTGCCAATCCTTCCAGGAGCGGTTGCCAACGGCGGCGGACCGTAGCGTACGAACGTCCGGCAGCGGAAGCATCACGCCTTCCCATTCCGCGCAAAGCTCGATCGCGAAGGCCGCAATCTCCGATCTTCCGGGACGGAGTTCCTCGACCCTCTTCCCGAAGCGTTCCCACTCGGACGGTTCAAGCGCCCATCGGGCGTCCAGGGCCGCCTTGAACAGCTCTTCCGTCTCGGCGCGGGTCCCCTTGTCCCGGAGCAGGTCACCGTAATCGATTCGCAAAGGCTGGCCGGGCGAAGGGGAGTAAAACAGCGCGTTCGGAAGGCAATCCTCCAACGTGCGGCGCGTCTCCTCCAGCGGGAGATCGCCCATTCCGGTCACCAGCGCGGACTGCCAGCCATCCAGCGCGGCTTCGGCCAGACCGTGCTCTAACTCCTCCTTCGACGGCATCCGCACAAGCTGAGCCAGCCTCATGCCGTCGAACTCAGACAGCGGATTGCGGCGCACGAAGCCGATCCGATACAGGGAGGCGCTGCTTGCCGTCCCCGGCGGCGCGCCTGCCTCGGGCAGAAAAGCGATGGAAACGGAAGCGGCGATCTTCCGGCTCTCCCCGTAAGCGAGCGACGCGGCCGAACGTCCGGCCTCCCATTCGTAACGATCCACAATGCGACGGAAAACCTCGTCCGCTTTGTCCAAATCCAACAGCGTCTTGACGATGTAATCGATGGCGCCCAGCCGCAGCGCTTCCTGCACGTAATCGAACTCGTGATGGCAGGTGAGAACGACCGACCGGGTTCGAGGATAACGGATTCCGGCTTCGCGAATCAGCTCGAAGCCTGACATTCCCGGCATCGTGATATCCACGAAAAGCAGGTCGGCTTCCACCTTCTGCAGCAGTTCCAAGGCGGTTCGGCCGTCCCCCGCCTCCCCTACGATCACTATACCGAACCGTTCCCAGTCGGTCAGGGAAATGAAGCCTTTGCGCACCAGCTTTTCGTCATCGACGACAACCGCCCTAATCATCGAACTCCTCCTTCGTTTTGGCGGGAACGATAATCGTCACCTTCGTCCCGCTCCCGGGAACGCTTTCAATCGAGAACAGCACGTCGATTCCGTAAAATTGTTTCAACATTCGGTTGACGTAGGAGAGTCCGATGCCAAGGCCTCTTCGCTTCGCATCCTCGCCTTCCCTCAACAGCTCCTCTATCCGCGAAGGCTCGATGCCAACGCCGTTATCCTCCACCGTCAGCCTAACCTTCCCCGCTTCGATGCCGGAGACGGCTATCTCCACTCGTCCGCTTTTTTCTCCGTCCCCGTGATAAATCGCGTTCTCCACGATCGGCTGCAGCAAAAAACGGGGAACGGCGACGGACAGGCTTTCGTCTTCCGCGCGGACGTGGAAATCGAATTCGTAATCGTAGCGGATGCGCTGCAGCTCCATGTAGTTCCTCAGCGCCTCCAGTTCCTCTCCGATCGTCACGATCAGGCTCATCTTGCCGAGATTGTAGTGCAGAACCTTGACGAGCAGCGTTACCAGTCGATCGATTTCCTTCTGTCCGTTCATCCGGGCCAGCCACTGTACCGTATTCAGCGTATTATGCAGGAAATGCGGATTGATCTGGCTCAGCAGCTTTTCGACCTCAAGCTGCCCTCTCTGCTTCTCGTTATGCGCCACCGTATCGATCAGCTCGTTGATTTCCGACTTCATGCGCTGGAAGTTGTTCAGCACGAGATCGAACTCCTCGACGTTCGTCAGCGAAACGGGCGTTTTGCGATTTTCCGCCATTCGCACGATCTCCGCGTTCAGTTTGCGCAGCGGCCTGTAAACCTGCCTCCAAATCAAATAGGCCAAGAAGCCGGCAAGCAGGAACATCGAAAACGCCAGCAGCAGCATTCTGCCGAGCCAAACGTACATTTCCGCGTTCAAGGCCGATTTGCTGACCGCCGCGATCAGCTGCCAGCCTTGATCGCTGGCGTATCGGAACAAATGATGGCCCTGGACCACCTGATGGGAGACCGGTCCGTCCCACTTCAGCGTCTCGATCCCGGACGGCGCGTCCTCGTCCTCCACGTAAGTCGTTTCTCCTTGCTCGTTCAGCAGCAGATGGGTGACCTTCATCCCGTAAGAAGATTCCTTCAATATTTTCCGGAACAGGCTGTAATTCGTCTCCAAATAGACGTAGACGGGCTGCTCGTCCGTTCCCCGGACGATTCGCAGCACGGAAAACACGATGTTCGCGCTATCCTTATAGAGCGTTCGGTGGGGGCCGTAATAGGTCGCTCCGCTATATCTGACGAAGGGCTTCAGTTCGCTCGTATCGAAACGCTCGTGCATGCTTAGGTTGGAAAACAGAATCTGATCCTCGGCTTCCGGATGCACGTACGCGGTCAAGCCGAGGTACGGATTCGTGAACGTGACGAGATTCATTTTCTCGTTGATCGAAGCCATGATTTGCGACTTGCGGTAGATTTGTCCCTCCTGCAGATAGTCGGACACTTCCTTCGCGATCTGTCCGTCCAGCGCAAACTGCTTGGAGGCGAAATCCAGATTGTTGATCGTATTCTCCAGACTGACCGCTTCCTGCTGAAGACTGGCGCTAATACCGCTCTGAATTTTGTTCATCAAAATTTCGTAGATCGAAGAATAGGTAAGAAGTCCTACCAGCAAGAGCGGAAGCAAGCAGCCGATCATAAAATAAACGACGAGCCTCCTCCGCAAAGATCGGGGGGCGGCAGGACGTACCCGGCCCGACTGCGTCGGCATCTGCACTTCCGCACCCCCTTCTGTCGTCGGTTCTCCCTCTCTAATATACTATATCTTTCCACCTTATAGTTCGTAAGGACGCATAGACAGGAGCAAGGGTTTCCCCCGCTCCTGTCTTCCCGCTTCTGCGCTTACTGCACGCTCTTCCGCGCTTCGAACAATTCCTCGGCCTTCTTGACCGAGAAGGCCAGCACCTCGGCATATCCGAGTCCATTGACTTTGTCCAGCATTTCCTTCTTCAGCTTCTCGTACTCGGCTTCGTTTTTCGCGAAGACCATCTTCCACGAATACTGCTGGATGACGGTGCCGATCAGCTTGTTTTTTTGCTCCAGCGTTTTGTCCATCGTCAGCGGCTCGCGGCCCGTGAAGCCTTGCGGAGCGACGGCGATTTTGTCGTTCTTGACGAAATACTCCTTCGCGGTTAGCACTCCGTATTTCTCGCGCCAGCTGCTCTCCAGCTTGCTCGGATTGCGCTGCAGCCACGTCTCCCACAGGTTGTGATCGTAGGGCTCTCCGGTATCGGGATTCGTCTCGGCAGGAACGACGAACGAGAAGTTCATCTGGTTTTGCCCGTAGTAGAAGTCGCCGCCGCCGTATTCCTCGGGAATCTTCGTATTCTGCTGATCCGAATACGCCTGAATGCCGAAGTCGGTGACGAACGGCTTACCGCTGCCGTCCAGATCCCAGGTCAGGCCCTTCGGTCCGTTCGGAACCGCCGTCCCGCTGCCGGCCGACAACATCGCGCCTTCCGGGGTGTACATCCAGTTGATGAATTCCATAATGCGCTCGGGGTTTTTGGTTTTGGCTCCGATCGAGATGATGCCGTTGCCTCCGTAAACGTTAAACCCGGTCGAATACATGACCTCTTCCTTGAACGGAACGGTTGCGAAGCCCTTGCCCGCGGCCTTGTTCTCCTCCGTATTGTAATTCGCCGCGCCCAGCCACGGGAACCAGGAGAACAGCAGGCGGCCGTCCTTGTACTTGGCCACGACGTCGTCGAACTTCTGCGTCAGAGAATCCGGGTCGACGAGTCCCATCCGATTGGCGTCGAAATACAGCTTGAGCGATTTCATATACCAGCCG
>JAEZZE010000105.1 GCA_023418755.1 Bacillota bacterium | reverse complement strand
ACTCTCTGCTCCTTGCTCCCTGCTCCCTGCTCTCCTGACTCCCTGCTCTCCTGACTCCCTGCTCCCTGCTCCCTGCTCCCCTGACTCTCTTTATGTTCCTCGCCTTCTTTTCCCCTCCGTTTTCCTCTCCCTCTCCCGCACCCCCACTGTTCCGGACTCCCGGATTTCCTCAATTAAGATTTTTTTAAGCACCTATCTACGATTTTGTTAAGGAGCCGGCCGCTAATCCATTAAGGTTTCATTTATATAATCCTTCTGAAAGTAGAAGGAGGAGATTCATTGTATGTTTTTACGCAGAAAACCTTGGTCAGCCGTGATTTCATTGGTCTTGCTAGCTTTGGTCATCCTCTCTGCCTGCGGCAAGGAAGACGCCGAGCATGCAGGGGGAACAGGTACGGCAACGGAGGCCGGCCCCGTTTACTATAAGGATCAAGTCGCCGTACTGATGTATCACGACCTCACAGAAGGCAAGACGACGAAAAAGGCGCTTTCGGTGGACGTTTTTAAAAAGCAGATGGAGCTATTGAAGACGAACGGCTTCCAAGTCATCGGCATGAAGGAGTACTCCGATTTTATTCTTCGTCAGGGGCCGGTGCCCGACAAGGCGGTGTTGATTACTTTCGACGACGGGTACGAAAGCTTCTACACGCTAGCTTATCCGGTGCTGAAGGAATACGGCTATCCTGCGACCGCCTTTCCCATCGTCAAATATATCGACGAGCGGATCGGCGCGCCGAAGATGACCTGGGATCAGATGCGCGAGATGCAGAAGGACGGCATGACTTTCTATTCGCATACTTACGATTCGCATGTGTATGTCGACGTAGACGAGAAGGGCAATTCGAAGCCGGCTCTTACGGCGCGAAAATATCTGATCGATAAAAAACGTCAGGAGACGGATGAGGAGGCCAAGCGGCGGATAATCGAAGATCTATCGAAAGCGGAGGAACGGTTGAAGGAAGAGCTCGGCAATACCGACGGCATTCTCTCCTTCCCGTATGGCGCTTTTGACGACATCGTTATGGACGTACTGGAATCGCTCGACATCCGGATTTCCTTCACGATCAAGAAAGGCCTCAATTCCCGGTCCGATGCGATGGGCTTCAGAATTAACGCGGCCGATGCGGGGACAAGCCCGAAGACGGCGTTCGAGCTTCTGAAGAAGATCGGGGATTATTCCCGATGAATGTTCGTTTACATAGCGGAAGAGGGCGCCCATGGATTGGGCCCCCCTCTTCCGCTTCGCGCTCTCCGGTTATCTCACTTCCCGATGAAGCGTATGTTTCTTGAGTCGCGGACTGTATTTTCTAAGCTCCAGTCTCGACGGATGCGTCCGCTTGTTTTTCGATACCGTGTAGTTGCGGTCGCCGCACTCCGTGCAGGCCAGAGTGACGATAACTCTCATGTTTACCTCTCCCTTCCCAGAACCATAACCTTTGCGTTTACGCCTGGAACTGCTCCTCCATCTGCTCCGTCGCCCCGTTCGGAAAACCGTCCCGGAACGACGACCAATTCATTGCCAGCTCCTCGTCCGTCAGCAAGCATTCGTCCAACTCGGCCGTAAGCTGTTCCCGGTTCATCTCGATGCCGATAAACACGACCTTGTTGATCCTGTCCCCGTACAGCGGATGCCAGTGCTCGGCCACCTTCGGCTCCTCCAGTAAAATAGCGTCCCTCTGAGCGTCCGGCAATGCCGCCACCCAGTAACCCGCGGGACCGAATTGAATCGAAGGCCCGGCTTGGCTGAAGCTTTGCGCCATTTGGCTGCGCGTGGCGAGCCAGACGATTCCCTTGGCGCGCACGACCTCCGAAGGCCACTCGCTCATCCAATTCATCAGCCGCTCCGGGTGGAAGGGACGGGCTCTCTCATACACGAAAGAAGCGATTCCGTACTCTTCCGTTTCCGGGACGTGATGGTCCTTCTCCATTTCCTGAATCCATCCCGCCGATCGGCTGGCCGTCTCGAAATCGAACAGCCCGGTATTCAGAATCTCCGACGGCTCGATCTTCCCCAACTCGGACCGGATCAGCTTGGCGCGCGGCTGCAAAGCCTTGAGCACCTTTTCCAGTTCGTCGAGCTCCTGCGGCTCCACTCTGTCGCACTTGTTCAAGATAAGCACGTCGCAGAACTCGATCTGGTCGATGAGCAGGTCGACGACTTCGCGCGTATCGTTCTCCCCGACCTCTTGCTTCCGGTCCATCAGCGAATCTCCCGAGGCGAAGTCTTTCCAGAACCGGTAAGCGTCCACGACCGTCGCCATGCAATCGAGCCGGCAAAACTTCGTCAAGTCGATGCCGACCTCCTCGTCGATATAGGAGAACGTCTGAGCGACGGGGACCGGCTCGCCGATGCCCGTCGATTCGATCAGAATGTAATCGAAGCGATCCTCTTTCGCCAGCCGCTCTACCTCGCGCAGCAAGTCTTCGCGCAGCGTGCAGCAGATGCAGCCGTTGGACATCTCCACCAGCTTCTCCTCCGTGCGGGACAGCCCGCCCCCGTCCTTGATCAGGTCGGCGTCGATGTTCACTTCTCCCAGGTCGTTTACGATGACGGCGACCCTTAGGCCTTCCCGGTTGTTCAGCACATGGTTCAAAATCGTCGTCTTGCCCGCTCCCAAATATCCGCTTAACACCGTTACCGGCAGTTTGTCTTTTCTCATCTCTTCGCATCTCCTTGCTTTACACTCTTTGGTTTGTTCCGGATATGACCGACCCTTCCGTTCCGAAAGGGATGGCTTTGCCGGCTTCAGATCGGATCGGTTGGTTTTGAGTTGCTTGGCTTACCCGAAGCAGTCCCGGGTTTATCCATCTACACCTTCAGCGACAGTCCCGGGTTCAATCCATCTACACTTTCAGCGACTTGGCCAATGCGGCGAGGTTGTTCGACATAATTCCGAGATAATCCAGTTCGGCCGCGATATCCTCCTCGGTCAAACCTTCAAGCGGATTCAGCACGTCCGTCTTCGCGCCGATCTCGTCTGCAATAGCTTGAGCCACCTTCGGATCGACCAACGTCTCGAAGAAGATCGTCGTCACCCCGTGTTCCCTCGCCAACTCCACGACCTTCGCCATCTGCTCGGGCGACGGCTCCTGCTCCGGCGATAGCCCCGAGATCGGAATCTGCGTCAACCCGTACGCCTTCGCCAAATAGCCGAACGCCGCGTGCTGCGTCACGAACTCCTTCCTCGTCGCTCCGTTTAGCTCGTCTCTGAATTTCCGGTCGAGCTCTTGAAGCTTCGCTATGTAAGCGTCAGCGTTCGCCCGGTAGTCGGCCTTATGATCGGGATCGGCCTGTTCCAGCGCCTCCTGAATGTTCCGCACCTGCTGCTGTGCCAGCGTCGGGTCCAGCCATACGTGAGGATCGAGCTCGCGGCTATGCTCGTCGTGCTCGCCGTGTCCGGCAGACTCACCCGCATGCTCCGCATCCGCTTCATCGGCATGACCGCCTTCGTGATCGTGCTCCTCTTCGTGCGCATCTTCATGGGCATGCTCGCCTTCGTCTTCGTGACTGTGCCCATCCTCGACTCCATGTTCGTCTTCGTCTCCATGCTCGTGACTGTGCTCATCTTGGTCTCCATGCTCATGCTCGTGAACGTCCTCGTCACCGTGTTCGTGACCGTGCTCATGACCATGCTCGTGGCCGTGATCATGCGTTCCTTCGATCAGAGCGATGCCTTCGATCGCTTTCACGTCGATTCGCTTGTCGTTCTTGACGCTTTCGAGCGTCTTCTCCGCCCATTCCTCCACGATGCCGTTATAGACGAAGACGTCGGCCTCCTGAATCGTCGCCGCATCCTTCGGAGTCGGTTCCCAATCGTGAGGCTCGGTCCCGGACGGGATCAGGCCGACGACGTCCGCATGCTCTCCGGCTACCTGACGGGCGAACTCGGCCATCGGGTAGATGGAAGCGACGATACGCAGCCTATCTTTGGCCGCCGCACTCCCGCTTGCCGCACCTCCGCCGTCCCCGCCTGCCGGGCTCCCTCCGGTCGATTGTCCGCATCCCGCGGCCAGCAGAGCCGCGATCGCGATACCGGCCACGCCTTTATGCCATCTCTTCATTTTCCGTCATCCTCCTCGATCTTCTTCGTAAAATGGATATCTTAATCGCCGTCTTCTTAAGCGCCAATCCGGTGCCAAGAATAACGAGCAACGTCAGCGCAATCGTGCCCCCGGGCGGCGTGCTGAACGCATAGGAAGCGGACAACCCCGAGAAAACGCCGCCCACGCCGACCAGCATCGCCAGGCCAATCGCCGCGGTAAAGCTCGGTGCGACTCGAATCGCCAAAGCGGCCGGAAGCACGATCAGGGACGACACGAGCAGCACGCCGACGATCGGCATCGCCGCCGCCACGATCATGCCGGTCATCGTACTGAACAGCAGCGACACGAGACGGACGGGAATGCCTCTTACCTGCGCAGTCTCCTCGTCGAAAGCCATCAGGTAAAGCGCCTTCCTGCATAAATAGAAAAACGCGCCCCCTACGACCGCGACCGCCGCGACCAGGCCGATCTCCGTCTGCCGGACGGCTACGACGGACCCGAACAAATAGGAGCTGAAGCTTCTCCCCACCCCGGGATTCAGCGACATCAGCACGACCGCCGTGGACAGCCCGCCGATCATAATGATCGCGACGGACACATCGGAATACGACCTATACGATCGCCGAACGTATTCCGCGACGATCGCTCCGATCACCGCCACCAAGAAGCCGGCCAACGCCGGACTCCCCCGCGCCAACGCCCCTGCGGTCACCCCCGCCAGCGACACATGCGACAGCATATCCGCCATCAGAGCCTGCCCTCTCAGCATCAGGTAGACGCCAAGCACCGATGCGATCATCGCGATAGCCCCTCCGGCCAGAAAGGCCCTCTGCATGAAGTCGTATTGGAGCATCCTTGATTGCACCTCTCGTCGATTAATCGTAATCATTACTAATTGTGGTGAAAGGGAAACCGGACGCTGAGGTCCGGTCCGTTTACTTTATTCGTAATAATTACTATTAGAGGTTATCAGCACAATGTTTTTTTGTCAACTCTTACTGCGAGAACGCGAACATCCAGGCAACCGACATAAGCTGCTCGTTTGGTTCCGGAGTGCAGGGACGCTGCCTCGCGGCAAAAAAAAGAACACTCCGATCACTCGGAATGCTCTTCCTTCTTTCTTATTCGATTCCCTTCATCTGTCTTGGCGTCATCCGCTCTTACTTCATCTGTCCTGACTTCTTCCGCCCTAACGCCCTCTGTCTTGACGCCGTCGTACCTGCCGTCTACTTCGCGAGCGAGGCTGCGGTAGGCGATCGTCTCTTCGACGATGGGATCGACATTCGCCTGAATGCGGATTTCCCATTTCGGATGAAGACGCTTCGCGGCTTTGGCGCCGGCTTCTTCCTCGTCCGTCTCCTCCGGCTCCTCGCTCAGCTTGCGAGCCAACAGCTCTTCTGCTTCTTCGCGCTCCACTTCGTTCGCCTCCTTCGTCACTAGGATGGTCGAATGCGCCTTATCTCATGTGTTAGCCGGGGCTTTCAGTTCCCGGCTAAGCTCGTCGTGAACGCGGCCGTTCGTGGCCAGCACGTTGCGCACGGCCAGGTGATACGGCTCGCCGCCGAAATCGGACATGCGGCCGCCCGCCTCTTGAACGAGCAGCGATCCCGCCGCGATATCCCAAGCGCTCAGGTTGTTCTCCCAGAAGCCGGACAATCGGCCTGCGGCGACGTAGGCGAGATGCAGCGCGGCCGAGCCGACTACCCGAAGATTGCGGACTTTGGGCGCAATGGCCTGAATATCCGTCAGGTTTGCGGGCAATGCCGCATGCGGATCGGCCGGAAACCCCGTCGCGACCAAGCTTTGGGCAAGCTTCTCTTCCTTGGATACGCTCATCTTGCGTCCGTGGACGTACGCGCCTTTGCCCCGTTCGGCGACGAACAGCTCGTCCCGGGACGGGTCGTATACGACGCCCACGATCACTTCCCCCCGATGGGCAAGCGCGATGGACACCGAATAAAACGGAAAACCGTGCACGTAGTTCGTCGTTCCGTCCACCGGATCGACGATCCATAAATACTCGGCGCCGCTCACTTCCGCCAGCGCTTTGGCCGACGCCTTGGGCCCCGGCTCCACCCCTTCTTCTCCCAAAAACGCATGTTCGGGAAAATGGGTGGCGATCAAATTGCGAATCATTCTCTCCGCGCCTTTGTCCACTTCCGTGACCAAATCCTGCGCCGAATATTTCGTATCCAATTGGGTGATATTGCCGCTCTTGCTCTTGATCCATTCCCCGGCTTTAGCCGCGCAATTGACGGCTACCGCGGTAAAGCTCTTGCCGCCGATGACGCTATCCGGTTGATTGGCGTTCATGAACTCATCCCTCTAATCTTCGAAATCGGTTGCAAGGACCAGGTTGTCCTTCTTCTAATCATATACGAAAACAGCGAGGAGCGGTTGCGGCATTCGCTTGCGGATCGCCTTATTTTTCCGCCCGACTTTTCCTTATCATAGCTTATTGTCCCCGGTTCCACAAAATTTTAAAGGAAAGAAGCCGTCCCTTAAGCCAAACAAGTTGTTCTGAAAGATAATCGACGAACAAGGTGCAATGGGTATATCCCTCCTTCCGATGCTATACTCTCCTGAAATGGGAACGGTTAACCCGTCGCGATAAGGTGGTTTCAGGAGCGTATGAGACAGACTGCAGGAGGTACACACCCGTTGTTTGTCTATCGATTATCTTAAGCAACTCCGCTTATGGGACAGCCTCTTCGTCCGGTTCGGGCGATATCAGCCTACGATATTGTACCCGTTATCGACGTGAATGACTTCTCCGGTAACGCCTCTCGCCCACGGGCTCATGAGGAATAGCGCCGCGTCCCCGACATCCGCCGCTTCCGTATTGCGGCGTAGCGGAGCCTTCTCTTCGACGTGCTTCAGAATCGTATTGAAGCCGGCGATTCCTTTGGCCGCGAGCGTACGGATCGGTCCGGCGGAAATCGCGTTCACCCGAATGCCGCTCGGTCCGAGATCGCTGGCGAGATAGCGTACCGACGCTTCCAAGGCCGCTTTCGCGACGCCCATGACGTTGTAGTTCTGGAGCGTGCGCTCCGCGCCGAGGTAGGTCAGCGTCACGACGCTGCCGCCTTCGGTCATGAGCGGATACAGCCTCTGCGCCACCGCGGTCAGCGAGTAGACGCTGACGTCATGCGCGAGGGCGAACCCGGCGCGCGAAGTGTTGACGTATAGGCCGTCCAGCTCCTCCGCCTTCGCGAAGGCGATACAATGCGCCAACCCGTGGACGACGCCTACCTCTTCCTTCAAACGCGCGGCCAGCGTCTCGATCTCCTCGTCGGAGGATACGTTGCATTGCAGCGTCAACGAGCCGTCGATCGTTCCGGACAGTTTCTTGACCCGTTCTTCCACCCGTTCGTTCTCGTATGTAAAAATCAGTCTGGCTCCCTGCGATGCAAGCGCTTGCGCGATGGCCCAGGCAATACTGCGCTCGTTGGCGACGCCCATGACCACGATATTTTTCCCCTCAAGCAATCCGTTCATTTCGCGGAAATCCCCCTCTTCGCAAGTAAGGACGCACCTTCGTTATCCTTCGGTCGGATAAGCATCCTTCATTTTCCAACGTACCTTATTTCCAAAAGGATTGCAATATTGAAAAACGTCGACGGCATGCTCGGTTAGCTCAAGCCTGCCTTACTCAAGCCAGTATCTCCACTGTGCCTCCGTCCCTTACCCGAACAGGCTGACCGCCTGCCTCCAACGTCCGAAAATGCTCCATCAGCCTCAGCAGCGCGTCGTCCTTCTTCTTCGCCTCGATCATCACGTCAAGAGCCGGCGATATCTCCGCTATCCGGTACAAGAATTCAAGCAGTGGCCCCGGCTCGACGTAATCGGCATGCCCGCGAGGGTCGGAGACGCTCTTGGGGCTCGAGACGTGGATTTTCGGCGGAAGCTTTAAGGCGGGATCCGCGGAATGGACGACGTTCCATCCGAGCCGATCCCAGGTGCGTATAATTCTCGGCCATAGCTCACCGGCCGTCTCGTCGCTCCGGTTCACGGCATCGTGATGGATATCGAGCACCATCGGAATGCCGACTTCCTCGGCAATGGCCAGCGTTTCCGCTGCCGTGAACGTTTTATCGTCGTTTTCCAGCGTGAGCCGGTCGGCGATCCTAGGCTCGATGCGGCCGAATTGCTCGACGAACCGTTTGCCCGCGGCGGCTTTGTCCCCGTAGCTGCCCCCGACGTGTATATTGTTAAGCGCCCGTCCGTCCAGTCCCATCGCTTCGAGCATCCGGACATGGTGGTCCAGATCGCGGACCGATTTCTCGAACACGTCTTTGCGCGGCGTATTCAGCACCGTGAAATGATCCGGGTGAAAAGACACGCGCATATCATACTCCCGCACGAAAGCCCCGACTTCCGCGAACGACGGCGCGAGAGCGGGGTACGGGTCCCAATCGCTGAGGTCATCATGGGTCGCCAGCGGGATCAGCTTCGAGGTCAGACGGTATACGCGAACGTCCATGTATCGGTTATGCTTCAGCAGTCTCAGCGTGTTGCGCAAATTTTCCTCGGCGATCCTCTCGAGCTTGCGCAGCCCCGCTTCCCGATCCGCCAGCTTGGAGAAGCTCGCCATCGTCATCGTCCTTGATGGGGAGGCATTCTCCAGATACACGGACATCGCCACATAACCGAAACGGACGATCATGCTCGTTCACACCCCCGGAATGGACTTGAGGGTTTTAGGATTGCTCTCCGAAGAACATTTCATGTGCGAGCGCCGTCTGGACTCTGGCCTCTTCCTCCGTCAGGCGGCGAACAAGCTCCATTTCCACCTGAGTTACTTCTTCGCCTTGAAAATTGATTTCGGCGATGGACGCCAGAATCCGCACGATGGCTACCGCTTGGTTGTCCGGCGTATACGCGATTACTTTCTGTCCCGTCGGGAACACGCGGAACTGCTTTTTGACCATTTTGCCCCGGCCGTATTCCAGCAGCTCGTACAATTCCTGCTCGGATTTGAATTTGCATACCGAATTGAACTCCGTTTGAAAGCCCATGGCGTTCCCTCCTGTCTCGATAGCGCGTCTTTATCTATTTTGCGGTCGCACGCGCGATTTCCTGCCCCTCATTATACCCTCCCGGAGGGATGCAGGGAAAGGGAACGGCCGAAAAGCGCCCCAGCGACTGCGGCATAACCCGAAGCGCCCGATTATCCACCTGTGCATAATTCCTCCTCACCCTCTCTCCCGCTACTTACCCACAGTGAATGGTCGATTTATTCACAATATTCAGTCCCTTTTCCACAGTTCAACCCCAAGTTATCCACTTTTGTCGAAAATATTCCGGAATCTTCGGGTCGGGCGTCTCTTTTCCACAGGTGGATGGGTTACGGTGCTCCCTCCGGTTCATCGATTATGGATGGTGGATGAGTTGCAGGGCGTCCTCCGTTTCTTTGGATTGCGGATATTTGTTCCGGGCGGTCCGGATGATTAGATTTGCTTTAATGACTCGAATAGTCCAGCCCCTTTCCCGCTTCTCTCGTATGTCTTGCTCTCCCCTTCGCTGTGCGTCGCCTTTACGTTGAGTGTATTCAACAAGCAAGTGACAATTCATCCCAACTGGGGTAAAATGGGGCTATACGCGCGTGAAGCACACCGCTCTAATCCTTTTTGGATTGGGGCGGTTATTTTTTTGACGAGGAGCGGATGAACGTGGATGAACGATTCGAAACGGAATACAGCGCTTGGCTGGCCAAGCATATCAGCGAAAGCCGCGGAGAGAGACTGCGGCGGCTCAGAACGCGCCATGGCTTCGGAGAGAAATTGCTCCTTCAGCAAGCTTGGTGGCCCATCGTCGAAAATCTGGATTTCCTCTACCCCGAGTATGAGGTGATTGCCCCCGATGGCAAGTACTACTACCCGGATTTTGTCTACCTTCGCTCACCTCAACCTACATGTCTCGAAGCGGATAGCTTCAGCTCTCATGCAAGGGACGCCGATCGCGATACTTTTTCTTGGGGGCTGGATAGACAGAATGAAATTGAATTTGCAAACTGCCATATCTTACGCTTCTCCATCGACAAGCTCAAGGATGACCCGCTCTCTTGCCAACAGCATATCCGACGTATGATGGAGCTGTGGTACGGAGAGGAACAACCGGATTTGCTCGCTCTTCCCCTTTATCAACGAGAAATCGTCCGTCTAGCCATCCGTTCCACCACTCCGATCACAGTTGCGATGGCTTGCGAATGCTTGGGGAAAAAGCGCACCTTCGTATTCGAACAAATCGACGAACTGATAAACAAGAATTGGCTAGAACCAGCCAGCGGCACGCAGCGGGCCAGAAGTTATAGATTAGTTAGTCGGGGGTTTCTGCATTGAGTTACTTTAGGCGCGGCGTGCAGTACAGGGTGCTTATCCGACAGGGCTAGACGGGGGATTGGGCCGGGGGCCATAAGCGCGCACGGCGGGCTTATCCACCGCTCCCGAAGTCGGGCCGGCCCTTTAAGTCCGTACGGCGGGCTTATCCGCCGCTCCCGAGGTCGGGCCAGCTCATTAAGACCGCACGGCGGGCTTATCCGCCGCTTCCGGGACCGGGCCGACCCTTTAAGACCGCACGGCGGGCTTATCCGCCGCTCCCGAGGTCGGGCCGACCCTTTAAGACCGCACGGCGGGCTTATTCGACGCTCCCGAGGTCGGGCCGGCCTCTTAAGACCGCACGGCGGGCTTATCCGCCGCTCCCGAGGCCGGGCCGGCCTCTTAAGACCGTATGGCGGGCTTATCCGCCGCTTCCGGGACCGGGCCGACCCTTTAAGACCGCATGGCGGGCTTATCCGCCGCTCCCGAGGTCGGGCCGGCCTCTTAAGACCGCACGGCGGGCTTATCCGCCGCTTCCGGGACCGGGCCGACCCTTTAAGACCGCACGGCGGGCTTATCCACCGCTCCCGAGGTAGGGCCGGCTCATTAAGACCGCACGGCGGGCTTATCCGCCGCTCCCAAGGCCGGGCCGGCCCTTTAAGTCCGCACTGCGGGCTTATTCGACGCTCC
Organism: Bacillota bacterium; assembly: GCA_023418755.1. Taxonomy (GTDB): domain Bacteria; phylum Bacillota; class Bacilli; order Paenibacillales; family Paenibacillaceae; genus Cohnella. The sequence continues at coordinate 29,581 of JAEZZE010000105.1, read as the reverse complement.
CGAGGTCGGGGCCGGCTCTTTAGACCGCACGCCAGGCTTATTCGCCGCTCCCGAGGCCGGGCCGGCCCTTCTTATCCCCAACGCCCGCCCTCTAGGGGCTACCGCATCTGTCTCTTAACCTCCCCCACCCCCAGCCCACACAGCAAAGGCAGCGAACAAAATCCGTTCGCTGCCTCACGAATTTACTCTCCGCCGCCGTAGTCGATGGACTGGCGCTCCTCGAAGCGCTCTAGCGCAAGACGGATCAGCGTATCCAACAACTCACGATACGAGACGCCGGATTCTTTCCACATCAGCGGATACATGCTGTAAGGGGTAAAGCCGGGCAACGTGTTCACCTCGTTGATGAACAGCTTGCCGTCGCTTCGCCGCAGGAAGAAATCGGCCCGGCACAAGCCGGAGCCGTCGATCGAGCGGAACGCCCGCAACGCCATGTCGCGCACCGCGTCCGCCGTCTCCTGCGGAATTTCCGCCGGAATGACCATGATCGATTTGCCGTCGATATATTTCGCCTTATAATCGTAGAATTCGTTCGAGCTGACGATCTCGCCCGGAACCGATGCCCGCGCATCGTCGTTGCCGAGCACGCTCACCTCGATCTCGCGCGCGTCGACGAACTCCTCGACGATCACTTTGCGGTCGTACCGCAGCGCCGCCTCGATCGCGGAGACCAGTTCCTCCCGATCCCGCGCTTTGGACACGCCAACGCTGGATCCGAGGTTGGCCGGCTTGACGAAGCAAGGATACCCGAGCTCCTCGACGTTCGCCAGCACCGCTTGCCGCTCTTTGTTCCATTGATGCCGGATAAAATGACGATAGCCCACCTGCGGCAGGCCGGCCTGGGCGAACATCGTCTTCATCGCGACCTTGTCCATTCCGACGGAGGAAGCGAGAACTCCCGCGCCCACATAGGGAAGGCCCGCCATCTCGAACAGCCCTTGAATCGTTCCGTCTTCGCCGAACGTTCCGTGAAGCAGCGGCAGCATGACGTCGATCGCCTTGCCGTCCCCGGCCGGCGCCCCTTCCTGCAGCACTCTCTCCGACATTCCCTGAAGCACCGGCAGCAGCGCCAACTTCCCTCCGGCGCTTCCGTTCTCCTCCGAAGTTTCCCCTCCGCCCGAGAATTGCAGCTCCGCCACGGCGGACGGAGGCGCGTCGAGGAGCGGTCCCGATCTCCACTGGCCTTTAGGCGTAATATAGAAAGGAATCAGTTCGTACTTGTCGTAGTCGAACGCCTTTAATACGGCGAGGGCGGTCTGCAGCGACACCTGGTGCTCGCCCGAACGCCCCCCGTACACGAGTCCGACGCGTATTTTGTTCCCCATAGCTTCGAATACCTCCGGCTTGTCGGCGTCTGCGCCCTTTCCAATCCCGCCGTTCGGCGGAGAACCCGCGGCGCAAACCCGGCTTTTCTGTTCGTCAAAACTCATCCGCGATACGATAAAAATGATAACGGGTTTTGCCCGTCCAAGCATATGAATCCTTGTAATCCCAGTATCTGTGGCGGCTGCTTACCGTGTTCGCGTTCACGAGAGGCATGCCGTCCGGCGTAAACGCCGTTACGATCGTATTGTGACCGACCCGGCCGTTGCCTTCCCAATCGTAGCAGATTACGTCCCCGAGCTTGAGCTGCTGCGGCTCGTAGACGGCTTCCGCCCGAAGGCCGAATCCGCGCGGAGTCGCCAAATACTGCTGCAAGCCGGCCGCGACCGCCCAACTGAAGCTCCACGATTCTTCTTTGCCGGAATAGCCCTTGTACCACCAGCCCGATGATCTTCTCCCAGTATAATTCATCGGCGCTCCCCCTGCAAAGAGACACTGGGAGACGTAATTCGTACAGTTGACGTCGAAATTTTCGTAAGCGGGATTCGGCTCGTTCCACCATCTCTCGGCATACGCGACCGCTTCTTCGCGCAAATACGGGGTCCCTCTTCCGACGGCTCCGTAGCCCCAGCCATCGTCTCCCAAAGCGTAAGCTCCCGCGTATACCTTGGACTTGAAGCCATACATCGCATTCGGATTCATATAAGGAGCGGAAGGAACCGGCGTTCTCTTCTCTCCGTCCCACGGATCGTGGACTTCGTCCATGTCCTCCGCAATGAGCTCGCCCGGACGTTCGCCCGGGAGCGGCCTCGCCGAATCCAGCCGCCATAACTTGCCCGCCCTAATGAAACGAAGCCTCTCTCTTTCCACGCGCTCTTCCGACCAAGCTACGTTGCGCTGCTCCATCATACGCACGAGATGAATCGACAGATCGGCCGCGACTTCCCCGCGCGCCGCCTGGTAGCGCTCGATCCGCACCCTCATTTCGCTGCGTACCGTACGGATTGCCCATTTGGCGTCCCTGCGAGCCGCCATCAGCATGCGTTCGTTGAGCCGTTCGCGATGCTCCCTGTCCGGAATCCCCCGCAGCTTGCGGGTATCCGTGCTAAGGGCGGCTTCGTTGATCGCATTCACGTATTCAAACAGCGCCTGCTTCCAGTCCGTATTCCCGCCAGGCATGGAGATCACCTCCGAATCCGAATTCTCGACAAGCCGTCGCCAGATTGCGCCACTTCATCCTATGCCCGAAAATTTCTTTCCATGCCGCATCCCGTAGTCAATCAACAAAGAAAAACGCCATTCCCCGCCTACGGATTGCTCTCATCCGCCCCTGACGGCTTTCTTAGCCTCCGATAGTCGTTTTACGTCCGGTCTGTCCGTCGCCAAATACAAACAGCCAGACCTGCCCGGCAAGAAGCCGGTCGGTCTGGCTGCAATCTTTACTCCGTTCAACCGATCACAAAGGCGCAGGCGGGATGACGAATGTGCCTACCTCCTTAAGAATGAGAGCCGGAACGTCGAGCAGTTGAGTGTTGATTCCGATCTGAATGCGCTTCACCTGGTCCAGGTCCAGTCTGCCGTTCGGATCGGGCGGACCGAACGTAGCCGCCGACAGCATGCCGAACGGAATGACGTAACGATTCCAGCCCTCCTTGATCTCGAAACCATTGAACGTATAATACTTGCCTCCGCCATCTTCGGCCAGAATCAGCTTCACGTCGGTTTGATCGACGTCCCCTTCCGCGTAGATCGAGAAAGCAATACCGCTCGACAAACTCAGATCAAGGGAGGACGGCAGCTCGAGATAAGGGTATATCCATTGATTGGACGCCGTAAAGTCGTATTTAAACCTGACCGTCCCCGGCTCGCTGCCCGCTTGAACCGATACGGAGGCCGTGTTCGGCTTGGCGTCGCCCGGCGTGAAGTCCCAATTCTGCGGCGCCCCGGCTTCGACGATCGGATCGATCGCCACGTCTTCAAGTCCCGTCAGCACATAAGCCTGCGATACTGTTCCCGGGTCCCCGTCGAACACGCCGTAAAATCGCACCTTGCTTTTGGCCATATCCGCTACTCCGGGTCCCGCCGTCAACGTAAACTCAACCGTAGCTTTGGTATAGGGAGCCACCGTGACCGGCTTAGAAGCGCTGTCCAACTGCCAACCGCCGGAAGCCGTTCCTTCGATCGTCCCGGTGATCGCGGTGTCGTTCAGGTTGTAAACCTCCACTTCTACGACATTGGGCCGATCCTTATCGAGACGATAAGCGCCAAGCACCTTCGCATTGCTGCGGGCCGCGGTGCCGTAGCTCTGGGCGAGAACCACCCGTTCCGCCTTCGCGAGAGCCGGGGCGAACGCATTCCCCGCAGGCGCGCCCGCGCCTTCCGTATCGCATTCGGCCGCCGGCTCTTCCCCGTATTTGACATATACCGGGTCCTTGCCCAGGGCGACGGCAATCTGCCCTCCGACCGCCTGTACAAGCCGGCTTCCTCCCATCAGATCCACGACTTCCGCCTCCTCGGCATCTATCGCCAGCGTAACCGCCTGCGGCTGCTCGGACCAGAACACGCCCACTTCCCGACCGCCGTCGGCAAAGCGGAAGCCTTCAACCGAAGCCGGAAGGCCAGCCCAGACTCCAAGGTAGTCGCCCTCTCCCAGCACATGCGTAAATTCGGCAATCGCGGCGTAAGCAGCGTACGGCGCGTCCGCCTGATTGAACATGCCGTATTCGTTGCCGTTCTCCAAATAATGCGGCATAAAGAACCAAAAGTGCTTATCGACTCCCGCTGCAAGCGACTTGACGGCGGACGTGATCATATACCGCGCCTGCGCGTGTTGCTCGGCCGCCGTTAAATCGCGCGTCTCCCCGGTTTGAATGGCCAGACCGGCTTCGGTCATCCACTTCTCGACCTCGTCGCTGCCGTCGTAATCCTCCAGGAAAGCCAGATGATCGGCCGCGTTCGAAGGGAACGGTACGATATCCGTCGCATGCGAGCCGTACGGCAGGGGGTAGCCGTGAAAGCTGTAGATGTCCAAGTAAGGCAGAACTTCGTTGTCCATGACAAGCCGGATATAATCGTTCGGACGATCGGCGAAGCCCGAGACGGAGATTCGGGAGTCCGCCCCGCTATCCCGGTAGCCGATCGCCGCCGCCTTAAGGAAGGCCGCATACTGGTCGGCCGTCTCGTCTACTCCCGTAAAATGCCCGTCCGGCTCGTTGCCCGCCTCCCATGCGGCGATCCAGTCGCCCAGCTCCGCTCCGGAATCGACGGCGAAACGATAGGCGGCCAGCAGATCGTCCGGAATGCTTCCTTCCGACGTTTTCGTCCATCCGGGCGAATCCTGATAGGTAGCCAGAATGGACAGTCCTTGACCGGCCACCTCCTGAAGGAAAGGCGTGAAATGCGAATAATCAAATGTGTTCGGCGCCGGATTGACGGTGCTCCAATGGAAGCGGTCCCGCACCCACTTCACTCCCGATAGCTTCAAAGCTTCGGCAAAGCCTTCGATTTTGGAGCGATTGACATGCAGGGAGAAGCCGCCATCAAGCGCAAAAGGCGTATCCTCATAGGAGTCTCTTTCAGAATAAGCCGGAACAACGGCGACGTAAGTTTTCTTGGATGAACCGACGCTGTCGAGCGCTGCCGTAACGGTATAATGACCTTGAGCAAGCACTCCAAGGTTAAGCTCGGCTCCTTCGGCGTTGGCCGCGATCGGAATCGTCCGTTCCAGAACCTCGTTCCCCCAATAATCAGTCACTTCTACGTTCAATTCGTCTGCCGCAGGCGACCGGCCTGAGAAGGCCGCGTCCAGCACGACGGCTTCGCCGGACTCGAACACGCGGAACGGAGTTTCCGCGCCAAGACCGTGCAGCCCGAAGGGAAGCAGCGTAAACGTAAAAGCATCCAGGTACGCGACGTATTGCTGATCCAGGCTTCGCCGCGTATCGACCCGGATCGAGAAGGCGTTCGCTCCCTGATCCAATTGCACGACTTTAACCAGATAGCGCCGCACCGTGCCGTTGACGTCCGCAAGCTGCCTGGCTCCCGCGACCTGCTCGTAGGCGCCCCCGTTGACGGAGATCGCGTAGGGCGACGTCCACATTTCCTCCGGGGGCGTCGATGCGATCGCCAGCTCGTAGGCCCCCGCGACCGGGGCCGTGACCTCGTATTCCGCCACATAACCGCCAGGAGGCGCGTTATCCGGCGTCTCCAGCCTCAGCAGGCTGCCCCCGCTGAATACGGGGTCCGACAATATTTTGCCGCTATTCGGGAAATTCTCGTTCAAAGCCGCTTCCCCTTCCACTAGAAGCTCGACGGGCTCCTCCGCCGGCGGCTGCACGGGAATAAACGTAACCGCGTCCAAATACAGCACGTACTGATTGTTCAATTGCCTGCGCTGCTCCACTTTGAACGAAAACGTGTTTACGCCGGCCTGCAGCTCCACGACGCCCAATGAAAACCGACGAACGGTGCCGTTAATATCGCCGACCTGAACGGCATTCTCGACGACGCCGTATGCGCCCCCGTTAAGGCTGAAGGCATATGGCGACGTCCACTCCATTACCGGCGGCGTAGAGGCGATCTGTAGCTCGTATTCCCCGGCTTGCGAAGCCGTGACCTCGTATTCCGCCACATAACCTCCGGCCGGCGCGGCATCCGGCGTTTCCAGCCGCAGCAGACCGCCCCCGCTATATGCGGGATCGGACAGAATGCCGCCGTTCGGAAAGTTATGGCTTACCGGCTGCTCCCCTTCCACGACAAGGGGAGCAGCGTCCATCACCGAGGAATCGCCGCCTGCCAATGCCGCGCCCGCGCCTCCTTCGGCCGCCGCGACCGGCGAATAGCCGAACGCGCCGAGCAGCAGCAGAAGCGCCATCGCTCCAGCCAACCAATTGCGTGTTGCAACCTGATCCGTCATGAGTTAGCCTCCATTATTCGTGATCGAGCGCAATCGAACGATCTTCCGCTCGGACCGCCTCCTCCAACGTGTAGACGGGGGCATAGCCGAACGCGTTCCGGGCCGCTTCGATGGAAATCAGGGCCGCCCGGCCTTCCAGCGGAACGGCCAGCCGTTGCGCATACTCCGGCTTGTAACGCCGCAGCAGCGCCATCGTCGGCTCCGGGCAACGGGTATCCCCCGCATTCAGCGTATAGACCCCATGTCCCGGAAGCCGCTCGGCTTCCAGCGCCAGACGAATGCCCCGCGCGATATCCCGGACATGAACCCACGTATACAAATCGTCCGACCAGCCGTCGGTTCCCGGAAGCCCGAATTCAAGCGCGTTTCGATACGCGTCGTCCGTCCATACCGCCCCGAAGCGCAGCGCCGCGGTCGTTAGGCCGTAAGCCCGATGGAATGCGGCGCACGTATGCTCGTTTACCAGCTTGCTCAGGCTGTAAGGGTCCTGGGGCTCCGCCGGATGCGTCTCGGCCAGCGGCAAGGACGCATACTCCACCGGCGCCGGATGAATGCGCCAGTAGAAGGTGCCGAACGCATTGATGCTCGAGGCGGCAACGAAGCGGGCAACGCCGTTAAGCCTGCACGCCTCGAGAACCGCGAACGTGCCGTGCGCGTTATGGTAGAACGTCTCGATTCCCTTCTCCGGATAACCGACCGGAGAGGCGGCCAGATGAACGACGGCATCCATTCCCGTCAGAAGCTCTCGCATACGATCCGCGTCGGTAATCTCCCCTTGCTCATAGGGCCAATCGGTCCGCAGCGGAGCGGCGGCTCGCCCTTCCTCCCCCGGGCTGAATACGGTCGCGTCTTCGGGGCGCTGCCGGTCGATCAGCAGCAATTCATGCCCGTGCGGCTCCAATTCCGCGATCAGATTTCTGCCGATAAAGCCGCAGGCTCCCGTAATCGCAATCTTCAATTCGTTCCCACTCCTTGCGTCGAATAGGGCGATCGGAGGATCAGGCCTTTACGCTCCCCAACACGATGCCCTTGACGAAAAATCGCTGCAAAAAAGGATAGACCAGCAGTATCGGAAGCGCTCCGAGAAAGATTTGCGCCGCCCGGGTCGTGCGTTGCGAGATTTCCGCCACTTCCCTCAAGCTGACCCCGCTGAAATTGAGCGTGCTGCTGCTGATGACCATAAGCTGCAAATAAGTGGAGAGCGGGTAGCGTTCGGGAAAATTCATCAGAATGAGCCCGTCGAACCAGGCGTTCCAATGCCCGACCAGCGTAAACAGAGATACGGTCGCGATGACCGGCATGGACAGCGGAACCACGATGCGCCATAGCACGGTCCAGTGTCCCGCTCCGTCCATAAAGGCCGATTCGGATATTTCCGCCGGCAGTCCCCGAATAAAATTCAACATCAGAATGACGTTGAACACGGGCACCGCTCCGGGAATGACGAGAGCCCAGACCGAATCGAGCAATCCCGTCTCCTTGATCGTCAAATACCAGGGAATCAATCCGCCCCCGAACAGGATCGTAATGACAAAATACCAGGCATAGGCCGTGCGATAGCGAAAATGCTTCTGCTCCCGGCTCAGCGGATAAGCGCATAGCAGCGTCAGAGCCAGATTCAACGAAAAGCCGAGAGCCACCCGCTGCAGCGTCACGCCGAATGCCCGGATAAACGCATCGTTCTGCAAAATAAATTCGTACGAGGCCAACGTAAAATCGACGGGCCACAGGACGACTTTGCCCGCCGACGCCGCGGCGCTCGAGCTGAACGAGATCGCCAGCACATGAACGAGCGGGAACAGGCATGACACCGACAAAGCGATAAGAAAAGCATAGTTTCCGACGATAAACAAACGACGCGAAAATGAAACCGTTTTCAAGTGTCCTCCCTCCCTATCCTGACTAGACTTAGAAGATCCGGTAGTTGGCAAGCCGATAGGCCAGAAAATAAGAGACGGAGATCAGCACCAGCGACACGAGCGATTTAAACAGTCCCACCGCCGTCGCCACGCCGAATTGCGCATCCAGCAGTCCAAGCCGATAAATCAACGTATCGAGAATATCTCCGCTTTCGTATACGGACGCGCTGTACAAGTTGAACACTTGCTCGAACCCGGCGTTCAGCACGTTGCCCAGGCTCAGCGTAGCCAGCAGCACGATCACCGGCAGCATGCCCGGAAGCGTCACGTGCCGCGCTTGGCGAATGTGCCCCGCCCCGTCCATGATGGCCGCTTCGTACAAAGTCGGATTGATGCTTGTGATCGCGGCCAGATACACAATCGTGCTGAAGCCGAATTCCTTCCAGACGTCGGAGGCGACCAGCACATAGGGGAACCAGTCGTTGCACCCGAGGAAAAAAACGCTTTCCAAGCCGAACGTCGTGAGAAGCCTGTTGACGATCCCCTGCGAGGGAGACAAAATATCGATCAGAATGCCGCCAAGAATGATCCAGGACAGAAAATGGGGCAAATAAATCAGCGTCTGGACGCCGCGCTTGACCAGCACGTTGCGGACTTCGTTAAGCAGAATGGCGATCGCGATCGGAACGACGAGTCCGGCAACGATTTTCATCCCCGCGATATACACGGTGTTCCACAGCACCTGATCGATATTCGGCATTTTGAGCACGTAATCGAAATTGCCTAGTCCGATCCAGTCCGAACCCGCTACCCCTTTGACCGGCACGAACTTCTGAAAGGCGATCGCGATGCCGGCCATCGGAATGTAGTTGTACACGAAGACCAAAGCCACGCCGGGGAGAAGCATCAAATGAAGGGGCAGCTCCAGCCTCCACAAATGCCGTTTCATCCTACTTGCTCGCTTTCCAGGCGGCCGCTTCCGCCGTCATGACGTCGCCGCCAAGCTTGTTCCAATTGACCACGAAATCGTCGAAAGCTTCTATGCCGGCTTCTCCCATAATGATTTTGGTGAAGGTTTCCAATTCCAGCTTGGCCAACGTGGACTGCTTCTCGGACATCGCCGACGTCGGCGCGGAGTTGAAGGCCGTAGGTCGGTAACCTTTGTTTTCGTTGTAATCGTACAGAATCGACTGCGCGCCGCCTTCTCCGAATACCATCGTATAGCCCCAGCCGGCCACATCGCCGTTGTAGTAGCTCGTTAACGTATCGAAGACGTACGGATCGGGCGTCGTCTCGTCCAGAATCGACCGATCGTTCAGCTCCAGCGCCTTCTTTACATTGGCGTATCCGTCCAGGTTTTGCGTCGGATTCGAACCCTTCAGCAGCGCGTATTGCCATTTCTCCACATCGCCGTTGTTCGAATATTCCTCGACCGGATACTCCTCGCGCGAACGCGGCTCCAAGTAAGCGTTCAGAAGCTTGATCGCGGCTTCCGGGTTTTTGGCCCCTTTGCGGACGACATAATATTCGGGAATATTGAACGACGTTTGCGGCTTCGCCGGTTGCGCGTCGACGGAAGGCAGACGATAGGGCTTAAGCTCCAGCTCCGGCATGTTGTTCTTGCCGTCCTGCAGCAAAATCGGCGTATAGTGCTGGCCGTAGTACATGCCAAGCTTACCCGAATTGAAATCTTGGATAATCTGTTCCGCGTTCTTGACCGCAAACTCGCGATCGATCAAGCCCGCCTTGTACATCTCCTGCAGCTTGGCGAGCGCCGTCTTGGTCTCCGGCTGAATGCTGCCGTATACGAGCTCGCCGGCGGCGTTCTCGATCCAGATGCCGGGGTACGAATGGAATCCGTTAAAAAATCCGTGCAGTCCGCCAAGACCGCCGAACAATTCCTTATCCAGCCCCAGTCCCGCCGTATCGTTTTGCTGGTTGCCGTCGGGATCCCGTTTGACGAAAGCCTCCGCGATCGCCGCTACGTCGTCCATCGTTTTCGGCTCGGGCAGCCCCAGCTTAATCCGCCAGTCTTCCCTGATCCACAGCAGCGGCGCCGTATCGGTCGCGCCGGGATTGAGAGGCAGGCCTACCAACTCCCCCTTGAAGGTGGCGGAGTCGATCGCGGCGCCCCCGTCGCGATACATGAAGTCCTTCGTATGCTCGGAGCCGTATTGCTTTAGCAGCTCCGACAGATCCTCCAACTGCCCCGCGTCATACAGCTGCTTCATCTTTACGCCGGGTACCGGCATAATGTCCGGCAGCTCTCCCGAGGTCATCATCACGTTGAGCTTTTGCTCGTACTGACTGTTGTCTACGACCCACAAATACTTAAGCTTAATGCCAAGCTCGTTCTCGTACAGCTTGGTCCAGGCGTTGTTCTGGATCGTATCGCCGTTCTCGAATTTCAGACTCGCCGAGACCGAACGGACGGCGGTCACTTCGATCGGCGGATCGTAAGGATCAAGCGGACCTCCCGCGGCGGTCGGCGTCTCCTCCCGTTGTTGTCCGCCGCTGCCGGTATCGGCGGCCGCCGGGGTTTGGCTCTGCGTCAGACCGTTACTGCCCGAGCCGCATGCGGCTTGCAGCAACAGACATCCCACCAGCGCGCTCATCAGCATCTTCTTGGAAAGCTTCATGGATGCACTCCTCCAGTTGACCTAATCTTGGGCGTTGCCCATATCCAAATGATAGGACGCCAAGCCCGACATCTCTATGTGCATCTGTTGCGATTCATTGCTTTCTGTTAACATCCTCCAGATCGCGATACTGCTGCGGCGTCATTCCGTGCCTTTTTTTGAAGAAACGGATCAAATGAGGAGCCGACTCATAGCCCACCGCCTCGGCAATCTCATAAATACGCAAGTTGCTGTCGCGCAGCAACTGCTTGGCCTTGCCCATCCTCTGCTCGGTAATATACTCGAACAACATCGTGCCGGTCTCCTGCTTGTACAGGCGCGACAAATAAGTCGGGCTGTAGTGGGCGAGCTCGGCCAGCCTCGTCAAGGACAGATCGGCCTCGAGATGCTCGCGGATATAGGCTTGAAGCCTGCCGATCAAGGGCGGGAGCGCCCCGGCGCCGTCCTGCCGGAAGCCCTCCGCGCCTTCGCCCGCCTCGTCTTCGGCAAGCCCGGCGTCCTCGTCCGCCGTCAAGAACGGCCGAATGCCGCGCACGAGCAACTGGCGTCTATTGCGGCCGAGCTGCAGCAATCCGCCCAGCTCGCTCCATATCGAGCCCGCCGTCTCCCAATCGCACGGATGCGCGGCCAATGCGAACGACAGCGGCACTCGCAGCCAACGGGCGCATGCCTCCTGAACGGCTTCGGCGATGCTTGGCAGCCTGCTCAGCAAATCCGCCTCAGCCTGTGCGGCACCAGGCTCCTCCGCATGCGAAGCGGGCTGCACGATCCAGAGCAGCCGGTCATCCTCCAGCGTCACCGCCGCCTGCTCGACGCTCGTCCCGAGGTACTCGGCCATAATATTGCGGCACGCATAGAGCAGAAGCTCGCGGTCGGCGGTCTGGCTTGCCGCCGTCTGCTCCCATTCGTCCACGCGGGCGAGCATGAGCGCGACTCTCCGTTCCGGTTCCAGCCCGATCTCCGCTCTTGCGAGCTGCCGCCGCATTTCCCCCGGCTCCCTAAGCTCGCCTCGAAGCGCCTTCAGCAGCACTTCTCTCTGCAGCGCCGGAAGCGCCACTTGCAGCCTTCCGGCAGCCTGCACGGAGCGCTGAACGATCGAATCGTTCGCCTCGATAGCCTCCAGCGCCTTCCTTACCGCGGCCAACAGCGCCTCGTCGTTCTGGTTTTTCAACAGATAATCCACCGTTCCGCCCGCTTGGATCGCCCGTTGGGCATACTCGAACTCGTTGTAGCCCGTCAAAAAGATCATTTGGCTGTACGGCCATTGCTTCCTCATCCGCTCGTGCATTTCGATGCCGCTCAGGCCGGGCATATGAATATCGGATATCACAAGATCGATGCGCGTGCGTCTCATCGCCTCCAGCGCCTCATAGGCGTTATAAGCGCGAATCATCTCCGCTTCGAGACCGTCCTCCTGAAGCAAATGGCAAATGCTATTGACAATTAAGGGTTCGTCATCCACGATCAGCAATCGATTCAACGTTCTCAGCTCCGTTCTCTAGAGGGATATAGACTTCAACCAGCAGACCGCCCCATTCGCTCGTCTTGATATCCAGTCCGCTGCCGGCGCCGAACTTCATCTGCAGCCGCCGATGAACGTTGAGGAGTCCTGTGCTTTCCTCCGCCTGCCGCGAGTTCAGTTCTCCCCTCAACCGCTCCAACTCGGCGGGCTTCATGCCCGACCCGCTGTCGGCGAACCGGATGCATAACCGATCGGACATGTCCAAATAGGAGACGCGCAGCCGTCCTCCGGACAGCGTCTTCCCGAAGCCGTGCTCGTAGCAGTTCTCGACGATCGGCTGCAAAATCAGGCGCGGCACCTGCACGGCATGAAATTTCTCGGGAAGCTCGTCTATGGACGCATGGATGCGATCGGAAAAACGAACGTTCTGGATTTCCGCATAGGAGCGAATATGGCTGATTTCCTGACCGAGCGGCACCTCCTGCTTTCCGTTGCGCGTAATGTACTCGAAATACTCTCCCAAGTTGCGGGACATATGTTCGGCCGTTTCGTTCTCATAGGACTTGATCAAGTGATGCAAAATAAAAAAGCTGTTGTAGAGAAAATGAGGCATGATCTGCGCCTGCAGCTGCTTCAGTTCGGACTGTTGAAGCCTGATCTTCTGTACGTACAATTCGTCGATCGATTGCTTCAGCTTGGAGACCATCTGCCCGAAATGGGTGAAGATGACCCCGAACTCGTCTTTCCGGACGGGCTTGGCGATAACGGATAGCTGCCCCTGCTCGACGTTGCGAAACATTCGGATCAACGTAGACAGCGGCCGCTGCACCAGCAAATAGATGCCGTAGGAAAATAGGACGATGATGGCTACCGAACAGACGACGAGCAGCCAGAACCAGTAGCGGTAAGCCTTTAATTTGCCGAACAGCACGTCCTCCGGCACGAAGGCGGCCAAAGCCGCTTCCAGCCATGGCGACTGCGCATGGAAGACGAGAAGTCTCTTCCCCCCGCTGGTCGTGAACGACTGCGGTCCGTATACGGACGAATCGCGCGCTTCGGCGAACGCTTCGCCTTCCCGGACATTCCACTCGCCGCGAATCTCGGCATGCCAATCGGCCTGGGGACCGCTCGCCACCTGCCAGGCCGCGGAATATAATTGCGCCTCCCCTTCCTCGGAAAGCCGGGCCAGCATTTCTTTGATCGTCGAATTCGACAGCTCAATGCTTTGGATAAATTGAGGGGGCTTTTCTCTGAACTCCGCCTCGCTCTGCCTAAGCGGCGATGTCGATACGAGATACAGCCCGGATTTCCACTGCACGATGGGAACGCCTTGCTCCAGGGACGCCAATGCGACTTGCTCCAGCTCTTCGCGCATCGCATCTTTATCGTGGGTAAGGCTGGTCGTCACGATGCGGTCGCCCGCTCGGATGTAAACGCTTGCTTTATGGATGTAACCGCTCGTGTCCCGCAAGGCCAGCAGCTTCTCCCGCAACTGGTTAACCGCTCGCGCCCGCTGATAATCCGACATAATTTCGCTTTGACCGCTCAGGTCGAGCAGATCGTTATCGTTGACCAGCCGCTGCTGCGCGCCAACGATCCGCCGCAGCTCCTGCTCCAAAAACCGAAACTCGTATTGGATTCGTTCCTGCATGGACTGGGACACGTGCGACTGCACTTCTTTCCTCGCCAGCTCGTTAAGAATCAGGCTGAGCGTAAACAAAGGGACGATTACGATCACGAAGATCAAGATCGTCTTCACGAATATGGAAGCGTTGCGAAAAGATGTGATGGCCGGCATCCGTCATTCCTCCCTTACGATTACTCTCATCATAGAGAGACAAAGGGCAAAATGGCAATATTGAGGCCTGCGGCCGTCCTTTTTAGCCCGTTTATCGCTTGCCGCTCCGGATGCCCGAAGCCCGAATGCGGCATTCTATAGAAGTTCGGCACGAAATTTCCGGCTTTCCCTCCGCCCTTCCGAAAACGACCCGCGCTTATGCGTAATTCCCGTGAAATCGCTTAAAGATGGACTGAAATGACTTTACGGAGCCCCTTCGACAAGGTATACTGGAACCATAGAGTATTTTTGAAATCGCGTTTCACAGAATGAAACTCATTCTCAATGAGACGACGATTGCCGCAAAAATACGGACTGCCCCACAGATTTCGAATCAAGGAGGTTACACACTTGTCTAAAATCCCTTATCAAGTGCAAGCTCAGCTGCAGTCATCCGGCAAATCCTACCGTTACTTCAGCCTGCCGGCCCTCGAAGAGCAAGGCGCGGGCCCGGTCTCCAAGCTTCCGTTCTCCATCAAGGTACTGCTCGAAGCGGCGGTTCGCCAATTCGACGGCCGCGGCATCACGGAAGAGCACGTCAAGCAACTGGCTAGGTGGACGGAAGGCCGCGAGGACAAAGAAATCCCTTTTATCCCCGCGCGCATCGTTCTACAAGACTTCACCGGCGTTCCCGTAGTCGTCGACTTGGCGGCCATGCGCGAAACCGTTAAACAAGCAGGCGGAGACCCGAAGCGCATCAACCCGCTCGTGCCGGTCGATCTCGTCATCGACCACTCCGTCATGGTCGACGCGTTCGGCAGCCCAGATGCCCTGCAGTACAACATGGACGTCGAATTCGAGCGCAACGAGGAACGCTATCGCTTCCTGCGTTGGGCGCAAACGGCGTTCGATAACTTCCGCGCCGTTCCTCCGGCGACGGGGATCGTTCACCAAGTCAACCTGGAGTATCTGGCCTCCGTTGCCGCCACTAAAACGAAAGACGGCGTCACCGACGTCTATCCGGACTCGCTCGTCGGAACCGATTCCCATACGACGATGATCAACGGTCTCGGCATCGTGGGCTGGGGCGTCGGCGGCATCGAGGCGGAAGCCGGCATGCTCGGCCAGCCGCTCTACTTCGTTATGCCCGAAGTTATCGGCTTTAAGCTGACCGGCAGGCTGGCGGAAGGCGCTACGGCGACCGACCTTGCCTTGACCGTAACGCAAATTCTTCGCAAAAAGGGCGTCGTCGGCAAGTTCGTCGAGTTTTTCGGCTCCGGCTTGTCCAACATCAGCCTCGCGGACCGTGCGACGGTCGCGAACATGGCTCCGGAATACGGCGCTACGATCGGTTTCTTCCCTGTAGACAGCGAGACTCTGAACTACTTGAGACTGACCGGACGCGACGACGATCAGATCGCTCTTGTCGAAAACTACTACAAAGCGCAAGGCATGTTCCGCACGGACAACACTCCGGACCCGGTATTCTCGGACGTCATCGAGCTCGACCTGTCCACGATCGTGCCGAGCTTGGCGGGACCTAAGCGTCCGCAGGACCGCGTAGAGCTGACGGCGATGAAGCAATCGTTCAACGAAAGCATCCGCACGCCGATCGACAAGGGCGGCTTCGGCTTGACCGACGCTCAGATCGAGCAGAAGGCGGCCGTGAAGCATCCGAACGGCAAGTCGAGCGAGCTCAGCACGGGCGCCGTCGTCATCGCCGCGATCACGAGCTGTACGAATACGTCGAACCCTAGCGTTATGATCGGCGCCGGCCTCGTTGCCAAGAAAGCCGTCGAGCGCGGCTTGACGAAGCCGGAATACGTCAAGAGCTCCCTTACTCCGGGTTCCCTTGTCGTAACCGAATATCTGACCAATGCCGGCCTGCTGCCTTACCTCGAGAAGTTGGGCTTCTACGTCGCCGGTTACGGCTGCGCGACCTGTATCGGCAACTCCGGCCCGCTGCCGGACGAAGTCAGCGAGGCAATCGCCGACAACGACCTGACCGTGGCCGCCGTTCTGTCCGGTAACCGCAACTTCGAAGGCCGCGTGCACGCGCAAGTCAAAGCGAACTACCTGGCTTCCCCTCCGCTCGTCGTCGCGTACGCGCTGGCCGGCAACGTCAACGTCGACCTGACGAAGGAGCCGATCGGCTACGACAACGACAGCAAGCCGGTGTACCTGAAGGACATCTGGCCGACGAACGAGGAGATCCAGCAAGCGGTCGCCGCTTCGCTTAACCCGGGTATGTTCCGCGCCAAGTACGCGAACGTGTTCACGCAGAACGAACAATGGAACAAAATTCCGGTTCCGCAAGGCGAATTGTACGAGTGGGACGAGAAGTCCACTTATATCGCGAATCCGCCGTTCTTCAAGGACCTCGCTCCGGAAGCCGGCGACATTCAAGACATCAAAGCCGCTCGCGTTATGGCGCTGATGGGCGATTCCGTTACGACGGACCACATCTCTCCGGCGGGCAACATCAAGGCCGACAGCCCAGCGGGCAAATATTTGCTCGAGCACGGCGTAGAGAGAAAAGACTTCAACTCGTACGGCTCCCGCCGCGGCCATCACGAAGTGATGATGAGAGGCACGTTCGCCAACATCCGCATCCGGAACCAAGTCGCTCCGGGCACGGAGGGCGGCGTGACGACTTACCTGCCGACGGACGAAGTGATGTCCATCTACGACGCTTCGATGAAATATCAGGACAACGGCACGAACCTGATCGTCATCGCGGGCAAAGAGTACGGAACGGGAAGCTCCCGCGACTGGGCGGCCAAAGGCACGTTCCTGCTCGGCGTCAAAGCCGTCATCGCCGAAAGCTTCGAGCGGATTCACCGCTCCAACCTGGTCGGCATGGGCGTTCTTCCGCTGCAGTTCCCTGCGGGACAAGGCTGGAAATCGCTCGGCATCACCGGCCGCGAGACGTTCGACATTGCCGGTCTGAGCAACGATGTCGCTCCGGGCCAGACGGTTGCCGTCACGGCTACCCGCGAAGACGGAACGTCGTTCGCCTTCGATGCGATCGTGCGTCTGGATTCGATGGTCGACGTCGACTATTATCGCAACAGCGGCATTCTGCAGACGGTTCTGCGCCAGATGATGGCGCAATAATTCAATGGAAAGAGGTGCGGGGAGACGATCCCCGCACCTCTTTTTTTGATCTATATCGTTACACGCGAACATTGATGAAAAAGGCCCGATCGCGGGGCGAAATTTCTTATCCGTCGCCGGCTTCCGTTTTTGTTTCCTAAGCTCCGCATAAGGTATAATAGGGGCACACGAACGATTACGGAGGCGAACCCGGTTTGGACGCATACAAGCAACCCTCATGGATACGAAGATACCGGACAGCCCTCATTCTCCTGGCCGTCCTTTTTTTGGTTCTTTTTGCTTTCCTTAAAACCTGGCCCTATATGCTCTACGGCCCGGGATCGGCGGAATCCGTGCATTCCCGCGTAGACACGGGCCATAAACTGGAGGAAAAAGGAGAGCTGCTGTTCACGACTGTCGCGACCTATTCGAAGCCGGACGTCTTCGACCTCGTCTACGCATGGCTGAATCCCCGAATGGATATCGAGAAACTGGAAGTCGCAACGGGGGGAGTGGCGAACCTCGCGGCCTACCGCAACTTGCTCGCCTACATGCGCGACAGCTCGGAGGCGAGCGCAGTGATGGCCGCCTACGCGGCGATGGACAAACCGATTGAAGTCGAATCCCAGGGAGTGATCGTTACCGCGTTGCTCCCGGAATCCAAAGCTCGCGAGAACGGCCTGCAGGAAGGCGATATCATCACCCTGGCGGATGAGCTGCAAATATCGAGCGGCAAAGAGCTCTCCGAATATTTGACCTCCAAGACCGCCGGAGACCTCGTCAAAATATCCGGCAAAAGGGGGAAAGGAACGTTCGAAGCGAATGTGCCCCTGATTTCCATGTCCCCGGATAATCGAGCCGGCATCGGCATGGAAATGAACAACGTGCTGAAGGCGAATCCTCCCGATCCGGTCAAGTTCGACTTCGCGGATACCGGCGGTCCTTCCGCCGGGCTGATGATGACCCTTGAAATCATCGCGCAGTTGACCGGCGAAGATTTGACCCGCGGATACAGAATCGCCGGCACGGGGACGATCAGCGCGGACGGAACGGTCGGCCTGATCGGGGGCATCAACTACAAGCTGATGGCCGCGGACAGGGAGAAGGCCGATTACTTCCTCGTACCTTATCACGCCAAGAACGAATCGAACTGGACGCTTGCCCGGGAGACCGTCGAGAAGCTGAAGCTTAAGCCCAGGCTCGTGAAAGTCTCGTCGCTCAAAGAAGCGGTGGATTTTCTCTCGGGATTGGAGCCGAAAGCCGATTAAGCGGTAAACTAAAATACGGAAAGGCGGATGCGTATGAAAAATTGGCACAGATGGCTCTTGGCCGTCACGCTGGCCCTGTTCGCGGTAGGAGGGCTCCCGCAAGCCCCTTACGCCGGAGCCGCGGACAGCGGCGCTCCCTTCGAGCCGATTAGACTGGCGGAATTAAAGGACGGAAAGAAGCTGTTCGAGAAAGTAGCGCCGTTCGTAGCGAATAAGCTCGAGCTGAGCGAGGAAGACGCGGAAGCCGTCACGGCCGATAGCATCTACGAGGTCGACCTGGGCAATTATCCTAAAGGCTATACGAGGCAATTTATTTCTTTTATTTTCAATTACGAATGGGTCGAGCTGGTGCTGGTAGCCGCGAACGAGGATGCGTCGAAAATCGTGCTGCTGGACCGTGCGGCGAGCAGCGACGGCGGCGACATGTTCCTAAATACCGCGAAACTAGACTTCTCGACGGAGGGCAATTCTATCTACGTATGGACGCAGGCGCCTTACCGCGCCTTCGAGTCTTGGGTCGAGCTCGAATGGGCGGGAGACCGCTTCTACGTCGTGAGCCACGAGTACGACGATCCGACGGCGAACTACTACGAGGAAATGGCCGCGCTTCTCAAAGCGAAAGACATCGAAGGCTTGATCGCGCTGGCCGCGCTCGATTCCCCCATGTATCCCGGGGCGTACGACGCCACCTACGCGCTGGCCGCTCCGACGCTTAAGCTGGCCCATCAGAAGGCTCTCGAAGCGCATAAGGCCAAAAGCACCAAAACCGCGGTGAAGTATCTCGAATACGGCCTCGAGCAATATGCCGCAGCCTTTGGCGCGTGGGGGTACGAGGAAGGGCTTCTGACGAAGGAAGAGATCGTCGGCTCCGCCGATTCCCCGTACGTCAAGTCCCGGCTGACTCTCTCCGCATACGCCGGCATTCTGAACGATTACGGGTACTTCCTGTCCGTGACCGGACAAAACAAAAAGGCGAAGCTCGTGCTCGCCAACGTTGTTCGGCTTGTCCCGTCCCGCACCGTCGCCTACCTTAATCTAGCCGACGCCGAATGGGCGCTCGGTCAGCGGTCGGCCGCCAAGTCGCATTACAAGACCTACTGGAAGCAGCTCGGCTCCAAGGCGTCCTCCGTCGCGCCCAAGCGGGTGCGGGAGCGCATCAACGCCAAGTAACCGAGCAAACGGGCCTGTCCCATAAGTCGGGGCGTACAAGACGATCGATCAAAAAGAAGAAGCCGAAAATCGCCGCTATCCTAATATCGTGCCCATACGATGCGCCGATTCAATAATCGCCGGAGCGAATTCGTGCATCCGGTCCGGCGTCAGACGGTTGGAAGGCCCCGATACGGACAACGCGGCCACGAGCTTGCCGGAGCGGTTGAAGATGGGCGCGGCCACCGCCGCCGCCCCGGGCTCCCGTTCCTCGAAGCTGGTCGCGTACCCGGCGGCGAGGATGTCGTCCAGTTGCTTTACGAATGACTTCCGGCTGAGCTGCGCCGGCCAGGCCGGGTCCGACAGCACCGCGTCACGAACGCCCGGATCGGCGAATGCAAGCAGCACCTTGCTGGATGCGCCTACCGACAGCGGCAAGCGGGCCCCCACCGTCGCCACCCGGCGAATCGCCTGCATGCTCTGCACCGCCTGGATTCTCACCCGTTCCGCCCGGTCCCGGACGTACAGGCTGACCGTCTCGCTCAGCTGATCTCTCAGCCGCTCCATCTCGGGAAGCAGCACGACGGATGGGTCGTCCGACCGCGACAGATGCGCGGACAATTCGAGCACGCTCAGTCCGAGGCGATACTTTTCCGTGGACGGGTCCCGCGTCACGAACCCCTTGTCTTCCAAAGTCGCCAGCAAGCGATGGATCGTGCTTTTGTGAAGGCCGACCTTTCCCGCGATTTCCGTAAGCCCCCACTCGTGCCCCGAAGCGAAACAAAGCAGGACGTCCAGCGCTCTCTCCACGGCACGAACCGTTTTTTTCTCCTCTTCCATGGTCGTGTCCCTCCCCAATCCGTTTCACCCTATGAAACCCTGTTACAATCACTATAACGCAAACTTGCCTTTCCGTAAATGTTGGAAGCGCTTTATTACAATTTGATTACGTAACTTTTACAACTCGCTCTTACGCATTGACGGTACATTCGTCCCATTCTACGATGAAATGAGAATCATTTCAGAATGCTCATCCAAAGCGAGGCGATCCCCATGACATCGTTGTCTACTCCACTTCCTTACGCGGGATCGGATACGGCTATCCCCATCCCCGGTCCGTCTTACGACCGTCCGGCCTCCTTCAAATGGAGCCGAGCTGCGCTCCATCTCTTCGTCGCCGTTTCCTGCCTGATCGCCGGACTGTTCGTCGCTTTCCATGCCTACGCCGCTTACCTTTTCTCCTATCCGCCTATCGTTTCGATCGGCTCCAATCCGCAGCTCGCCGTCAATCTCGCTTATTCCGACGTCGTCTTTCCGAGCGGGGACGGACAATCGCAGGTGGAGGGCTGGTGGATTCCCGCGACCGACAGCCGGAAAACGGTCGTGCTCAGCCATGGCTACGGCACGAACCGGGAAGAGCCCTGGGTTCCGATGTACGATCTGGCCGGCCTTCTGAACGGCATGCAGTATAACGTCCTGATGTTCGACTACGGCTACGCCAATCCGGATAACCCGTTGGCTGCGACGGGAGGAATCGCCGAGTCCCAGCAACTGATCGGCGCCCTTCGGTTCGCCCGCCTGCAGGGAAGCGAAGAGCTGGTCGTCTGGGGCTTCTCGATGGGAGCCGGAACCGCGCTGCAAGCCGCCCTGCAAGCCGAGAGGGTTGACGCCATGATTCTCGACAGCACCTTCTTGCCCGATGAGAATACCGTTTACGCCAATATCGGAAATTATATCCGGCTTCCCAAATATCCGACCGTTTCTTTGCTTCGCTTGTTTTTGCCGATTATGGCCGGAGCGAGCTTCGACGACGTGCCCTCCGCCCAAGCTCAAGAGACGGATTATCCTTTCCCGATCTTCCTCGTCCATGGGACGGCCGACGACAAAGCTCCCGTATCTATCGCCGAGAACGTCGCGCGAGCCCAGACGAACCCCTTGTCCCGCTTGTGGGTCGTCCCCGGCGCGATTCACGAAATGATCTACCGCACGCATACGGAGGAATACGTCGCGCGCTTATCCGCCTTTCTTGAAAGCGTTAGCGAGGCATGATTTCCGCATCTCCCGCATACGTTGGGTACGAAGCTTGCTTCGGATACGAACGAATACGGGGAGGCTAACGAATGATGTCATTGATCCGGTCCGCGCACGGTTTGATCGATCCCCTCCGTCTCCCGGAGGAGATCGCGATTTGGAAAGCCCGGGAACGGGAAAACGCGACGGCAATCCGCTCGGCTATTCCGGGTCTGGAAGCCGTCTATGCCCATTGGCTCGCCGACTGGGAGCGAGTGCTCGACCAGACCCGGGAATACGCGCTGCGGCTGAAGCAGCAATTCGCGCAGCGGCAGGAAGACGCGGGGACTAACCGACAAGAGCTCGGCTCTCGATTGCTGGAGGAAGCATTGAACCAATCGCGGGAACTCGGCCGCCAACTTCTGCTGCTTCGGCAGTACAGCGAAGCCGTCAAGAGCGCCCAGCCTTCCCATCCCGTCTTCGCCTGTTTGGAGCGGCATGCGGATTTCGAAGAAGAAGCGCTCGCTCAACTGCGGCTTACGGGGGCAGCCCAGGCCGAGGAACGGCAGAGCCCGGACGAAGAGGAGCCCGAAGGCTACGGAGGCGGACCGGAGCCCGCGGATGGATTGGCCGACAAGAGGCCGCGAGCCGACGAGCTCCGCCCGGAAGTCGGCTGGTCCGCTCCGATGGGGGCTGCCGCCCCTGCTTCCGGCAGTACCCCCGTGCCGATCGGCGGACATACGCTGCCGCCGCTTCCGTACACCTACAACGCTCTGGAGCCGTACATCGACGAGAAGACGATGCGCATCCACCACGACAAACATCATTTAAGCTATGTCGAAGGCTTGAACGCCGCCGAGAAGAAACTGGAAGAGGCTAGGAAAACCGGCAATTTCGATCTCGTCAAGCACTGGGAACGGGAGCTCGCTTTCAACGGAGCGGGGCACTATCTCCATACGCTGTTCTGGAACGTCATGTCGCCCAAGGGCGGAGGCAAGCCGACCGGGGCGCTGCTCGACGAGATCAATCGAAGCTTCGGCAGCTACGACGCGTTCAAGCGGCAGTTTTCGGAAGCCGCCAACAAAGTCGAAGGCGGCGGATGGGCGATCCTCGTCTGGAGCCCGCGCAGCCACCGGCTGGAAATCTTGACCGCCGAGAAGCACCAGAACTTGTCGCAATGGGACGTCATTCCGCTGCTGCCGCTCGATGTCTGGGAGCATGCCTACTATCTCAAGCATCAGAACGAACGCGCGGCTTACGTCAAAGATTGGTGGAACGTCGTCAACTGGCCGTATGTCGCGGAGCGGTTCGCCAAGGCGCGCACGTTGACTTGGACTCCGTACTGACGATCAGGCCCTGCTGATCTTATCGGTCGATGGAGTTGTTTTATAAGTAAAAGGGCCGTACCCGAACGATTAGCGATGAAAGGATGTTCTTAGGGCATCTATCTCCAGGAGATAGATGCCCGCTATTTTTCATTCGATGATCTTCTATGCCCCTACTTATGGGATAGCTCCTGCTTTCGCCTTCATAACAGCTTGGCGTAGATCCAATTTACCGCGAACAAGCCGACCCCCGCCCAGAGATTGATCCATCCGAGCACCTTCGAGAACTTCTTCTCCCTTTTTAATTTCATTTTCCCGTACATGACGACGTCCCACCGGAGTATAAGAATTCCGGTCAAAATACACAAAGGGACAATATACCCGAGCGAACCCGCGTACCCGCTGCCTCTCATCATTCGCCTTCCCTCCTTTTCCTTAACGCCCGTTTACTTCGCCTTCATCCCGATTCTGCGGAGCTTCGAGTTGACCTCGACCTCGATCCGGATATCTTTGAAGGCCGATTGCCATTTTTCCTTCGTACCGATACGGGCATTCCAGTAAGCCGGCTTTTTCGCCCGGACGTATTCGCCGAACCCGAAGATATCGATCCCCTTCTCCTGCATTTCCCGAATCAAATTTTCCGTCTCTTTGCGCAGAGCGTTTCGGTTTCGCTCTTCGATTTGCACCAAGGAAGTCGAATCGATGACGGAAAACTGCTCGTTCAATTTCTCCTCCAGATTGATTTCGGTAAAGATCGAGAGCTTGATGCGTACTTCCCCGCCTTCCAGAATTACCTTGAAGGTAGATCGGCGCGAGGTTGCGTAGACCATCACCGCTTCGGGCATGCCGTTAAGCTTGACGACCCCTCTATAGCCGGCCGGATTCATGCCTTTGATCGACATGAAGGCAGCCACTTGGAACGGCTTGGTCGTACCTTGAAGCATTTCGTTCTTGAAGTAGGCTAACCCCTTGACCTCGATGTTTTGCTGGTGTTTTAGCTCGACGTAAGGGAGATATCCCTCCTGTCCTTTTTTAGATACGTTGCTCCAATACATGCCGACGTAATTTTCGGGAAATTTGCCCATCTTTACGGCATTGTCCATCGTGGACATCAAGTAAAGGGCGGGGACGCGTTCCAGCTCCGGAGAAGCCCGCATCAGCCTTTCCGCTCTGCCCTTGCTGATCATCATCCAAGCCATCCTTCGGACTTCGGGATTGCGGTGAAAATAATCGTTGATATTTTGCATCCCGAGTCGGGCTAGCTCCTCGGAAACGACGATGACGCGAAGATGGCCGAAAAAAATCCTTCCGGATATTTGCTGCTGCAAATTCATGATCGCATCGTCGAGCGTATGCCCTTCCGTGCCGATCACCCATACCGTTTGCTCCGAGCCTCTGCTTCCTCCTCCGCTCTCTCCGGGACCGAGCGGGATTTTCCCGGGTAAGGCAATCTGCACCGTCACGCGAATCATATTCACGTTGGGAACCGGAAATCCTTCCGCCGTATGCGTAATCTCGTCCTCCCGCCGAGCCGTCTCCTGAGGGGCGGTATCCACGGACACCCCAAGCACGACGGCCCGCTCCTCGATTTCCAGACGATCCCAACACCCCGTCAGAAGCGGGACGAGGCAGACAAGAAACGCCGACAACTTAAACCATCTAACTTGCAGACCGTTTTTCACTCGACTCCCCTCTCTTTTTCCGAAGGATGGCGACAAGGAGCAAAAAGCCCGGATACACGATCGTGACGTACAGTCCGATTCTCCCTACGTTCTGGATGATTTCATACATATGTAGAATGTTATGCGGCACCATCGCCATGGAGAAAACGACCGGCAGCAAGAAAAATGAGAATAGCTTATGGTCGCGCAGACGGAACAGCTTGCTCATCTCCATAACCGCCAAGAAGTAGCTGGAATAAAGCGTCGTAAATACGGCCGTCACCCACACGGCCAGAAAAGCCGCATCGAGCCGTTCCAGAACGTTCGCCGGCAGCGATGTCGCCTTGGCTAGCTCGAGCGTCGGCCATAGCAGATTTTTCGTCTCCTCCGAACCGAATACGCCCACCGTCGCCGCGACAATCGTTACATACATCCCGCCCGCGATGACAATGCCGAACAGGCTGGCCTTCATTGCCTTCCGAGGATGACGCATGGACGGTATGATCGTCGTAATGATGAACGAGCCCTGAAACAGAGCCGCGATCGTCAGGACGCTGGCCATCATGCCGCTGTGGGAATTGCCCCAAATCGGCTGAAGATTGATCGCGTCGGCATTTTTCAAGGATAACGCCACGATTAACAAGGCCGGCCCGAGCAGCAGCGGAAAATAAAACAAGTGGATATAGGCGAACGTCGTAATATCGTTGCGGGTGGAGATCGCGGCCAGCGCCAGCATGACGATGACCGTAACCTCCAGCGGCGTTTTCGTCAGTACCGACGTAATCACCACCTCGCCGAATTCCCGCGCCGTAAGCGAAGTCAAAATCGCGAAAAAACCGACGACGCCCACGCTGCCGATCCACGAAAGCCATTTGCCTATAATGACCTCTCCGTATTGGACGATCGATTGCTCCGGAAACCTCATGCCGAGCCGGGTAATCAAATATAAACCGACGAACGCGAGCAGGCCCCCCAGCAAGGTCACGAGCGGAGCGCCGGATTCGGCGCCCCTCACGGCGAACAGCGGGATCGGAAGCACCCCGACGCCGATGATCGTGCTCGTTAAAATGGCGGCGACCTGCACCGTAGTTATCTGCCTGGCATGCTTCATGGCACCTTACTCCTTCCGTTTGTTCTCCATGATCGCCGGATCGAGCACGTTTTTCGGGGGCTCTTTCAATTCTTCGACGGACTTGTCGCCCATCCGGGTCTCGTCGCCGGGAAACAGAAAGCGCGGCCTGGTCTTCATCCACCAGAGCGGACCGCGGAGAAACAGATCCTTCATTCCCGGCAGGCTGCCCGGAACGAGCGGACTCAAGTACGGAACGCCGAACGACTTCAGCGACAGCAGGTGGTTGGCGATCAGAATGAGGCCGATCATGACGCCGTACAACCCGAATATTCCGGCCAGCACGATAAGCGGAAAGCGAAGCAAGCGCAGGGCCAACGCTGCGTTGTAGGCCGGAGTCGCGAAGGACCCGATCGTCGTAAGCGCGATAATGACGACGGTAATCGGGCTGGCGAAACCGGCCGCGACCGCCGCTTGGCCTACGACAAGGACACCGACGATAGACAAGGCGCCCCCGACCTGCTGCGGCAGCCGTATCGTCGCTTCCCTGAGCACTTCCATGGAGATTTCGATGACCAGCACCTCCACGATGGCAGGGAATGGGACTCCGGCTCTGCCGCCGGCCACCGCCACGGCGAATTCCGTCGGAATCAGCTCCGGGTTAAACGAAATGATCGCCACGTACAGGGAGGGAAACACGAGGGAAAAAACAAGAGCGATCAGCCTTGCCCAGCGAACCGCGCTCATCATCAGGAACCGCTCGGTGTAATCCTCTACCGTCTGATAGAACTGGCTGAATACGGTCGGCACGACCAATGCCATCGGCGATCCGTCCACCATAATCACGGCTCGGCCTTCCACCAGATTCGCGACGACTTTATCCGGTCTTTCGGTGTACTGGACCTGCGGGAACGGGGAAATTTGGTTGTCTTCGATGAACTGCTCCAGATAACCGGAATCCAAAATCGCATCGGTATCGATAATCTGCAGCCGCCGGACGACTTCTTCGACGAGCTCCGGGTTCGTATTGCCCTCCATGTAGCACACGGCTACCTTCGACTGCGACCTCCGTCCGATCTCCATCGTCTTCACGCGCAAATCGGGGGTCTGAAGACGATATCGAATCAAGGAAATATTGGTGGACAGCAATTCGATGAAGCCTTCGCGCGGACCGCGAATGACCTGTTCCGTCGCGGGCTGATCGATGGATCGCTTTTCGATGGTGCGCGTTCCGAACAAGATCGCTTCCTCGACGCCCTCGATGACGACGGCCGTCTGGCCGCGAAGGATTTCGGATACGACTTTCGCGACTCGCGTCTCCGTGCGAATGTCGCTGTGGTACAGCGTCGTGTTCAAGATGAAATCCTGCAGACGCTCCCCCTCTTCGGGACGCCATTCGGCATTCGGCGGGCCATACATAAGCGGCTTTAAGATCTCCGAATTCAAGGTCGTCATGTCGATCATGTTGGAATAAAAAAACATCGCTGCGGAATACCGTCCGAACACTTGGAATCTGCGGACCGTAAAATCGTCGTTCACGCCAAACACGGCGCGAATTTGTTCGACTACGCGCTCCAGCTCGCCGCCTATGGCGGCATCGTTCAGCTGTACGGCGGAATCCCGTTGAGATTCCCCATCCCCGCCTTGCGGACGCCTTCTTTTTCTTTTCCCGAACAAGAACACGAGCCCATTCACCGCCATTCTAGAGATGAAGCTTATTGAAAACGTAAGTGTTATTCTTTGGTATTCCCCCCGTTTTTAAACCTTCATTCTCAGATATGAGCAAAGAAACCGCCCTTTGGTAAATGGATGCGACAAGCACCCCTTTACGCAAGTAACGGTCTCTAAGCACGTTCTTTATTACCGTGAACAAGATTCGTCCGATTGGGACGCTCGATTGACTACCCGGCGCGCTCGGTCAAAGGATGCAAAAAAACGCCCCCGATCGGCGCATGGCCGGATCGGGGACGGTATTCCTCGCTCTATTACAGGCTCCAGTCGAGCTTGACTTCCCCGCCCGTGCGCGAGGATTCGTAGATTGCGTCGATAATCAGGTTGCTGCGCAAGCCCGTCTCCGCCGAAGTCCAAGGCTGACGGCCCGTACGGACGCAATCCAGGAAGTGACGGCTCAAGCGCACGCGCGCCCCCTCGTCGTCCTCCGGGACGACGAGCGGCAGGTCGATCGTCTGATCGAACCGTTCGGTCAGGAACTTGCCTTCTCCGCCGCGGAGCGCGACTCCTCCGTCGGAGCCCATCAAATGCAGGAACGGCGCGCTGTCGGTGTCCATATGAACCGCCCAGCTGACTTCAAGCGTAAGCGAAGCGCCGTTATCCATCTTGATGATCGCCGTGGCCAGATCCTCGACGTCGTAAGTTCCGTTCCAGTCCGGCTTGCCCCAGGTTCCGATGCCTTTTTTCCTCGGTCCGAACTCCGCGTAGGTAGAGCCGTATACGGATACCGGCTTAGGCTCGCCCATCAGGAAAAACGCCAGATCGAGCATATGCACGCCGATATCGATCAGCGGGCCGCCGCCGGATTGATCATGCTGCGTAAACCATGTCCCCCAGCCCGGGATGCCTTTGCGACGGTACCAGCCCGTCTTGGCCGTATAAATATTGCCCAGCTCTCCCCGCTCCACCTGATCCTTCACCTTCAGAGCGAGCGGCTCCCAGCGCATCTGGTGCGCGACCATAACCGTCTTTCCCGTGCGCTTCTGCGCCCTGACGATGTCCTTGGCCGCGGCGGAGTCCAGCCCCATCGGCTTCTCGACGAGCACGTGCTTGCCGTTTTCCAGCGCCAGAATCGTCAATGGCGCGTGAGCCTGGTTCGGCACGCCTACGATAACCGCATCCACGTCTTCCCTGCGAATCAGATCCTCGGGGGAAGGGGATACGACCGGAATCCCATATTGCTTGGCCCTCTGTTCCGCGAGCGGAAGATAGGCGTCCGTAATGGCGACGAACTCGCATTCCTCGCCGAGCTTGCCGAACTCTTGAAGATGAACGTTGCCGATGTTGCCCGCGCCGATCAGGCCGATGCGGATTTTGGATGAGCCTGCCATATCGTATAATTCCTCCAATTAAACTGCAATATAAGCGCTTACCCTCATCTTAACGATAAACCGTTTTCTCAGACAGAACCATTTTGGCTTTCTTCTTATGGTCTTTTGTTCGATAAGGGCCGGCTTTCCGCTCAGGCGTCATGTTCTCGGTACGAGAAGTAAATCAGGGAAATATCGCCCGCAAGGGGAATAAACTGCTTCACGACCTCCGGATCGAATTGCGTTCCTGCATTTCTTAGGAGCTCGTCCATCGCCTCGTCCAACGACTTGCGGCGGCGATAAGGCCGCGGGGACATCATCGTGTCGAAGGCGTCGACCACCGAACAAATTCTCGCGTTCAGCGGGATCTCCTCCCCCTTAAGCCCGCGCGGATAGCCGCCGCCGTCCCATCTTTCATGGTGGCAGAGAACCAATTGGACGATCTCGGCGTCGAGTTCCTCGCTTCCCCTCAGGATGTCCGCTCCGAATTCCGGATGGCGCTTAATCAGGGCCCATTGTTCCTCCATTAACGGCTTGACGGTGTCCAGTACCTCGTTCGGGATCAGCAGCTTCCCGATATCGTGAATAAAGCAGCCCCTGACCAGGTTCCGAATGCTTGCCGCGTCCAGCTTTAACGCCGAAGCCAGTTTCTCGCTCAGCAGGGCGACGCGGACGCAGTGGCGGTACGTCTCTTCATGCTTGTACCGCAACAGCCTCATCTTCTCCGAAATGTCCGATTTGTGATCGAAATGATGGGGAAAATCTCCCAAAGCTTTTACGGCTCCTCCCATTCTCCTGCACCCGCCCCGATTCAATGTTCGCCAAGCCTAGCCGATATAGTGGACAATGCTTTACCAATTTGTGCCGATGTCGGACAATTTCTGTTATACGACATATGGCCCATGTCTAAAGAACTTCTAATTCCCAAATTTTTCTGGCGACAACTAAAATATTAGGCTAATTCGCTCAAATCCACAACCCTTCATT
>JAEZZE010000464.1 GCA_023418755.1 Bacillota bacterium | reverse complement strand
TGAGTACCAAACTGATAAAGAGCAGTTCGAATGTTAAGTTAAACATGAGTAACAATGCATCGGTAGGGGGACTTGTTGGAGCTAGCGGTGGAATCATCGAACAAAGCTATGCAACTGGCGATGTTTCCGTTATTGGGAATGGGGTTATAGGCGGGTTAGTTGGTACGTCTAGCGGGCAGATTCGGGACAGTTATGCAACCGGTCGCGTGACTTCGATCGGTAATGCCGATATTGGCGGATTGATAGGCTTCGCTTTTCAAGGAATTGTTGAGAGCAGTTATGCAACCGGAATCGTAAGTCCTGACGGAGGACTCGCAGGCGGTTTGATCGGCCGTGATTTATTTATTCTTCCAGTGAATAGATCCTATTGGAATGCGGACGTTAATCCCGATCTCCTACAGACGATCGGGGGGAAGCCCGGGATGGCCGAGGGCGTCAACGAGAACGTAATGAAGGATTTAGTCGCTTACGCGGGGTGGGACTCGACCATCTGGGGAATTCGGGAAGGGGAGAGTTATCCTTACTTAAAGGCTTTTTCTCCGGAACTGAGGGTCGATCCGGTATCATCGGCCTACCCCACAAAATCGGGCAGTAATGAGCTTGCGATTTCCGGCTCGATCCGGGACGGCAGTATCGGCGAACCCTTGGAGGTCGGTTACCTTATCCAGAATGCTGCGGATGCTACGGTAACTTCGGCGGTGTACGCTACTTGTGCTACGGGACAAGACCAGACTTTCGAATTTTCGATCCTGCTGAATGAGGCAGACTATCCGGATGGAACTTACACGCTTACGGTCGCAGGGAAAGATACGGTTGAGGAGCATTTGCATCAGCCGGAGCAAACGTTCGCGTTTGTCGTGGATTCTACGGCACCGGCGATCTCGTTGATCGGTTCGGATCTAATCGAACTTGAGGTCGGCGACACGTTTACGGATCCTGGGGCAACCGCTTACGATGCCCGGGACGGCGATGTGACAGTTGGGATCACAACGAGTGGAACAGTGGATACCGCGCAGGCGGGTACTTATACACTTACCTATCAGGTGGCGGATGCGGTTGGCAATGTAGAGACAAAGACGCGAACCGTTAAAGTGTTCAACAGCCTGTATCCCGAATTGCTGTTGAATGGCTTATCGACGGCGGAAGTGGAAGTCGGCGACGCGTTTACCGATCCGGGGGCAACCGCGAGCGATGAGCGGGACGGCGACATCACCGGGGAGATCGAGATCATCGGATCAGTGAACACCGGACGGGTGGATACCTATCTCATCGAATACAGCATAACGAATTCATTGGGCTACCGGTCATCGGCGACTCGCACAGTAAAAGTCGTGGATCGCACGCCTCCGGTCCTCACGCTGCGGGGAGCCAACCCGATGCAGATTGAAGCGGGGAGTGCCTTCACGGATCCCGGCGCGACGGCTATGGACGTAGGAGATGGGGACTTGACGGCCGACATTACGGTAACCGGCTCCGTCTATACGAACCAGGTTGGCACCTACACGCTAACGTATCAGGTGCAGGATCATTCGGGCAATGCGGCGGATGCCGCACGGACGGTCAAGGTTGTTCGGACTTCATCTTCGTCCGGTGGCGAATCGCCAGGCGGCGGCCAATCCGGAGGTCATTCGTCCGGGAGTCCAACCGGCGGCAATCCATCCGAGGGTCAGACAGAAGAGGATAATTCCGAGAGTACGACTCCTTCCGCTCCGGGATGTTTATTTGTCGATATAGAGAAGCACTGGGCGAAACCGGAAATCTGCGAGGCAGCGGAGCTGGGCATCGTGGAGGGAATGAGTCCGCGCATCTTCATGCCGAATGCCGCAGTCACGCGAACGGAGTTCGCGGTCATGCTGCTCCGGACGCTCCGGAGCGGGATCGACAGCGAAGCGGGCGCTCTATCTTTCAGCGACAGCGACAGCACGCCGAAGTGGGCGCTTCAAGCGATTCGAACAGCGGTGGCCAAAGGAATTCTGACGGGATATCCCGACGGAACGCTTAAGCCGGTGCAGACGGTCAACCGATCGGAAATGGCTGCGATGGTCACTAGAGCGATGAAGTGGCAGGCCGAAGGAAAGGGGAGCGGTTACTTCTCCGACGAGGCCAGTATCCCGACGTGGGCCAGAGGTTATGTCGAGGCCGCCCGCGAGCGCGGAGTGCTGACCGGACGGGCAGGCAATCGATTCGCGCCTGCCGAAGTCGCGACAAGAGCCGAAGCCGCCGTTGTTCTTCTGCGGCTGTGGAAGGTGCTATACAAGTTCTAAGAGCACATGAAAATCATACAGATCAGTCTAGCGCGTCATTCTCAATGACGTTGCAGGCCGGTCTTTTTTTGTCGATTTCTGAAATGGTATACTGGAAGCATGAACGCTACACTTGAGCTGATCCTGATGTCCGCTTCGGTGGTCATGTCGGGCATCATTTTATTTTTCATATACGGGTATCGCAAAGAGCGCGGAGTCCGCTATCTCCTCGGCGTGATTGTCTGCCGGATGGTTTACTCCAGCAGTATCATCATGGAGAAAAGCAGCTATCTATTAACGGATAAGCTGATCTTTCGACATCTTCAAAGCACGGCGCTGAATATAATGGTGCCTTTCGTTCTCCTCTTCGTCTATCAGCTGGTCGGCCGGGAGAAGCTGGTCAAGCCGATGTGGAGGATTCTGCTGTTTACCGTGTTCGCGCTCTGGTCCCTGATGTCTTGGTTCGACTCCGAGTTTCATATGGTCTATCGTTCCGTCGAGCTTGTTAACGACGATCTGATCGCGTTGCGAACCGTCTATTCTCGCGTGTTCAGTCTAGTCTGCTATAGCATCATCGTAGCGTGCGCCTATTTTCTGTTTCAATATATACGGAATATCCGCAGCGATTTTCGCAAACCGGGAATGTGGGTTTTATTTCTCAGTATGTTCCCGTTCGCTCTTGAGGTCGCCAAGCTTATCCAGCCCGAATGGTCGTCCTGGCTGCTTCCGTTGTCCGTCTATTGCGGATTTACGGGTATGCTGATGCTGGTCATTATGCTGCGGATCAAGTTTTTCGCGGTTCTTCCTTTTGCCAGAACGATCGTTCTCGATACGCTTCAGGAAAGCATCGTCATTACCAATGCTTCGGGAAAGATCATCGACAGCAACAAACAAGCTTCGCGGTGGTTCGCGGAAATGGGACATACGGAGATTTCCGGTCGGGAAGCGAAGGAGCTGCTGGAACCTTGGCCGGAATGGCATCGCTTGTGCGGGTCCATGCAGGAGGGCCGGATCACGATCGAGGCTTGGCCGGACGGGGAAAGGAAAATTTACAACGTCAACGTATATCCCGTACATCGTCTGCGCAAACAAGGCAGCGTTTCTCTCATTGTGGATGTCACGGAGAAAGAAAAGCATCTGGAGCAGATTGCGCAGTTGAACCGAATGAAAGACCAGTTGTTTACGATCGTATCGCACGATATTCGCAGCCCGTTGGCGTCGCAGTATCAGCTTGTTGCGATGCTTGAGGAGGACAAAGGCCGGTTCGACGAGGAGCACCGGGAAATTGTCGGGATGCTGGGCCATCAGATCCGCCAAACCTTGGGGATGACGAACAATCTGCTCGAGTGGTTCCGCAGCCAACGGGAGGATATGGCCCTTCGCCGGCAATGGCTGGATTTATTCGAGGTCGCGGAAGATTGTTGCCATGCGCTGCAGGCTCAAAGCGAGGCCAAGCAGATTGACGTGAAGAATGCGATTCCTGTCGGCTCCCGCGTGTATGCCGACCGGGAAGTCCTGGGCTTGATTCTTCGCAACCTGTTATCCAACGCCGTTAAATTTACGGGGACGGGGGGCTCTGTTCGCGTGGATGCCCGGGTGTCCGGCGAAGGGGCGACGATCTCCGTCCACGATAATGGTGTGGGAATGGAAGGGGAGCAGGTTCGGCAATTATTCGAAGAGAAGGCATTGAGCTCGTCGCCGGGCACGGCGGGGGAACGGGGAACCGGACTCGGATTGCTCGTCAGCCGGCAGTTCGTGGAGCGAAGCGGCGGGAAAATGTGGGCGGAAAGCCAGGCAGGGCAAGGAAGCGCGTTTCATTTTACCGTGAGGGGCGGGAAGGAAGGATGAGAGTTCTCGTCGTCGACGATGAGCCGGCCATGCTGCTCGCCATGAAGCGGCTGCTATCGAAGGCGGAAGGCGTAAAGCTGGCCGGGAGCTTCCGGAACGCGGCGGAGGCTCTTGAATTCGTCAGAGACAATCCAGTGGACCTTGCTTTCCTGGACATCAAGATCGGCGGGGACGACGGGCTGGAGCTGGCCCGGAGCTTGCGTTCGCGTTGCGCCGACGCGGACATCGTGTTTACGACGTCGCATGCCGAATTTGCGATGCCCGCCTACGATGTGTATCCGCTGGATTATATGGTTAAGCCGATTTCCGGCACGCGTCTGGAGCAGACGATCGCCAGAGCGGTCGGCAGACGAAGAGCTTCTCTTGGGGAGGCCGGGGGAAGCGCTCCCCAGCGCCTGACGGTTCGCGGAATGGGGGGCTTCGAAGTGTTCGGCCGGCAAGCGGGAGAGGTCAAATGGATATCCCGAAGAAGCGCCGAGCTATTCGCCTACTTGCTCGTACATCGAGGCCGAAACGTAACCAGAGCCCGCATTCTTGAGGATATGTTCCCGGATATGCCGCTTAAAAATGCCGAGGTCTATCTCAATACGGCAGCCTATCAACTGAGAAAAGCGTTGTCGCAGCACGGTTATAAAGATTCGATTCTGTCCACGCCAGAGCAGTATCGCGTCGATTTGAGCCAAATGGACGTCGATTTTATTCAGTTCGAGCAGGGAGTCGAGGAACTGTCCGCCTTCAAGCCGGGAGAGGAAGAAGCGGCCATTGCGCTGGAAAAGCGCTTTGCGGGCGAGTTGTTCGAGGACAAGTCCTATATGTGGGCGACCGCGGAACGTTCGCGCCTAATGCTCGTATATGATTCCTTCGCCAAACTTCTCGCAAACCGTCTGTTAGTCCGGAAGCAGTACCGTGAGGCGGCTCGAATCGCGAGAAGACTGGTGTCCCACAATGAATTTGACGAAGAATCCAACCTGTTGCTGCTGACGGTTCTAGGATCTATGGGGGATCGACAATCTCTTCATAGCTCCTACGAGCGCTACTCGCAAGCGTTGCTCCAAGAGCTCGGTGTTCAGCCTTCGGAGAAGTTACGCCGGACCTACGAGCAATATCGGCGTGCGGACAGCTGACCGCAACGAAAGATCGAATGCCGGAATGCTTGGCCTATTCAAGCGACGAACCGATCAGCGGCGCTAAGCATGAATTGGAATGCGGAATGGAAATGGCTACCCCGCCCCTCTTATGCCCTTTTTCCACATATTCGTGTGCTTCCGCGATTCGATCCATGGGGTATATTCTGTCAACGACGGGTTTAATATAACCGGCGTCAATGAACTCTTTCATCTTAACAAGGCGCTCCGATTTCAATTCTAATTTTCCGTCATCGATCGAGATATATTTTCCATTTGGATTAAGCGATTTTTTGCACATTTCTTTGAGGATTGAGGTTTTGGCCTTTCCCGCCGCATCCAGCATAAAGTCGTAACGATCGATAAGGCTTACCGAATCTTCTTTGGCGTAGTCGATAACCTTATCCGCCCCCAAAGATTTTACGAATTCCAAATTCCGGGCGCTGCACACTCCGGTCACTTCGGCGCCATAATATTTTGCCAGCTGTACGGCTATTGACCCGGAAGTTCCCGAGGCCCCGTATATAAGAGCTTTTTGACCGCGTTGGATTTGGCCCTCTTCCATGCGCTGCAACGCTAATAGTCCGCCGTATGCGGCGGCAGTCGCCTCTTCGTAACTGATATTCGCAGGTTTTATCGACAGGCATCCGTACATAGAGTCCGTTTCTTTCATGCATTTGTACTGCGCATAAGCGCCAAGTCCAAGACCGGTAACTCCATAAACCCGATCGCCTGATTTGAATCGTTTGATGTCTCTGCCTACGGATTCGATTTCCCCTGCCAACACCATACCTATGACGGACTTTCTCGGTTTTGTGAAGCCTAAGATCAGACGCATCGGCAGCCAAAACCGGAGCGGTAATTGCGAACCCCGAATATAGATATCGCTCGCCGTTACGGCAGATGCGTACACCTTAACGCATACTTCGTCGGGTCTAGGGGAGGGCTTTTCCACTTCTTTAAGTTGAAGCACTTCAGGCGGGCCGTACTTTGTGCATACGATCGCTTTCATGAGATCGGTTCCTCCCCGATAGTCATTTGAAGCTTCTACGAACGGGACGCTTCACTAATATTCAATAGTACAAAAACAACAAATTTACTAACCGCAAGTATTCCAACCTCGAAAATGTAGAGTCTTAGCGCGACAAGCGCCATCGCTTTGTTCTGTCTCCCGACCGCCGCAAAAAGGATTGCAGCTAAAATAATTATGCCTAAATGACGGCTATTATTACGCTTTGAAGCGGATCGAATCATGGTATAATCGATCTATTAATCTCAACACGGCGCAGATGGAGGTGGACCTGGATGGAGCATATCTTCGATTTTGTACAATTGGTGCTCTCGATCGGTCTCATCTCTTCCGTACTGATTCTTCCTTTCGATTATCTCTCTGCCCGAGCGGTTCGATGGAGCGAAGCGGTTGCCGCGAGTTCTGCTTCATTCGTGTCCGTTCGGCAGTTTCAGTTCAACAGTATTCAGCGATGGATAGCGCGCGTCGCCAGACGCAAAGAAGCTCCAGATGAAGATTCCAACGGTCCTTCTCCTCATTGACGTTTCAGTATTCAATAAGGGAGGAAGACCGTGAAGAACTTTTTGATATCCCCAAAAGGGGCGAAGCCCATACTCGTTGCGCTGTCCGTGATGATTTCCGCGATTCTGCTTAGCGGATGCTCGGCAGCATCCCTGTCCAACCCGATTCAGGCCGATTCGCCGGGTTTTTTTAACCATTATTTTATTTATCCGTTCTCGGTCCTGATCAAGTATTTCGCAGATGCGTTCCATGGGGATTACGGATTGTCGATCATCCTCGTTACTTTCATCATCAGACTGGCCATCATGCCGCTTATGATGAATCAAACGAAGAAGCAAATGGCCATGAGAGAAAAGATGGCCGTTCTCCAGCCGGAGTTAGACGCGCTTAAGGTGAAGTACAAGAACGATGCCGGCCCGGAAGCGAAAAAGCAGCAGCAAGTCGAGATGTTGCAGCTCTATCAAAAGCACCAATTCAATCCGTTAAACATAGGATGTTTGCCGATGCTGCTGCAATGGCCGATCACTCTCGCTTTTTACTACGCCATTCGTCGGACCCCGGAGATCGCCGATCACGACTTCCTGTGGTTTAGCTTGGGGCAGACGGATATGATATTGCCGTTTATTGCCGCCGCGGTTTATTACGTCCAGTTCCGCGTATCGCAATCCGTGTCGGCTCAATATCAACAAAATCCCAATAACCAGATGGCTTTTATCGGATGGTTGTCCCCGATCATGATGGGCGCGTTCTCTATTGCGATGCCGGCCGCGTTACCATTATATTGGGCCGTCGGCGGTATATTCATTATCGCGCAAACGATCATCCTCCATAAAATGTATGCCAACAGAAAGTTAAAGGCCATAGCGGATGCTTAGGCGGGGGCTCGGCTAGCCGTTGGCAGTGTAGAAATTCATTCTAGCAATGCCGTACTTCGGGGGGGCTGCGACAGGTTGCTGATGGTGGACCTGTTTCGGCCCTCTTTCAATCGAAAATGGAGGTTCGCTATGGTTCAAGTTCTAAAGGAGGAGTTAAGGCAAGCGATTATCGGAAGCGCTCAAGCCGAATTTGCCCAATTCGGATATGCAGGGGCATCCGTGAAAAGAATCGCCGCCCGGGTAGGCATTTCCGTAGGGAACTTGTACAGGTATTACAAGGATAAAGAAGACCTGTTTAATGGCGTAGTATCGCCGGTGCACCACGAGTTGGAGACGCTGATCCGCCATCATCACGGCCAACCGCGCGATCAAGGGAATATCTTCGAGCTTATCGTTGAAGCTTTAACGAATATTGTCGATGGATACCGCACTCCGCTCTTGATCTTGATCGATGACGCAAAAGGCACTCGTAACGAAAACGCGATCCGGAATTTCTACCGGATGATGACGGATAATGTCGGGATGCATTTTGCGAATTACAGCAATAAGGGCGGCGAGGGGTTGAACGCGCAAGTCGCTTGGCCCGTTTCTGTTGCATTCCTGCAAGGGTATTTCGAGATTATCAGGCTCAATGAAGAAACCGAAGATTGCAAAAGAGCCGTTCGCCAATATTTGCTGATTTGGTTTCAGGGTCTGCAAGCGATTCTGTAATCGGGATTACCTTTGTTTTGCTTCAATAATGAATCGTAATTCACTAATGGAGGGCGATAAATGGATACATCTATTCGTCGGCATCGGACCAAAGACGGATTTACCCTAGAGTACGGCAGGGTCGGTCAAGGAGAGCCGGTTTTGGTTCTGCACGGGGGCCATTCGAGTTGTTATGAGGAGTTAGGCGGCAACGGACTCGAGACTCGGGGCTTTTCCGTCATTACCCCTTCGAGGCCGGGCTATGGCAGAACGTCCAGGGAGCTTGGGGTATCGCTCGCGGCCGCATGCGATTCCTATATCGGGCTGCTTGACGAGCTTCGAATTTCGAAGATCCATGTTATCGCGATTTCCGCCGGAGGACCGAGCGGAATTCATCTGGCATCGCGATTTCCGCATCGCGTGAGAAGCCTTGTTTTGCAATCTGCCGTGACCCGACGCTGGTTAAGTCCGGATCTCAAGCTTTATAAATCCGCTCGAATTCTGTTTCGTCCTCCTATCGAAAAATACGTTTGGTCCATGATTCGACTTATGAATAGGCTATTTCCGAATTTTTTGTTTAGCAGCATGCGTCCCTCTTTTAGCCTATTGCCGAAGAAGGAGGTATTGCCTCAAATCGGCGATGCCGACCGCGGGAAATTTAAAAGCATGATCGCCCGGCAGCGGTCGGGATACGGATTTCTGATCGATTTGGTTCATACCGGCGAGGAGGCGGCTTCAGCCCTTGCGGCCATCAAGTGCCCTACTCTCATTATGCATAGCCTTCACGATGCGTCCGTAAGCGTGGAACATGCTCGCCATGCTCATCGGCTAATCCCGAACTCCCGGCTTTGCGAGCTTGAATTGTGGGGGCACTTGATTTGGCTTGGTAAAGGCGCGGATGAAATGAATCGACAGTTGTATTCGTTCCTGGAATCGGTGAACGAAGCACAGAATTGAGAGTTCCCCAAGCAAGCGGGCAGGCAGGCCAGAAGGTCTCACGTGGCATCGTGCTGTTGCTAAGGGTACTATGGTGTGATAAAATGGTAATATCCAGTTTGAATAAAGTACCTAAATTCAAATGTAGGGATGAATCTAAATTGAGTAATAATAAAATCAAGATAGGGATCTCAAATAAAGAAGGTCAACTAGGTCTTCTGTCAACAAGAGGGGGTCTTCGGGAAGGTGCCGGAAGAAAAAAAATCGGCACAACTAAAAAAGTGTCATTAACCTTGAGGGAAGAGATATGGGGAAAAGTAGATCAACATTGCGCGGAACAGAAATTATCCCGCTCCGAAGTGATCCGCAATATCATCGAGTCCTATTACGCGTAATTATACTTGAGGGATAGGTGAGGCTTGTGCTGCTCGATGTAACGAAGGATTCTCTGATAAGCGCTCTTCAGCACGTGTTAAAGGCCGTATCGACGAACAGTCTAATCCCCGTGCTAACAGGTATAAACGTTCAGGCCTATGCCAAGGAGTTAATCTTTACGGCGAGTAATGCAAGCATGACTATTCAATATAGGATTCCTCAGGATAGCAGGACGATGACAGTTCAAAGAACCGGCGGTATCGTTGTTCCGGCACGGTATTTTTACGAAATTATTCGTAAGTCCGACGCTGGATTCATTGGTTTGGAAATCAGGGACCGCTTAATTCTCGTCATTACGTCAGGGAATTCGCAGATTCGATTAAGCGGAATGGATCCTTCGGAATTCCCCTCGATCAATCAGGTAGAATCCCCTACATTGAAACTTAGAATAAATAGCGCTCTATTAAACTCCTCCATTAAACAAGTGGCCGCTTCCGTTTCTACATCCGAGACTAGGCCGGTATTAACGGGGGTTTATTTTGATTACAGCGATGAAAGACTCCGTCTCATTGCTACGGATGGCGTTCGTCTTGCCTCCCGGACGATCGCAGCCGAGAATCATGGAAATCCAGGCGTGCATGTGATAATCCCCGGTAAAAATCTATACGAGGCGGCTAAAATACTGAACGACGAAAACAATACGACCGAAATTGTAGTCGATGACCGTCAAATCAGATTTATAGCCAATCATATTCAGGTTCGCTCATCACTAATTGATGGAGCATACCCCTCGATTAAAAACGTAATTCCAAAAACTTATTTATCGGAAGTCATTGCCGAAACGGCATGTTTACGGAATGCTATTGAACGCGCGACTGTGTTAGCCAGCGAGAGTATAATCAGACTAACGGCAATCTCTAATAAAATAGACTTACTATCCAGAACGGCGGAAATCGGAGAGGTTCGGGATGAAGTTCCTTTAAAGGAACTGAATGGGGAGGCTTTCACCATTTCTCTCAACGGCAAGTTTTTTACCGATCTGCTTCGGTGTATGGATAGCGAGTACGTCAGATTAAGATTTACCGGCAAGATAAGTCCAATTGTCATACAACCCCTAGACGACCCCTCGTCTGCTTTATTTTTAATTACGCCAGTGAGAACTCCGGATTGACAATCGAGACGCGTTCAATCCGTTGAAATAATCAATCATTATGGAGGGAAGCCCATGAACTTAGACAACGCAGCTGACAACGTAGATAATAAAGTCGCAAGGCAAGCAGGCGAACGCGAGATTGTAATCGCCTGCGTTTTCGATGCTCCGCGCGATCTTGTATTCGAGGCGTGGACGAAGGAGGAGCACTTGTCGAAATGGTGGGGGCCCGAAGGCTTTACGACGACATTTCGGAAGTTCGAGATGAGGCCCGGAGGCACATGGGAGTTTATTATGCACGGTCCCGATGGCGTAGATTATCCGAACACCAACGTCTTCGTCGAGGTCGCAAGACCCGAGCGCATCGTCATCAGACACGAGGTGTTTCCTCATTTTCTAGCTACGGCGACCTTCGAGGAGCTGGATGGCAAGACTAAACTGATCTATAGCTCGGTTTTTGAAGAGAATGCCGCTACATTCGAGAAGGTGAAAATCTATGCGATCCCGGGTGCCGAACAAACCATGGATCGCCTTGAGAAGCATCTGGCCAGCCTTTCTTGATCAGTCGACCTGCGTAGAAAAGCCCGGTGAGCCGCAATCGCTGCGTGCACCGGGCCTTTCGTTTTATCCGAAGAGCGCTAGCAGCTTGGAGATCAGATTGAGCTGCTCGCTCTCGTCCGGCATAGCCATGATCGGCGGATTCGGCCAAACTTGAAACAACTAAATCTCCATGACGGAAAAAAACAACCTATATTGTAGGTGGAACAATTGAAAATAGGGAGTTTTCTGCGTGATTAACCCTTATCTCGCTTCGATTATAAAATTAAAGCGTTTACACTTTCCATAGAACAATTAAACATATTCCTTGTAATTATTAAACATTTTTATTCTTTATTTTACCGGGCGTCGGTGATAATATGGAACCATCTAATCCAAGCAGCAGGGCGGTGAGCATAATCGAGACGGCATTGGATCGCGCGCAAGATTTGGTTCCCGAGGTTGTTTTCTTCGTGGACAGGCGGTGTTTTCCCGATTGGGAAATTATTAAGCAGACGATCGATTTCCACGATCTGACTTTTATTGTGGAGGGAAAATCCAATTATTTCGTCAACGGCGTCAAATACACCATCGAAGCCGGCGACGTCATCTACATTCCCGTAGGCAGCGTCAGGGAAGCGCATACGTTCACGGAGAGCCCCATGCATTCCTACGCTTTCAATTTCAAATGGCTGCCTAACGAGCGCACGGACCCGCTCCCGCTTCAGACCGTGACGAAGAACGTCATCACGAACGACTTGATCGGGTATTTCAAGCAGTTCTTGCAAGTATGGATGAGCAAACAGCCGGGGCATGTCATGCAATCCAGGGCATTGTTCATGCTGATCATCCATCGGCTGCTCACGATTACGAATAGCAAGGCGGCGCTCATGAAAGCCGACCCGAGGGTCGATCAAGTGCTGAAATTCGTCGCCGAGCACTATCCCGAGGAGCTCGATTTAACCGGCATGGCCGAACTCGTCAACCTTCATCCCGTCTATTTGGGGAAATTGTTCAAAAAGTACATGGGCTGTTCGTTCAAGCAATACTTGAACATGATCCGCGTCAATCATGCGGAAATGCTGCTGTCCACCGGCGGATTCTCCGTCACGCAGGCCGCCGAGCGGTGCGGCTTTCGCGATGTTGCGTATTTCAGCAACGTGTTCAAATCCGTCAAAGGGTACCCGCCGTCCACCGTTTCCGAATTTCATCGGGGTTGATCCAAAGCGCCGAATTCGCCGCGTTATGGATGCGGCGATGATGAGCCCCGGTAGAGAAAATAAGGAGTTATGCCGACATGAGCCGAAAAACGAGCTTCAATGACGATTGGTATTTTTCCAAGCATCCGCTTCGTACCGAGCTGGCGACGATAGCGGCCGGCGGCTTCGAATGGATGCCCGTAACGGTACCTCACGATTGGCTGATCAAAGACTCGCATAACTTGTACGAGAACGGAGAGGGCTGGTATCGCAAAACGTTCGTCCTGACCGAGGCCGCGCCGGATCTCCGGTGGTCGCTGCGCTTTGAAGGCGTCTACATGAACAGCGCTCTCTACGTAAACGGCCGGCAGGCGGGAACTTGGAAATACGGCTATTCCACCTTCGAATTCGACGTTACGCCGTACTTGCAAGCCGGCAGCAACGAAATCCTCGTTCAAGTCGTTCACGAGGCCCCGAATTCCCGATGGTATTCCGGCGCAGGGATTTATCGGAACGTGTGGTTGAAATCGTACCCGGATACGCATATCGCCGCGGATGGCATCTATATCGCCGCCGCGAACGCCGGAGGCGGCGACTGGACCGTCGAGGTGGATACGGAAGTCGTCATCGGGAACAAGAGGGGGGCCGCCTCGGGCTCGGACGCGGAGTTGATCTTGCGCCACTGCGTGCTGGACGCCGCCGGCAAGCGGGTCGCCGAAGCCGAAAGCGCTGTCTACGGCCCGGCTGAGCCCGGCGCGACCGTGCGGGTCGGCAGCCGCATCGACGTGAGGAACCCGGAGCTGTGGGATATTGCCCGGCCGTATGGCTACACGCTGAAGACCGAACTGGTCGAAGGCGACGAAGCGATCGAGGAAGAGACGTCAACGTTCGGATTCCGCACGCTGGCTTTCGACAGCCGCGCCGGTTTCTTCTTGAACGGACGGCGCGTCAAGCTTCGCGGCGTCTGCCAGCACCACGACCTCGGCTGCCTCGGGGCCGCGGTCAACAAGGCGGCGCTTCGGAGGCAGATCGCCCTGCTGCAGGAAATGGGGGTGAACGCGATCCGTACCGCCCATAATATGCCCGCCGTCGAATTGATGGAGCTGGCGGACGAGATGGGCGTGCTGATCGTGTCGGAAGCGTTCGATATGTGGGAGCGGAAGAAAACGACCTACGATTATGCCCGGTTTTTCCCGGAATGGTGGAGGAAGGACGTGGCGAGCTGGGTGCGTCGGGACCGGAATCGCCCGAGCCTGCTGATGTGGAGCATCGGCAATGAAATCTACGATACCCACGCGGACGATCGAGGACGGGAATTGACGCGGATGCTGCGGGACGAGGTCAGGCTGCACGACCCCAAATCCAATGCGCACGTGACGATCGGTTCCAATTATATGCCTTGGGAGAACGCGCAGAAGTGCGCCGATCTAGTAAAGCTAGCCGGTTACAATTACGCGGAGAAGTATTATGACCTGCATCACGAGCAGCATCCGGACTGGATCATCTACGGGAGCGAGACGGCCTCGACGGTGCAGAGCCGGGGCATCTATCACTTCCCTTTGGCGCAATCGGTGCTCGCGGACGATGACGAGCAATGCTCCGCCCTGGGCAACAGTTCGACGAGCTGGGGAGCGAAGAGCACGGAGAGCTGCATTATCGCCGACCGGGATGCCGTCTATTCGCCCGGGCAATTCCTGTGGACCGGGTTCGATTACATCGGCGAGCCGACGCCCTACCATACGAAAAATTCCTATTTCGGGCAGCTCGATACGGCCGGCTTCAAGAAGGATTCCTATTACATCTATCAGGCGGAGTGGACCGATTACCGGGTCCGTCCGATGGTTCATATTTTCCCTTATTGGGATTTCTCCGAAGATCAGCTCATCGACGTGCGGGTTTGTTCCAACGCGCCCAGGATCGAGCTTCTCTTTAACGACGTACCGGTGGGCGCCGTGTCCATCGATCACGAGCGCGGACAGAAGCTGCTCGGAGAATGGCGGATTCCTTATTCTCCAGGCGTGTTGCGGGCGGTCGCGTATGACGAGACGGGCGCGGTAATCGCGACGGATGTCCGCTCCTCGTTCGGAGACGCGGCGGCGATCGTGCTGGCTGCCGATAAACGCGAGCTGGAAGCGGACGGCTCCGACCTGATCTTCATCGAGATTTCCGCCGTCGACCGGGAAGGGCGTCCGGTCGATAACGCCAATAATCGCGTCCGTGTGACCGTGGAAGGCGAGGGGAGGCTGGTCGGGCTGGACAACGGCGACAGCACCGACTACGACTCGTACAAGGGCGCCAGCCGCAGGATGTTCAGCGGCAAGCTGCTGGCGGTCGTCGCCGCCACCTTGAACGCCGGCGACATCACCGTGCGCGTCGCGTCCGGAGGATTGCAGCCGGGCGAGCTTGTCTTGACGTCCGTACCGCCAAGACGCGTCGTCTCGTCGTCGCTCTACGGTTACAGACCGACGCCTAAGATACCGACAGACAGCGTTCGCGA
The DNA here is from genome assembly GCA_023418755.1 of Bacillota bacterium. GTDB lineage: Bacteria > Bacillota > Bacilli > Paenibacillales > Paenibacillaceae > Cohnella. The sequence continues at coordinate 18,407 of JAEZZE010000464.1, read as the reverse complement.
GGAGGAAGTTCCCGTACGCAAGCTGGAGATCGTCTGCCCGCGAGGCAATCGGTTCGACCCGGGCAACCGCTCCTTGCCGGTGCGGGTCAAGCTTCACCCGGACAATGCGACGTTCCGGGAGGTGCAATGGCGGGTGACTAACGCCGCCGGCGTCGACTCCAACATTGCCGCCCTTGAAGTCAACGGTCATGAAGCCGTCATTATGGCGTTGGGGGACGGAGAGATTTACATTCGCTGCGCCACGACGAACGGCGCCGAGCGCACTCGTCTATATTCGCTGATGGAATTTCATACCGAAGGATTGGGGCAGGCCTACCTGAATCCGTACGAGTTCGTATCCGCCGGCTACCACAGCGGGGCAAGCGAGAACCTGACGAACGGCAACGAGCGAGGAGTGGCCACGACCAGGGACGGGGAAAGCCGGATTTGCTTCGAGAACATCGATTTCGGAAGCTACGGCTCGGACGAATTGACGCTCCCGATCTTCTCCCTGGACGGAGAGGAATTCCCGATCGACATCTGGGAAGGCGTACCCGGCGAGGCGAATGCTTCTCTCTTGGCCCAGGTCTCCTACCGGAAGCCGTCGCGCTGGAACGTCTACCAGGAAGAGACCTACCGGCTGCCCCGGCGGTTGCGCGGCGTCACCTCGCTGAGCTTCGTATTGCGGCGCAAAATCCACTTGAAGGGCTTCCGGTTCGCCAAGCCTAACAAGGCCTACGAACGTCTCGGAGCGCTCGACAACGACCAGATCTACGGCGACTCCTTCCTCTTGACCGAAGATGCCATCGAGCAGATCGGCAACAACGTCTCGCTGGTCTACCGGGACATGGATTTCGGGAACGAGGGGAGTACGAAGCTGGTCCTATGCGGACATTCCCCGCTGGACAAGAACACCCTTCATATTCTGTTCAGCGGACCGGAGGGAGAATCGAAGCAAATCGCTGAGTTCTCGCGCTCCGACGGCTACCGAGATCGCGAATTCGAGCTGGCGCGCGTCGCCGGCCCGCAGACGGTCACCTTCGTGTTCCTGCCGGGCAGCCAGTTCGATTTCAAGTGGTTCCGGTTTCTGCCTTCCTGCTGACCGTCCGTACTCAGACCGGCAAGAACCGGGAGTCCGGTCTGGAGGCGGTTCGGAAGGCTGCGGCGGGCTGTTGAAGAAGCTCTGCCGCAGTCCTTATTCGCAGCCCGGGAGCAAGCAATCGGCGGGGTTAGCTTAAAACCGTTTCGGGCAGCAGAGCCCAAATAGGGTAAAAGATCCAGTAATCATCCACGAATGCCACCATGGCGATTCCCAACAAAATTCCTATGCCGGAGAATACGGAAAATTGCATCCCGCTTCGTATCTTGCCCGAAGAGTACCCGACGGCCAGGGCCAGGAATAGAACGGTAAGCGCAACGGTAAATTGACCGATCGAAAAACCCGCCAAGAAGCTGAAGACGTATATGCCTAATGCCGCGGCCCAATAAAATCGGGGATTAACGATTACGGCTAAGAGGGTAGCTGCCACTGCAAGCAGTAAGGCTAAAAATGCAACAACCGTAAAGAGCAAGGATCTCACCCTTTCTTGAGATATTTGCGCGGGTGCCTAAGAAACCGATTTTATTCCCAGTATAGCATTAAATGTGAAGCGGCCATAAGGAAGTGCGGCCCTGCGGGCAAACATTAATTGCATCGTCATTGAGGCAAGCGCCTCGGACGATGCGTTTTTTTATTCTCGGCTACGGTTCAACATAGCGTCATGCCACGCCTCGAAAAACCGATCGATCGGCGTATTCAAAATCTGCTCGACATGCTCCTGATCCGGCTGCCGTATCATTTCGTTTAACGTATCCGTTCCGTACGTATCGGTTATGTACTTGACCATCAGCCCGCTATAAAAGTAAGCCGCGCCGCGGGCCTTGGCGAAGTACTCCGGATCGGCGAACTGCTCGAGGGTCGGAATATCGTAATACCTCGTTTTATCCCGCATCTCTTCCTCCAGCTGTCCGGACGCGTAATAAGCCGTACCTTCGTCCAGCCATTTGGTTTTGCCGACGTCCGGACTGATCTGCTGGATAATCTGATGCACGAACTCGTGGACGATCTGCTCGTTAAAGTTGCGCTTTGTGGTCTCGTTGCTCAAATCGGCCGGCGTATACACTTTAATGATGCGATCCCGCGCGTCGTACGTGCCTTCCGTGTCGCGTCCGATCATTTGCCGGAATGCGTCCTTGTCCGTGTATAGGTGGATGATCGTTTTGTCCTTGGCTTCGTATTGAAAAAGCCCGGCAAGCCGCTCGTAATTCGCTTCGAACGCTTCCGCGAGCGACGCCACGGCTTCTCCCGCGTCGTCGTTCGGGCTGTAGAAACGCGCATGAACCGTCTCTTGCGCGAGCGGCAAGCCATCGGCGCCGCTGGTGCAGGCGGACAAGAGCAGCAGCGCCGAAAGTATCGTTAGGATGAGTATGCGGATTCGTGATTTCATGAACGTGTGAGTCCCTCCCCGCCCCTAACTTTAACAAATATTGTGAAATTGGCATAGCTCTGCCGCGCGAGCGCCTAAGCGGGTTTGCGTCGATGCGGGTGCGGGCGGCGATTCACCCGGGTCTTGATTCGTTAGGTTGCCGACCGTTTCCCGCGGCCTTTGCTTCGGAACAGGGGGATCAGAATCAGGAAGGCCGCGAAAAAACAAAATCCGGCGAATTCGTACACAACGGAAAGGGAAAGCGAATTTTTCAGCGCTCCGGCGACGCTCATCCCAAGAAGCATCGCTCCGGTCATAAGCGGCGTGCGGATTCCCATTACCCGGCCGATGAAGCCGGAATCGGTATGCTGCATGACCAGAGCGCCGTTTCCGACAAAAATGGCGGGCTGCAAAAGAGCGATCAGGAATTGGGCCATGATCGTTAGCCAGATTTCGGTGGACAGTCCTGCCAGGACGATCCCGCAGCCGTTGACGAGCAGTCCGGCCATGAGGAAGCGCTGGGGGGCGATCTTCGCCGCTAATGCAAAGGTCGCCAACCCTCCGACGATTTCCCCCAAGCCATACGGGATGCTGATCCACTGCAGAGCCTCGGCGGGTAAATTCAATTGTTCCGTAACGAGAAAGATGCCAAGCGGAGAAATCAACCCGACTCCGAGTCCGACCCATGTGAAGCAAAGGGTGAGCTGCAAGATCAATCTATCGGCGAATACAAAACGGATGCCGTCCGCCATTTCGCGAAGAAGCGAAGAGGCGTTGGTCTTGCCGTCGTTGGACGGCCTTTGATCGGAAGGGACGAAGACCAGGGATAAGGCGGATAGCAGAAAGCAAGCTCCGGTCGCCGATAGGGAGACTTCGATTCCGAATTGTTGATACGCCAACGTTCCCAGGATCGGACCGAGTATCATAAAGATCGAAGTCAGGGTTTGAAGTAAAGACATGCAGATTTGCGCATCTTCATCCTTGATGTGGTTCTTAAATAGCTTCATACCCGAAGGCTGCGCGAATTGCGATAAAATGGAGGAGCACAGAGTCGCGAAAAATACGGCCTCCCATGCTCCGGTTTCCAGTACGGCGAAGACGGCGAATACCGACAATGAACTTAAAGCCTCGCACCACACCATCGTCTTTTTGGGCCGCCATCGGTCCGCGAATACCCCGCCAATGAAAGAAAAAATAAAGATCGGCGCATACTCCGCGACCGAAATCAAGGAGACGGCTAACGAATCCCCGCCCGTTATCTCCATAACGTACAAGAGAACGGCAAAATTGCGGATCCAAATCCCCATCTGGGAAAACAAAGTCGAAAGCATAACCGCCCGAACAAAACCGCTTCGAAGCAGGCGAATGGATGTCGGCATTGAGCTTTCCTCCCTCTCGTTTAGTCGAACGTCATCGTACGGCCTGCTGTAAGGGGAGGGTCAATAGCCTTTTCGAAAAATAATTTCGACTTGACTCTCCTCTTAGGGGAGACTTTAAGCTAAAGCGAAAGGAGGATTGCGGAGTGTTGTACACGGTAAAAGAGGTATCGGAGCTGTCCCATGTATCGATCAAGACGCTTCATCATTATCACAAGATCGGCCTTCTATTGCCGGGCAAGGTAAGCGAAGCCGGATACCGTTTGTATGGAACGCAAGAGTTGGAGCGGCTGCAAGAGATCCTATTTTATAAAGAATTGGATTTTCCTTTGGAGCAAATCAAGGCCATGTTGGAGCGACGTTCGGACCGGCTATCCCTTCTCGTGCAGCAGGAGGAGCTCCTGCTTAGCCGTAAGATCAGGCTGGATGCCATCGTTCAAACCTTGCGCGACTCCATTGCATGCGCCAAAGAGGGGGAGACCATGGATAACAAGGAAATGTTCAAAGGGTTCGATAGCGAGGAAGAGTGGAACGAAGCGTTGGCCGGACAAAACCGGCATTTGAAGGAAACGTACGGGACGGAGCTTCCCGAAGTTGCCCCGGCGGAGGTTCGGGAGTTGAACGAGCAAGCGGTTGAAGCCATGACTTTCATGAACGAGATGGCGGGCTCGCTGAGGGAGGGCGTAAAACATAACGATACGAAAGTGGAAAAATTGATCGAAGATCATCTCGAATTTATAAATCGGCACGGGAACTCGGTCTCGGCCAACGACTTTGCGGCTCAGACGCGATTTTTCCTGAGCGACGACGTTCACCTCGCGATGCTCGAAAGCCAGCAAACCGGCTTGGCTTACTATCTATCGGCAGCGGCGGACGCATTCGCGTCAACGAAGCCATAGAGCAAGTACCCATAGAGCAAGTCCCCATAGAGCAAGACGGATTGCCGCTGGGGTCTCGGAAACCCAAGGGGAACGCATCCGGGTATGCCGGCCCGTCCCGCGGGAATCGAACAAGTTCCGTTCGCCGCATGGTATAATTTGGGCGAATGAGCGACGCGGGGGTGATCCCAATCTCGCATGCGAGGTTCGAAGAGCAGCTAAGGCCGCATATGGCCGTGTTGGCGGCCTATTGCCAACGTCTCGCCGGCAACGGCGCGGATGGCGAGGATCTGTATCAAATTACGCTTGAGAAAGCCTATCGTTCATTCGGCGAGAAGTCGGGGATGAACAGGGCCTACTTGTTTCGGATCGCGAAAAACGCGTGGATCGATCGTTATCGGAAGAGGAACGTGCAAGAGGTGCCGCTGTGGGGCGAGTATGCCGCGCATCCCGCGGAGAACGACATGAAAGTCCGGGAAGCGTTCGAGGTCATGGCCGAGCGTCTGACCGTCAGGCAGTCCGTCCTGCTCTTAATGATCGACGTATTCGGATTTACGGCCAAAGAAACCGCGGCTCGATTCGGTTCCACGGAAGGCGCGGTGAAGGAAGCGTTAAAGCGAGCCCGCCTCCGGCTGGCTCGCAGCGTTCCGGAGCAGGACGCCGCTGCCCGTTCGGCGCTTAATCCGACTTCTTCGGCCGACGGAATGTCGCGGGAGCGGATAGAGCTCTTCATCCGAGCGTTTCGAAGCGGTAACGTCCGGCAAATCTTCGCTGCATACAGTCAGCTTCGCCATCGCGGCATAGACGTAGCCAAAGTTTCCGTGCGGGAGGAAGAGATCTGCTTTGAATTTCGGGATCCGAACGGTCACCTCATGAGGGTTTGCTCGAATAAATCGATCAACCGATAAGTGGTCCTGAAATTTCCATGCGGCCTATTCAAATTGGTTCGGCAAGCTCCGATATATACAAATGGTGAAACAAGGAATCATAGAACATACATCGGAGGAACCAAATGATGAAGTCTGTACGGAAGAGGGGCTCCATTCGGCTGAAACTGACAGCCGTGCTGCTCGGCCTCGCCATTCTCCCCCTGCTCGGAGCCACCCTGTTTTTTATCCAATACTTTACCGGCGTTGTGAAGAACAACAACCAACAGATCCAACGGACCGTCGAAGATCTGAACATTTCCCGAATCGACGATTGGATACAGTCCAAACTATCCGCCGTGCAAGAACTGATCAGCCTCAACGAAGACGTGTTCCTAACGGCGGATCCCGAGAAAATCATTCCTCTACTCAGGGTACTCGACGACAGCGATAAGGAGATCAGCACGTTCACCGTGATCGATCCGAATGGCAACGGTATCGATACGAACCGCGTTTCCATCGACGTCTCCGACCGGGAATATTTCATTAAGGCGAAAGAAACGAAGCAGCCGGTCATTTCGGACATGCTCGTCAGCAAGAAGACGAATGCGTATGTGTTGCCTCTCAACGTTCCCCTCGTGGATGCATCAGGGCAATTCGTCGGCGGCATTACGGCAAGCGTGTCGCCGGAGATTCTGACGACGCTGACCGATAAAATCAAGATAGGGGAAACCGGATTCGGCTACATTCTATCGGGACGCGGCGAATATTATACTTATCCCGATCAAAGCCGGATCGGGCAAACCTGGGATGCTTTCGATCCCACCGAGAGCGAAAAGGCCGCCTTCCAGAAGATTCTGTCCGGGTCAAGCGGGTTCGTCGAGTATCGGGAGTCGGGCGGCAGGGAGCTCATTGTTCATTATGCCACGATTCCGAATACGGAATGGAAACTGGTCGTCGCCGCTCCCGAAAGCGAAATTATGGCGAACGTGAACCGTGCCCAGACTTTGGCCGTCTGGATTATCGTCGCTGTGCTACTGTTAGTCAGCCTAATCGCCGTTCTCGTGACGGGTCCGATCGTCAGACCCATCCTGGCCATCTCGGAAGTCATGAAGAAAGTGTCGACCGGACATCTGAAAGAACGGGTAAGCGTCCGCACGAAGGACGAGCTCGGACAGATGGGCGGCAACATTAACGAAATGATCGATTCTCTTGCCGGAATCGTGAGGCAAATCGATAAGACGGTTGACCAGGTGGCTGCCGCGTCCGAGGAACTGCAACGGTCCGCGGAGCAGTCTTCCGATGCCGCTTCTCAAATTGCCTCCTCCATTCAGGAAGTGGCCGACGGCGCTGACGCGCAGCTTCAAGGAGCGGAGCAATCCGCCCGCGCGATGGAAGAGATGGCCGGGGGCATTCAGCGCATCGCCGAATCGTCGGGCAGCGTCGCCGACATGACCAACCGCGTCGCCTCGGAGGTCGAAGGCGGGGTCGACGACATTCGTTCCGCGATCGAACAAATGGACGTGATCGGGGTTTCCGCGGGCGAAGCGGCAAACGCGATGGAGGAATTGTCCAAGCGGTCCGACGAGATCGGACGGATTGTCGACGTGATCTCGGAGATTTCCAACCAGACCGCACTTCTCTCGCTGAACGCTTCGATCGAGGCTGCGCGTGCGGGTGAACAGGGCCGCGGATTCGCGGTCGTCGCGAACGAAGTGAAGAAGCTCGCCGAACAGACCCAAAGCTCGGTGGAGGATATCGGCAATTTAATCGGAGGGATACAGCAAACCTCCCATTCGGCTCTAAGCTCCATGAAGCAAAACGTGGAAGCGATAGACGTCGGCATTGTGAAGATGAGAAGCATCGGCGAAGGGTTTCAGCTGATCCGTGTCTCGGTACGAAACTCGGCGGGACAGATCGAAGATATCTCTGCAACGACCGAACAGCTATCCGCCGGCACGGAGGAAATATCCGCTTCGATCGAAGAGATGGTTGGCGTCGCCAGGGCATCCGCCGAAAACGCCCAGACCGTAGCCGGATCGACGGAAGAGCAGAGCGCCATCTCCGATGGGATCGCCGCTTCGGCGAAGACGCTGAATCATCGAATGGCCGAGCTGAAGTCGATCGTGCAAACGTTCAAGCTTTAACCGCAAAGCAATTGCGATAGGACAGATATTAGCGAATTCGGTTTTGGCGAATGTTAGAACAATGGCGGCGTGTGGGAGGCGATCCCCGCGCCGCCCTTCGTTTGGCCGGTAGCGCATAGCTAACGGGTCGGCCGCAGAAAAAAAGTCGGGATGACCGTTTCTTTCGCGTTCGGGAAATCGTTATATAGAATTGAAAAACCATGTCGGGAGGGATCGTAGTTGACGGCAAAAGGATTTCATCTTCAGGTCATCGAAGTGCCGGTAAGAAACGTAAAGGAATCGGTCGAATGGTATACGGGCATGTTCGGACTTGGCTTCTGTTTTCCCTATAACGAAGCCGACGAGGAAGCCTGGCTGGACGTGAACGGAATGGGATTCGGTCTGATTCGTACGGAGGAGGTACCGCGAATGGAGTTCGTTTCCGCCAAAGGGGAAAGAAAGATTTTCTTCTCCTTCCAGGTGGATAACATTCGCGAGCTCTACGAAGAGATGAAGCGCAAAGGGGCCGACGTCAAGGAGATGGTGTATAAACCGGGAGGCGGTTACAGCTTCCAGTTCGTCGACCCCGATGGCAATTGCATGGGCATATGGGGCGGGTGGCCGAAAGAAGGGGAGTAGAAACGGAGTCCGACCCGCCGCTAACGGTGGCATGCCTTTATTCCCGGCATTGGCTTGGGCCGATTCAGGAATGCCCCGTCAGCCCCGTTGTTCACGGGGCTGACGGGCCGGTCGGCCCATGCCGCCGCGATCCGGGCGGGCGATTCGCGAGGCCTTGCGAACGGATTACTCCGCGGCGGCTCGGCAAATCATCAATTTATTGCCGTCGGGGTCCTTCACGACGAACCAATGATGATGCTCGATTTCCGTCACGAGCTCAACGCCGAGCTCCTTCATGTAATCCAGGGAGCCTTGCAGATCCTCGGTAAGCAGCATGAAGGCCGGAGTTTCGATAGGCGGCGCTCCGTCGGGCCGGTCTCCGCCCCACATCGGCATCGTGTCCAGAATAACCCCCGTTCCCTCCATGGGAAGCGGGCATAAGTGTCCGGCGATAATTTCGCAATCCGCCTCGTTCAATCCCAGAACCCGGCAGTACCAACTGCGAGATCGTTCGATATCCCGAACCGGAATGAAGACGCTCCCCACCTTGTTCAGGATCGGGCTGGTGCGCGCGGAACCGGTTGGTGCTTTCGTCTTTTCGTTCATTTGTGTCCCTCCGATCATCATTTTTAACGCCCTAGGAATCGGCTTCCTTAGCTGCGGCTGTCGAAGTCTTTCGGTAAGTCCATCATACCAAATGCGGACTGGCAATGAGTGTCATTTTTTATCGAACTCGTCCATGCGTTCGCGCGAAATAAATGGGATCGCGCCATGGGCCGGGAATCCCGTTATTGACATCGTCGGACCACCAAACTACAATGTGTAGTATATAAGGGCGTGATGAGATGAAGATCAAAAAGCTGAATGTGGGCGGAGAAGGATTAAATCGTTTCTTCGGTCCCTTGGAGGCGAAGATTATGGATTTGCTCTGGTCCTCCGAGGGCATGAGCATCAAGGAAGTCCAGTCGATCCTTAATCAGACTAACCCGATTTCGGTCAATACGGTGATGACGGTCATGAACCGGCTGCTGGACAAGGGCCATCTTACCAAAACGCTGGTCGGGACCGGCAGAACCCAAGCTGCGCGGTTCAGTACGGTGCAGTCGAGGGAGCAGTTTCTCTCCGACCAGACGAAGGCGGTATCGCAAGGTCTTATCCAGGAGTACGGAAGCCTGGTCGTCAACCATATGATCGATGCGCTTGAAGATGTGGACCAAGAGATGATCGCGAAGCTGGAACGCAAAATCAGCGAGATCAAAAAGAGGAGCAACCGATGAACCCGCCGGCGATGCTGAAATGGAGCTATGCGCTGACCGTCGGCATTATTGTGCTATTTAGCGTGCAATCGGCGATGTACGTCGCCCATTCGCTTCGCTTCGACGGGCCCGAGTGCGTCACCGTCACCCTCATCGGAGCGGGTCTGGTTATCGGGTACATGTTGATTCAAGTGATCTGGAGGTTTTCCGCCCAAGCGTTTCTGACTTGGAAATGGCAGAGGCATTTTCGCTCGAACGAGAACGTAAAGCTGACCAAACGACTAGCCTATAAATACCGTACATTAGGAACCGAGATCCTGGTCGTGAACGATGACGGATTTACGGCGCTAGCGCTTGGAATGCGGAGACCGATCATCGTGATTTCGAAAGCGGTTCTCGACCTGTTCGACGAGGATGAGGTTAAGGCGATTTTGCTGCACGAATGGCACCATTGCCGTAATCGCGACAATGCGAAGCTGTTTCTCGCGAGGCTGCTAACGGAAGCTTTCGGATACTTGCCGATTTCGCGTCCGTTCTTCCGTTATTATCAAACCTGGACGGAGCTGCTCGCCGACAGGTTCGCGATTCGCCGGATGGGCACGGAGCTTCCCCTGGCCAGCGTACTATTGAAGCTGACAAAGCTGGGGGATAGGAGAAGGCATTCCGCCGCCGTTTATTTTGCGACGACCCTGGATTATCGGATCGCGCAAGTTCTCGAGCCGGACAAGAACGTTAAGGTGAAGGCAGCCTTGTTCAGGCCGTTGCTCGTATCCGTCGCGCTGTTGCTGCTCTTGACGATGAGCGGGGATGCGTAGCCCGTATCCGCCGGCCATAACCGAATCGCCCTCGGCAAAAACGCGATTCTCCGTCCATGGGACGACGAAGGCGTTTTTGTTTTCGGGCAATTATACTACATATTGTAGTTTAATCATGGGAGGAATTACGAATGAGCGTAGTTTTATTTACGATTGGAAATTTCCCTATCTATACGCACGGGGTCGTCTCGGCATTGGCGGTACTGCTGGCGCTGGGAGTGGCCCAGTATTTGACCGCGGGAACTCCTTACCGGGAGCATCTGCGGAATATCGTTCCTTATTTGTTTATCGGAGCGATCGCGGGAGCGCGAATCTGGCACGTCTTCTTTTTTCAGTGGTCGTATTATTCGAAGCATCTGGCGGAAATTCCGGCGATCTGGAGCGGAGGCATGGCGGTTCAAGGCTCGCTCATTGGCGGCTTTGCGGCAATGGTCGTCTACGCGAGGAGGCATCGGATTTCCTTCTGGGAATTTGCCGACCTGTTAGCGCCGGCCATCGTGTTGGGGCAATCGATCGGCAGAATCGCCTGCTTCTTGAACGGAGACGCTTTCGGTTCGCCGACCGGACTAGGCTTCGGAATGGTATACCGGGAAGGCACGGGAGCTTATCAGGCTTACGGTTCCGAACCGCTATGGCCGACGGACATCTTGGAGAGCCAGTGGGATTTGATCGTATTTACCCTGCTGATTCTGTTGAAGGGCAGAAGGTTGGCAAGCGGCTTGCCTTTCTTGATCTACAACATTCTATACTCGTTCGGACGATTTAATCTGGAATGGCTGCGCGGGGATTCGCCGCGTTACGCATTTCAATGGACGGCGGGTCAGTGGACCAGCTTCGGCGTTATTGCGGCCAGCGCGGCTATGGCCGTTATCCTCTATGGACTAGGAAGGAAGAAGAGGCAGGCGTCTGTCCTGTAACTCGACGCTATCAAGTAAAGAGCCTAACGGAGGGGTGCTGCAACCCTCCGTTAGGCTCTTGCCATTGCCCGTCGGAACCCGTTAATCCAAGATCACGATTCTGCCGGTAATCACGCCGTTCTCGTCCCGGTGAAACAGCAGCGCCTTGTAGACATCATCCTTCCCGCTAACGGAGAATCGATCGGAAAACCCTTCTTGCCCTTCCCTGAAATATTCATCGGGAGAGAGCGTTACGCTCCAGTCGTCATAAGTATAATGGATGTTTCCGGCATCGTCGTAGCTCACTTCTTTGACGGATTCCGGAATCGTCTCTCCGATCCTTTCGCCGGCGAGCATCTTGGCTCGCGCGTTCATAACCCGAGCCAGTTCTTCGTTCTCCTCCGCAGCGGCGGGGCTTTCTTCATCCGCCGTTTCCGGAGAGGAGGGCGGGTTCAACAGGGCTCTCAAATAAGCTTCCGCCTTGCCGGGGTCGGCCTTAGACGGGGCGATAGGGAGATCGAACAATACGGATGCGCCGGAATAATCCTCCTTGGCATAGACTTCTCCGGTAGCCTCGTCGTAGCCGAAGGCTTCGTTGCTATAGAACGCGGTACCGCTGGCGATCGCCAAATACACCCCTCTATCCGCAAACATTTCCACCTGATCGCACTCCATGATCCTGTAAGTAACGCCATCGATAACGGTCTCGCCGTATCCGCCGTTCATCGTGAAGATGTTAACCTGCCATGGCCTCTGGCCTTTAATCAACGGCGAAATGAAGAACGGATCCTTGCCGTATTCGGGATCGGCGGTGTTAGGCATCGGCTTGCCGTCCTGTCTGGCTATGGATACGACCGCGTAGGTCCTGTCGGGGTAGATCTCTTCGGAGGACTGGTGAAACTCGCTTAGACCTGCTCCCGATACGAGACCGTGCAGCGTAAAACGATAGTCGCCGGAAGCCATCGCTTGATCGATCCGAATCGCGGTTTCGCTCTCGAACGCTTCCGCTAACAGCCGGTCTCCCAGACGCTCGGCGATCTGCTTGGGGCTGAAAAGCTGAGTCGCCGCATAAGCCGATACGGACAGTACCAGCAACAATACGGCAGCTAATAGTCCCACGGATAATCGTTTCTTATGTTTAGGTTTCATTTGTCTCTGCTCCTTTAATCGACGGATGATGTCTTGATTCAATTCTTCCTCGGGTTCCGACGCGGAAGCCAAAGATTCTTTGAGCAATCGCTCCCAATCCGCATCCTTCATAGGGAATCAACCTCCAATGCTTTTCTCATGGTCTGGCGCGCTTTATGCAGTCTGCTCTTCACGGTACCGGGCGGAATTCTCATCGTCGCGGCAATTTCCTCGACGGTCATGTCCGCCGTGTAATACATATAAAGAGGAAGCCTCAGTTTATCGTCCAGCCGATGGGCCGCGTCCCGAATCCTAGTTCGCAGTTCAAGCGACAGCACGGCTTCTTCCGGCATTGTTTCGCTTGCAAGCGAATCCGAACGGGTCGCCGCATCGTCAAGTTCGGTTATAGGAGCGATTCTTTGCCTACGGGCGAGCTTCCGCCGATGGTTTTTGTGCAGCAGAATTGCGATCGATAGGAGAAAAGCTTTGGGATTACGGGACGCGTCCATCTTGAATCTCTGTTCCACGGCTCTAAGAAAAGTTTCCTGATACAAATCGTCCGTATCCTCTTTGTTCCCCGTCAGCCTATAACAAAATCCGTAGATCGACTTGCCATGCAGTTTCACGAGCTCGATCAACTCATCGATATCCAATTAACTTCTCCTTCCTGAATGGCCATTCATCTACATATTGTCACAAAGGAGAGAAGGGTTCATCTTTTTTAAGAAGAGAGCATAGCGCTGCGCCGAATGGCGGAGGAGGAGAAATTCATGCTTGAACCTTACGTAACGTAAGCATTTATAATGGAGCTACCGGTAAATCGCATGCGCCAAAGAGCGGAGATGATCAATGAAAAAACATTGGAAGGTCGGAGAGCTTGCCCGTCTGACGGGGTTAACCGTCAGAACCTTGCGGTTCTATGACCAGATCGGGCTGTTCTCTCCCTCGGGACAGACGGAGACCGGTCACAGGCTATACAACGAAACGGACTTGTCCCGATTGCACCAGATTTTATCGCTTAAGGAGCTGGGGCTGTCTCTCGAGGAGATTCATTCGGTCTTGACCGGAGGGCATATCACGCCGCTGGAGATCGTGGAACTGCAGATCGGCCGAATTCAAGTTCGGATTAGACTGCAGCAGAAGCTGTTGGAGCAGCTTGGACATGTCTCGAAGCTGATGCAAGGCAAGGCTCAACTGACGGTTGAAGATTTCACGGGTCTTCTGCAAGCGATGAAGATGGAATTCGAGAAGCCGGTAATCGAAAGGCAAGCAAGTTGGGGAAGACATTTGGATTCGTTAGGAGACTTTCTTGGCGGAGAGGGCGGAAGGTCGAAACTCGAGGAGGACAAAAATCCATGAATGAACGATTTGTTAAGCATGCGACTTTCGTGATCGAGCGGACGTATCCGGCTTCGCCGGAGCGGGTGTATCAAGCGTGGGCCGACTCCGGCATCAAAGCGAAATGGTTTTCGAAACCGGAAATCTTCGACTTTCGGGTCGGAGGGCGCGAGTACAGCAGCGGCGGGCCGCCGGAAGGCCCGATCTTCACGTTCGACGCCAGCTATCAGGAGCTTGTGCCGGACAGGCGCATCGTTTTTACTTACACCTTGGATGCGGACGGTACGCGAGTCTCCGTCTCGATCACGACGGTCGAGCTGATATCGGTGCAGGACGGCACGAAATTGATTTTTACGGAGCAAGGGGCGTTCTTCGACGGACACGATACGCCGGAGGTACGGGAACACGGCACGGGGCTCATGCTGGATACGTTAGGCAAAGTATTGGAAGGGGAAGAGGGAGCATGACGGCGGGCGAGAACCAAATCGTGGCCTCGCGCGTATTCGATGCACCTCGAGAAGCGGTGTACCGCGCCTGGACAACCCCCGAATTGCTGGCCCGCTGGTGGGGTCCGCACGGCTTCACGAATACGTTTCACGAATGCGACATCAGACCGGAGGGCGAGTGGCGATACACCATGCACGGACCGGACGGCACGAATTATCCGAACCGCAACGTCTTCTGAATTGAACGGGCCGCGGAGGCGGCGCACGCGGACTCCGTCCCAATGCGGGATGGAGTCCGCACGTCTGTCTGGAAGAAAATGTTGACTTATCCATCATGCCGCGATACGCTTTGAATGAACGTTCATTCAAAAGATAAAGGTGAGGATCATGTCGATACAGAGCGATGAGCTGCAGCGAAGATTCAGGGAAGGCTTCGAGAGCTCGGTGCCGGACCGCGCGAGCAGGCAAATTATCCTGCATGCGCTCGAGGTCTTTTCCAGGAAAGGGTTCGCAGGCACGAAAATCAAGGATATCGCGGCCAGCGCGGGCTTCAGTCAAGGATACGTGTATACCTATTTCAAATCCAAGGAAGAGATCTTCGTCAAAATCGTCGAGCTCGCCTCGGAAGGATCCGGGCAGGCGGTTCAATATGCGGCGGAGTTAACGGGCACGCCGCTTCAAAAAATAACCTGGTTGACCGAAGCGTTCCTGTCCGTGGACAGCATAGCCATGCAGCATTGGAAATTGATCCTGCTGCAGACGACTACGTCTGACGCCATACCGGAAGAGGCGAAACGGATTTCCAAGGAAAAGAGGGGCAAGCCCTTCGAACAACTGATTCCCCTGATTATACAAGGGCAACGTTCCGGCGAGATCAGGGAGGAAGATCCGCTGTCTCTGGCCATTGCTTATTTTTCTTTTATACAAGGCCTGGGCATTGCCAGAATGCAAACGAGCCACGATCTGCCTTTTCCTTCCGCGGAGGTTGTATTGCGATTTATGAGGCGGAACGATTCGTAACGGCATAACCGGAGGGGGAGGTTGGACCATGAAAATATTCAAAAACGAATCGGCCAAAGACCAGGTCATGAAATCCTATCATCGGCTATTGGAAATGTGGGAGACCCCGTATCAGGAGCATATCGTAGACACGGCGTACGGCACGACTCACTGTATCGTCTCCGGGAACGAACGGAATCCGCCGCTTCTTTTGTTTCACGGAGTCGGAGATAACTCGGCGGTGATGTGGGCGCTTAATATCAAGGAATTATCGCGGCATTTCTATTGCATGGCGATCGACACGATCGGAGGGCCCGGCAAAAGCGTTCCGAACGAAAGATACGCAAGGCGCTCGTTCAGCCTGGCCGGATGGATCGATCGGATTCTCGATCATTTCGCCGTCAATAACGCGAATATTGCCGGCGTATCCAATGGCGCTTACATGGCGTATCGCTATGCCTCCGTCCGTCCCGAACAAGTTCGCAGAGCGGTATGCATGGAGGGAGGCATGGTCATTAACCCGCTGCAAGCCATGTTTCGGACGCTTCTTATGATGTTTCCGGAAATCCTCGTTCCGACGGATCGCAACCTGCTTAGGATTCTTAAGAAATTGAGCTCGCCCGGCACCGATCTTTTCGAGAAGCATCCTTTATTGGCGGAGCATTTGATTCTGTTGATGAGAAATCACAATCGGCAAGCCATGTTCGTGCATAAGCTTGAAAAATACGATAGCCGAACAGGCGCGGCAATCAAGGATAAGCTCTGTTTTCTTATTGCGGAGCATCACATCAAACATAAAAAAGACTTGATGAACGTTCTGAACGAGGGGGGATTTCATTACAAAGTCGTTCAAGGCGCAGGGCATGGCATTAATCATGAACAGCCCGATGTCGTAAACCGGGAGATCGTTCGATTCCTTTTGGAATAGTCCGCCGCGATATGCCGCCGGAGCCGGAAGCGCCAAAGGGAATTTCGGCAGATGAGCTAGAGCGTGTTTCGATTTCGCGCGAAGAAGGGATGGGGGAAAGCGATGAAGATGGCTTTTATTCTGTTCGACGGGATGACGACGTTGGATTTTGCCGGATTTTACGAGGCCGTAACCTGGATGGGGATTCTGGGAGCAAAAGAAAACGTGTCGTGGGATTTCTGCTCGAATAAGGAGAAAATCGTCGACGACAGAGGTTTAACGATGGCGGTCCGGCAGGTCTGCCCGGATTTGTCCGTCTATGATTTGATCTTTATTCCCGGGGGCATGCCTACAAGGCAGCTTAGATTCGATACCGATTTCGTTTCGTGGATACGGACCGCGCGGGACTCGGAGTATAAGGCATCCGTTTGTACGGGGGCTCTACTGCTGGGAGCGGCGGGATTTCTAACGGGGAAGAAAGCCACGACGAATCCGTCGGCGTACGATCTATTGGCTCCTTATTGCGCGGAGGTGACTCGGGAGCGCTACACCAGGGACGGCAATATTTTTACGGGCGGGGGAGTGTCCGCTTCTATCGATTTGGGGCTCTATTTCGTAGAATCGCTAACCAGTACAGAGGTAGCGAAACAGGTTCAAGAGAAGATGCATTACCCCTACTATACTTCGACGCGATAGGAACCGCGATTCGGGAAATTCAAAGAGATTGACAATGTTTTGCATCCGTATGTTATGATGAACTTGTAAACACGTGTTCATGGCAGAGGATGGTATGATGAAAAAATCGGAAGTCAACAGCACGGAGATTGCCCGTCTCGCCGGGGTATCGAGAAGCACGGTAAGCAGGGTGATCAATAATTATTCGAACGTGCCGAACGAAACGCGCGACAAGGTCATGAAAGTCATTCAACAATACAATTATTTTCCTAACGCATCCGCCCAGGCGCTAGCCGGCAAACGCTCGCGCACGATCGGGCTGTTCCTGATCGATCAGGGCCACGTCGCCGGCGACATTCTCACCAATATGCTGATCGTAAGCGTTATTGCGCATGCGTCCGAGCACGGGTATTATGTTTTGACTCATATTATTCGACATACGAAGGATACCGAAGTGATCAAGAACGTCAGGGAAATCTTCTACCAGCGCCGGATCGACGGCGGAATCTTCATCGGCGCGGCAATCCGCGAACCGTTCATCGAGGAGCTGATCGAAGAAGGGTTCACGGTAGGCATCTTCGATCAGGAGCTTCCGGAGCATCCCGAGCCTAACCGGATCGTCTCCAATTTCAACAACGATTCGGGCATGAAGCAGGCGGTCGCTTATTTGGCGGGACTCGGCCATACCCGAATCGGCGTCATTAACGGCGACATGAAGCGTTTGTCCGGGCAGACCAAATACGAAGGCTTCTTGATGGCGATGCGCATGTGCGGCCTGGAGGTGAATCCGGACTGGGTGTTGGACGGGGATTTCAACGAGTCCAGCGGCGTTCATGCCATGCGAACGCTTCTCGGCAAAGGGGGCGAGCTGCCCACGGCCATCATTGCGGCGAACGACAGCGTCGCGTTCGGCGCGATCCGGGAACTTAAGGAGCGCGGGGTACAGGTCCCCGAAGATATCTCCGTCATCGGATTCGACGATCATGCGTTGAGCGCGAAGCACCACCCGGCTTTGACGACGATCCGAGTCGATTTCAGCGGCATGCTGAAGCGAATGACCTCCTGCCTGATCGCCCGAATAGAGGACAAGACGCCTGTCGTGCGGGAAATTTCCCTGGATTGCAGTCTGGTGGTCAGGGATTCCTGCAGAAGAATCTGATCCGCCTCCTATGAATCGACGAGAAAAGACTCCGGCATTCTTGCGCGCCAGAGTCTTTTTTGTCGTGTGCATAACCGATGCCGCAGCTTCTTAACGAGTCGCGAAGCATCCATATCCGCTGTCCTTGCCCGAACGTATCGGACAAAGAGGTTGTCCCATAGGAAAAGCTGCTTGAGATGATCGATAGACAAAGTAAGGGGGATGTACCTCCTGGAGACCTAATCATGGCCCACAACTATTCCAGTTTATTACCAGGGAGTTTTGATTGGGTTATGAGATGCTTCAATATGAACGAATCTCGTTCATAAGACATTCCCAGTTCAAGCCAATAAGCCCGCACGACGTGCTTATCTGTCGCGCCTGGGCCCAGTTCAGGCCAATAAGCCCGCACGACGTGCTTATCCGTCGCACCTTGGCCCAGTTCAGGCCAATAAGCCCGCACGACGTGCTTATCTGTCGCGCCTTGGCCCAGTTCAGGCC
>JAEZZE010000453.1 GCA_023418755.1 Bacillota bacterium | reverse complement strand
CTAATGTGCCGGAATTTACGATGGACGCACGAATAAGCTCGCGAGGCGAGACTAATGTGCCGGAAGTAGCGACGGACGCACGAAGGGCATACGAATAAGCAATACTGTAAGAAGGATGTTAAGGTATTCACCTTGACATCCTATTTTCTTTTAGGTATGATAGGCAATGTGACTGAGGTGTAAAGTGTTTTTCCTTGACGCCGCAAGCGCGGGGATGCGGGCTGAACGCCGGATACGCATCACGTCGCAAGGGAATGAGGGGGAGCAGCCATTGTGAACGGGGAGAACGCGCTCGAGAAGACGAACCGAATCAATGAGTTGTTTGATTTTTACGGACCTTTGTTAACCGACAAGCAGCAGACGTTCCTGAAATGTTATTTTCACGATGACTATACACTGGGCGAGATCGCCGCGGATTTCCGGATCAGCCGGCAGGCGGTTTACGAGCATTTGAAGCGGGCGGAGCAGGTGCTGGAGGAGTACGAAGCGAAGCTCGGACTCGCGGAGAGGCACAGCCGGTTGAGCGCGGGAATCGACCTGCTGGAAGAGCAGATCGCCGGATTGCCGGCGGAATGGCGCCAGCCGCTCGCCCGTACCGCGGCGCTGTTGAGAAACGCGGAATAAACGGCGTCGGCCGGACGGAGCATGGAACAATAACCGTTCCGAAGGAGGGATGGGAAGATGGCATTCGAAGGATTGACAACCCGGCTGCAGAACGTATTCGGGAAGCTGAAAACCCGCGGCAAAGTTTCGGAGGACGACGTCAACGAAGCGATGCGCGAAGTTCGCCTGGCTCTGCTGGAAGCGGACGTAAACTTCAAAGTCGTCAAGGACTTCATCGCCAAGGTGAAGGAGCGCGCGACCGGCCAGGAAGTGCAGAAGAGCTTCACGCCCGCGATGGTGATCATCGATATCGTCAACAAGGAATTGACCGAGCTGATGGGCGGCACGCAGGAGAAGCTGGCGAAGGCCGGCAAGCCTCCGACGGTGATTCTGATGGCCGGATTGCAGGGCGCGGGCAAAACGACGCTAACCGGCAAGCTGGCCAAGCTGCTGCAGTCCCAGAACCATAAGCCGCTGCTCGTCGCCGGCGATATTTACCGGCCTGCGGCGATCAAGCAGCTGGAGGTGCTCGGCGGACAGATCGGCGCTCCGGTATTCACGCTCGGGGACAAGGTCAGCCCCGTCGAGATCGCGAAGCAAGGCGTGCAGCTGGCGAAGGAGCAGGGCAACGACTACGTCCTGATCGATACGGCGGGCCGTCTTCAGATCGACGAGGAATTGATGCAGGAGATCAAGGATATCCATGCCGCGGTAACTCCCGACGAAGTGCTTCTCGTCGTCGACGCGATGACCGGGCAGGAAGCCGTCAACGTCGCCAAGAGCTTCCACGAGCAGCTCGCGCTGACGGGCGTCGTGCTGACGAAGCTCGACGGCGATACGCGCGGCGGCGCGGCGCTGTCGGTCAAAGCCGTTACCGGCTGCCCGATTAAATTCGCTTCCACGGGCGAGAAGATCGACCAACTCGAAGCGTTCCACCCGGACCGGATGGCCTCGCGGATTCTCGGCATGGGCGACATGCTGTCGCTGATCGAGAAGGCGCAAGAGAACATGGACCAGGAGAAGGCGGCCGAGATGGAGCGCAAGATGCGCACCGCCGAGTTCACCTTCGACGATTTCCTCGAGCAGATGGAGCAGGTTCGCAAGCTGGGGCCGCTCGATCAATTGCTCGACATGCTCCCGGGCATGAGCAAGGTCAAGAACAATCCGAACTTCAAGATCGACGAGAAGCAGATCGCCCGCACGGAAGCGATCGCCAAGTCGATGACGAAGGCGGAGAAGCGGAAGCCGGACATCATCAACTACAGCCGGCGCAAGCGGATCGCCGCGGGAAGCGGCACGACGCTGGCCGACGTCAACCGGCTGCTGAGGCAGTTCGAGGACATGAAGAAAATGATGAAGCAGTTTTCCGGCATGATGGGTCCGAAAGGACCGAAGGGCGGCATGAAGGCGCTCAAGGGCATGTTCGGGGGCAAAGGCAAAAACATGAAGTTCCCGTTCTAAGAGAACGGAAGCGCGATTCTTACTCTTGTCAAGGAGGTGAAAGTCACATGGCAGTTCGCATTCGTTTGAAACGGATCGGCGCTCACAAAGCTCCGTTCTATCGCGTAGTCGTATCGGATTCCCGTTCCCCGCGCGATGGTCGTTTTATTGAAGAAATCGGCGTGTACAACCCGGTCGCTCAACCGACCCAAGTACAGATCGACGAGGAAAAAGCGTTGAAATGGCTGCAAAACGGAGCGCAAGCTTCCGATACCGTTCGCAACCTGCTCAGCAAAGCCGGCGTTTTGAAGAAGTTCCACGAATCCAAGCTCCAGAAGTAATCCTGTCACTAAGGAGCTGCGGCGAAATTAACGATACTTGATTTCGGTGCAGTCTCCAAGGAGCTGCGGCGAAATGAGCGATACTTGATTTCAATGCAGTCTCTAACCGGAGGGCTGAGCCATGGAACAATTGATTCGGGTTATCGCCCGAGCGCTTGTGGATCATCCGGAAGACGTGCAGATTCAGGTCAGGGAAGACGCGAGAGGCCTGGTGTACGAGCTTTCCGTGCATCCCGACGATGTCGGCAAAGTTATCGGCAAACAGGGGCGCATCGCCAAGGCGCTGCGCACGGTAGTCTCTTCCGCCTCCGTCAAGGAGCGGAAGCGCGTCATCGTGGATATTGTCTCGGAATAATAGGCTAAGAGGCCGTACCGTGCGTCTGCATGGTACGGCTTTTTGCATGGCGATATGGCCGCGAGCTTTGCGTCCGCCGTTCGTGTCCTGCCGGCATCCAAGCCGGGCGGCCTTCGCTCGCGCTTGGCGCGTTTGCGCGCGCGGGCGCCGATGCGATATGATAAAGGTTAAGAGTTGGCGCAGAATGGAAGGGGTTAGCCGCATGTCGGAAGGCCGGTTGCTTAACGTCGGAAAAATTGTCAACACGCACGGAATCAGAGGAGAGCTGAAGGTATGGCCGCAGACGGATTTTCCGGAGGTGCGGTTCAAGGCGGGCAGCAAGCTGCTGATGATCCCGCCGGAATCCGGAGAGCCGGTCACGGTGGAGATCGCTTCGGCGCGAGAGCAGAAGAAGATGTATGTCGTAAAGATCAAAGGCTTCGACGACATCAACGAGGCGGAGAAATACAAGGGCTGGGAGCTTAAAGTGGCCGAAGACGACCGCGTGCAGCTGGAGGAAGGGGAATATTACGTTCGGGATATCGTCGGCTGCGAAGTGTTCACGGAAGAGGGCGAGCTTCTCGGGAAAGTCTCCGACGTATTGTCTCCCGGCGCGAACGACGTCTGGGTCGTGAAGATGTCCAAAGGCAAAGAGCTGCTGCTGCCGGTCATCGAAGACGTCGTGCTCGACGTCGACGTCGCCGGGCGCAAAATCAAGGTGCATTTGATGGAAGGGCTGCTCTAGCATGAGGATAGACGTTTTGACGCTGTTTCCGGAAATGTTCGCGGGCGTATTCGGCTCGAGCATTCTGGGCAAGGCGCGCGACAAAGGAATCGTATCGCTGAACACGCTTAATTTTCGCGATTTTGCCAACAATAAGCATAACACGGTCGACGATACCCCTTACGGGGGCGGCGGCGGGATGGTGCTGAAGGCCGAGCCGATCTTCGGAGCGGTGGAGCATTTGCTGGAGCGGCACGCGGAAAGCGAATCGGCAGGACGCAAGCCGAGAATTATTCTAATGTGTCCGCAGGGCAGGCCGTTCACCCAGGAAATCGCGGGGGAGCTGTCCGAAGAATCGCATCTGATTTTCATATGCGGCCATTACGAAGGCTACGACGAGCGTATTCGCGAGCATCTCGTGACGGACGAGCTGTCGGTCGGGGATTACGTGCTGACCGGCGGGGAGCTGCCCGCGATGGTCGTCACAGATGCGGTCGTCCGGCTGCTGCCGGGCGTTCTCGGCAACGAGCAGTCGGCAGTCGCCGATTCGTTCAGCGACGGCTTGCTCGAATATCCGCACTACACCCGGCCGGCGGAATTCAGAGGGTGGAAGGTGCCGGACGCCCTGCTCTCCGGCCATCATGCCGAGATCGAGAAGTGGCGCCGCCGGCAATCGCTCGAGCGGACGCTCGTCCGGCGTCCCGAGCTGCTGCAGAAAGCGGAGCTGACGGGAGAGGAACGGGCGTGGCTGGACAGCCTGCGGACAGAACGGGAAAATTCGGCAAAAGAGTCAAGGTGACGGTTGTATTTTAGGCGTAAATATGATAGAATTTCAAATGTTGTTTTGTCTTTGCTCGCTTTCGAGCCGACAAAATGGAACGAAGTAGGACGGTCCTCTGCACGCCAAGATCCGTATGCCAGCCATCCGGGGAGCGGGGTACGAACGTCTGTTAGGGAAGGAGTGAACACGCAATGAGCAATTTGATTCAAGCCATCACGCAAGAGCAGCTTCGCAAGGACGTTCCTAGCTTTCGTCCGGGCGATACGCTGAAAGTTTACGTGAAAGTCGTCGAGGGCTCCCGCGAGCGCGTTCAGCTGTTCGAAGGCGTCGTCATCAAACGCCGCGGCGGCGGAATTAGCGAAACCTTCACGGTTCGCAAAATCTCGTACGGCGTAGGAGTAGAACGTGCTTTTCCGGTACATTCCCCGCGTCTCGAGAAAATCGAAGTGGCTCGCCGCGGTAAAGTTCGCCGCGCGAAACTGTACTACCTGCGCAATCTGCGGGGCAAGGCAGCACGTATTAAAGAAATTCGATAATGGACGACAGAGGAGGGCTTGGCGACGTTCAAGTCCTCCTTTTTGCATACCTACCAGAAAGCTAGAGGCGATTGCGAATGGACAACTACAATTCCAAACCGAACGATCCGGCCGGGCAGGAAGCGGAACCGGCCGCGGATCGCCGCGAGGCCCGCGACAACGGTACGGGTGCGGCTTCCGGCGCGAACGAAGGGGCAAAGCCTCCTAAGCGCTCGAGCAACGAGCTGATGGAATGGATCAAGGCGCTTGCGATCGCCGGTATCCTCGTGTTCGTTATCCGCTGGTTTCTGGTCAGTCCCTTTATCGTAGACGGTCCGTCCATGGAACCGAACTTTTGGAACCGGGAGCGGATTATCGTCAACAAAATCATCTACGACATTCGCGAGCCGAAACGCGGGGAAGTGATCGTGTTCCACGTGCCGGAGGAAGGCCGCGATTTCATCAAGCGCGTGATCGCGCTGCCGGGCGAGACCGTTAAGGTCGAAGGCGACCAAGTTTACATAAACGGCGAACCGTTAGCCGAGACTTACTTGCAGGAGGCCTACGACAAAGCCCACTCGCAAGGCGTGCTGTACAACCGTTACGACGGGGATCGTTCCAACTTCCCGAACAGCTCATTCCCGGACGGCGTCGTGCCGGAAGGAACGGTGTTCGTCATGGGAGACAATCGGCCCAACAGCGAGGACAGCCGGATGATCGGCTACGTCTCGACGGACGAGATCGTGGGCCGCGCGGATCTGATCTTCTGGCCGATCAAGGATTTCAAACTGGTGAAACATTGATTAACGCGGGGCTGTTCCGTATCGAAGTTCGTTGGAGGCGATCGAGCGTCTTCGGCGACTTAGGGGAACAGTCCCCGATTTTTATCATTTGAGTTCAAAAAGTCCGGTTTTCAGCACCGAGGCTGGTCGTTCGCCTGACGGCGAACTGCTCGCCCATGCATCCAGGAAGGTTGGACGAAGAGCGGTGATGGGGAAGCGATCGCAAAAGTGTAGGAAAACCTACATGAGTACCGGAAGAATCGACTGAGTTCAAGATTCGATGTCGAATCCGCTTTCTGCTCTTCTACGTGATCAAAATTGGACTTTTTGAACTACCTCTCATAGGCAAGGAAGGTGATGAAAACATGACGATTCAATGGTTCCCGGGCCATATGACGAGAGCGAGGCGGCAGATCGAAGAAAAGCTGAAGCTGATCGACGTCGTGTTCGAACTTCTCGACGCCCGCATTCCGAGCTCGAGCCGAAATCCGATGGTGGACGAGATTACCGGCGCGAAGCCGCGTCTCGTGCTGCTCAACAAGGCGGATTTGGCGGATCCGGACCGGACGGCGGAGTGGAGCCGGCATTTTCGCGACCGCGGGCTCGCCGTTCATGCGATCGACGCCAACGCGGGCGCCGGAGTCAAGGATCTCGCCGGCAAAGCCAAGGAGCTGCTCCAGGAGAAAATCGATCGTCAAATCGCCAAAGGAATGAAGCCCCGTCCGATTCGCGCGCTAATCGTCGGCATACCGAACGTCGGCAAGTCGACGCTGATCAACCGGCTGGCCGGACGCAACGTCGCGGTGACCGGTGATCGGCCCGGGGTGACGAAAGGGCAACAATGGATTCGTTTCGGGGGAGAGCTGGAGCTGCTCGATACGCCTGGCATTCTGTGGCCCAAGTTCGACGATCCCGTCGTCGGGTTCCGTCTCGCCGCCACGGGCGCGATTAAGGAAGACGTTCTGCACATCGACGAAGTCGCTTGCTTCATGCTGAAGGTGCTTGTCGAGGAATACGGAACTGCGCTGGCCGAGCGCTACGGCTTGGAAGAGCTGCCCTCGGAGCTGCCGGACATGCAGGCGGCCGTCGGGATGCTGGAAGACATCGGCCGCCGGAGAGGCTGTATCGTCGGCGGGGGCCATGTCGATTACGAGAAGGCGGCGAACGTGCTGCTTCGGGATTTGCGATCGGGCAAGCTCGGCCGGATCACTTTCGAGAGGCCGTCGGAAACGGAAAAGTAAATACGTCGTTCGGCTGTCGGCTCCCCGCGGGAATCTCCTCGGGGAGCTTTTTATAGGCTGAACGAATACGACTTGATTAATCTAGATCCTGATGCTCCCGCGTCTTGGGGGGGATGGATCTGCTTCGGATTATTACGGCTGTTCGAACTCGTCATCGATCCGGACAATTTCTCGGTGACCAAGAACGGGCGGGCGGTGAAGCTGACCGCCAAGGAGTTCGCCATTTTACGATTGCCGGCCGGGGAGACAGCGCGCAAGAAAAGACTAGACGTCAAAAGCCGCGCCCGAGTCGGGCGCGGCTTTCGCGTATGCATCCGGCGGAATCCGGTCTAGCTCTCCAAGCTGAATTGCCAAGTGACACCGTATTTGTCCGTCAGACTGCCGTAAACTTTGCTCCAAGGCACTTCCTGCAGCTCCATGATGATCGTTCCGCCTTCCTTCAGCTTATGAAAGGCGTCGCGGAGCGCGTTCTCGTCGCTCAGCACGAGCGCGAGAGAAAAGTTGTTGATGCCTTGCTGGAAGGGCATTCCGGGGAACGTGTCGGAGAACATCAGGGAGCTCCCGCCGATGGTCAGGAACGCGTGCATGACCCGATTCGCCGCTCCCGGGGGTAGTTCCTCTTCGGAATGTATCGAATCGAAGGTCATGATGTGCGGTTCTTCAAGTCCGAATACTTGCGCATAGAACTGAACGACTTCCCGAGTATTCCCGTCAAAATTCAAATAGGCGTTTAACGGCAAACGGCTCACTCCTCTTGGATTGGTTTCGGAAGGATAATAACACAATTCCGCTCCGAACGCAAACGTACGTTCTTGATTACGTACGTTCTTGAGAGGGAAAGCTTCGGCTAGGAACTAGGCGCGCTCGACTCCCTTAGAGCGGAATCCGCCAGCGTCTGCAGCACGGCGTTGTCCATCGGCGGGTTGTGCAGGCCGGCGCGGACGTCCCGGTAATAACGCTCCAGGGGCGAACGGCGGGAGAGGCTCGCGCCCCCGACGATGCGCATCGACAAATCGACAACCCGGATGGCGTTATTGACGGCTGCGTATTTGGCCAAGCTCAACTCCGGCCTTAACGACGGGCGCAGGCCGACCTCGCGATCCCAGCGCTCCGCCGCTTCGTACAGCAGGGAACGGGCGGTTCGCAACTCGATCTCCATCTCTCCGATCGTCTGCCGAACGGAAGGGAGGGAGGAGATCGGCTCGCTTAGCGTATTGGGCCGGTACGAGCGGGCGAACTCCAGCGCGTAATCTCTGGCCGCTCGGGCAATGCCGATATAGCAGGCGGGAATGTGCAGCAGCCAGCCTCCCCCGTCGTCCTCTCCCTTGCCGGGAATTCTCTTGTCCGCTCCCGCGAACGCGCCGTCCAGCACGACATCGTGGCTTCCGGTCGAGCGCATCCCCAGCGTATCCCAAGTTTCGACGATGCTTACCCGTTCCGTCCGTTCGACGAGAAATTCGGCGACGGCGTCTTCTTCCGGCACGTACGCCGTCACGACGAAGCGATCGAGAATCGGGGCCAGCGTGCTGAACGTTTTGCGGCCCGTAATCCGCCATCCTCCGTCCGCCCGAACGGCCGTCGTCTCGGGGCGGCCTCCGCGGCTCGGACTGCCCGAAGCCGCTTCGCTCGCGAACGTGTTGATCATCGTTCCGTCCCGGACGACGGAACGGCACAGATCGGCAAAGAGCGGTTCGGGCCACTTGCGGCTCTCGCGAAAGTGCAGCACTTGGCCTACGTGCCAGCCTACGGCCAGCGCGGTCGAGCCGTCGCCGTACGCCAGCCGCTCCTGAAGCTGGACGAGGCCGTACAGTGACAATTCGTCTCCTCCGTAGCGTTTCGGAACGGTCGCTTTCAAGTAGCCGTTCTCTCGAAGGTCGGCGAAATTTTCGAACGGAAACGTTCCCTCCCTGTCATGCCGCCCGGCTCTCCCGGCGAAACGGGCCGCCAGCTTTTCCGCCAGGGCCGCCCGTTCGCGCTCCTCTTCGTTGCGGATATAGGGATCTTTCCAAGGGTTCGTCATCGGCTTGCCACTCCTTTATTAAGCGACTTGCCTGAAGGCGGGCCGCTGTATTCATGATCGGCAGATCTCCTCCGATACATCCGGAGGGACCGCATTTTATCTTAATTATACCTTTCGGAGAACCCGGCGTTAATCACTCTCGGAGAAACGCATGCCGGCGAGCCCTTCTCTTCAAGTACCGGACTATGAGCAGTGACGGGCGGCCGGCATGTTTTCATACTCTATTCGAGTAACGCGAGCGAGGGGGAGGCCGATGAGGTACGCCAGCAAGTCGATCGCAAGCAAGTGGAGGAAAACCGTGTGGATGCTCGGAGACTCTTATCTGCGATCCTACGTTCCGGAGACCCGGCTGTTCGGAAGAGCGAATCTGGAGTCGATGCTGAAGCGGCATGCGGTGCTTTATTTCAAGCCTTCAAAAGGCACCGGGGGGAAAAGGATCTCCCGCATCGAACGTTCGCCTTCGGGCGGATATCGGATCAGGGGAAGCGGCGGGAATCCGAACGGATTGTCAAAGGGCAAGCTGCATGCGAGGCTGAAGTCGCTTGCGGGCGGCAAACGTTATTTGCTGCAGAGGGGCATCGATCTGGCGCTGACGAAAGGCCGCCGGTTCGATCTTCGAGTCATGGCGCAAAAGGACGGGAACCGCTGGGTCGCGTCCGCCGTGTTCGCCAAAATCGGAAGGCGGGGGAAGGTCGTCACCAACTATCATAGCGGCGGAAAGGTGGCCGGCTTTAAGCAAACGATGAAGGGCGCCGGCTATTCCGAATCCGCCATCCGCGAGGCCAACCGAAGATTGGCGCTGTTGGGCGAGTCCGCGGGAGATTGCTTCGACCGGCATTTGAACGGGTTCAGGGAGATAGGCCTGGACGTGGCGATAGACAGGAAAGGTCGCTATTGGATTCTGGAAGCGAATACCCGGCCTCAGTATTATCCTTTGAAGGGCGTGGACAAACGGGCATACCGGCGCATTACCGAGATGGCGAAAAAATACAGCCG
>JAEZZE010000391.1 GCA_023418755.1 Bacillota bacterium | reverse complement strand
CTCGGCGAGCCATTCCAGCGAGCCGCGAATTTCCGCATAGTCGATGTCCGCATAGGCAGGTTCGGGCATTTCCCGCGAAACCGCGCGCTTGCGCTGCCGTTTACGGCATTCGTCGATCCACAGGTTGCGGGCAATGCGCATAATGAAAGCCTTCATATTGCCCTCCGGCTCAGCCTGAACGAAGTACACGAGCGCTTTCAGCAGCGTATCCTGCAGCAGATCCTCCGCATCCCATCTCGATCCCGTCAAATAGTAACAATATTTTTCCAACTCAAGAAGGTGAGGACTTATCCATGCTTCGTATGCCGATGCAGTATCCACTCGATCAGCCCCCTTCCCGACATAGACGAACGCGCCGCTCATCGTTCTACGATCTGCCCCTCTTCTAATCCGTGCTGACCGCTCACGACGATCGGATCTCCCAAGGAGACCCCGCCGAGCACTTCCTGATAAGCTCCATTCACCCGTCCAAGTTCAATCTTTCGCTTGCTTGCTTTATTCCCGTCCAGAACGAACACGAAAGCGTCGGTTCCTTCCTTCACAATGCTAAGCGCCGGAACGGCGACGACGTTTTCTTCCTCCTGCGTCGTGAGTTGAATGCGTACCCGCGATGCCGGTTTCAGCGCTCCGTCGGCGTTGTCCGCCTCAAGCTCAAGCGCGTACAGCTTCGTGCTCGCATCGGGTACTCCGGCCATATAAACGATTTTCGCTTTCTTCGGTTTACCGTCTCCATCCGAGTCGATGTAAATCAGCTCCTTCTTGTTCCCGACGAGCTTGACCGCGGATTGCGTCAATTTCGCTTTGATTTTCACTTTATCGGTATTTTGGACGATACCGAATGTGCTGCCTTGCTGCACGCTCATACCGACATCCGCGCTGACATCCGTCAGAACGCCATTCGAGGGCGCGACGATTTGACCGCCGTTCCACGCCTTCTCCGCTTGCTCCAGCGCCAGCCTCGACGTTTCGACGTTGGCTTCCAGCGAAGCAAGCGTCTTGCCGGAGTTCAACGTATTCAGTTGTTGCATCGTTGCCTGGAGAGAACGCTTCGTCTTTTCGATGTCGATCTCCGGGCTGCCTTGAGCCGTCTGCTCCTTCAATACCTGTTCAAGATCTTTGATCGTATTCGTAAGCGTAATCTGAGAGGTCAAAATTTCCGCTTTTGTTTTCTCCAGCATCGCTTCGTCGGCAATCAATCTAGCCTCGGCGCTTCCCCGCTCCAGCTTCCCGCTTTTGCTCTCAAACTCGGCAATCACGTCTCCCGCCTTCACGAGTTCCCCGTTGCGCTTCACCAGCTTTAATAGCTTACCGCCGGCTTCTGCCACGATGTCCGTCTTCGTTGATGCGTTCACCTCGGCGATTTGCTCGCGCGGCTCGCCCATGCTCTGTTTGACCGCTTCTTCTACTTTAATCGTCGCTTTCACGTCCGCCTCGGTTTCGGCGGCCGGAGTGGAGGCCGCCGAGCATCCCGCGATATAGGCTGCGCAAATGAAGACAATCGAGATCCGCATTGCTCTTCGATAAACGGTTATTTTGGAACTTTGTGCATTCATATTCAGTCGCTCCCTTAATGCGATTTATACGTTGAGTTCTTGTCCCGGCGAGACTTTTCCTTTTCGGCGAAACAAACGGCTCATGCGCGTCTTGAACGATTCAATCATTTCATATACGATCGGCACGACGACAAGCGTGAGAATCGTAGACGTAATCAATCCGCCGATGACGACAACCGCCAGCGATTTAGAGATCAATAGTCCCTTGGTTAATCCAAGCGTTAACGGAACCATGGCCGCAATGGTCGCTCCTGCCGTCATAATAATCGGACGCAACCTTACTTTGCCTGCTTCGATTAGAGCAGGCCGTGCCAGGTAGCCTTCTTTCCGCAGCTGTTGGGCACGGTCCAGCAACACGATCGCATTCGTGACGACTATGCCGATCAGCATGAGAAATCCGATCATCGACGTCATATTGAGCGATTCTCCCGCCACGACCAGGCCCAGCAAGCCGCCGATGACAGCCAAAGGCAAGGAGAACAGGATCGCGAACGGAGTGCCCGCGTTGCCGAAGCAGAGAACCATGATCAGATAGACGATCGCAACGGCAACGCCCATGGCGGCGAACATCTGCTGGAAGCCTTCCATCATATCGATGTTCGTACCGCGGATCGTGTTCGTTACCCCCGACGGAAATTCGACTTCCTGGATGGCGCTCAACACCGCGTTCGATACCGTAGCTTTGTCTGCCGAATCGATCTTGGCCGTCAGCGACACCATCAGCTTCTGGCTTTCCCGCTGGAATGCCGTCGGGGAATCCACTTCTTCGAGATTGGCGACTTCGTTCAAATACACGATGCCGTTTGGCGTTCGAATCGGCATTTGTCCGAGCTGTTCCAGCGAGTTTTTATCTTCGGGCGCGAGCTCGACCGCCGCCTGATACAACGTGTTATCCAACCGGACGTCGCCGAGCGGGGACTTGCCGATCCATTCTGCCGTCAAGCCTTGAATTCTCGGCACATCCAGTCCGAACTGACGGGCCTTGTTCGGATCGACCGTAATCTGCACTTCCTTCTTACCGTCACCCAAGTTGTCCTTGATTTCCTTAAGCTCGGGAAATTGTTTCATTTTGCCTTTGATTTGCTCGGCGACCTGTGCCAGCGTTTTCTGGTCGTCTCCGAAAATGACATACGTAAAATCGGGACCCGACGGTCCGCTGCTGCCCTCGGCGAACGAACCTGGCATGACTTCCGTGCCTTTCGGGAGCTGAGCGAGAATGAGCTTTTGATAGCGATTCTGGACGGCTTTCGTATCCGCATCCGCACGGACTTCCGTAATGATCTGCAAATAACTCGGCACGCGTTCTTGCGCGTCGCCCGCATATCCGACGAGCGCCTCCACGAAAGTAAATTGCGGTTCGCCGCTCTCATCCTTCGCGTCCTGCAGCAGCGCTTCGATCTGCCTCGCCTGAAGATCTGTACTGGCGAAAGTTGTATCGTTTGGCAGTTGGATCGAATAGTTCATTTGCTTCGGCGGCGGAGAATACGGCAGAAGCCCCATCGGCAGGAACGGAATCGTGCCCGCGATCGTTGCGATTAGCAAGAATCCGGAGAGCAGCAAAGTAACGGCCTTATGCTTCAAGCTCCATACCAGCGTCTTTTCGTACCAACGCTCCATTTTGCCCCCGCCGTGCTCCTTGGCGTCCGTCGCCTTATCGTTGTTTAGCACCATGAGCTTGGCCAGCATCGGAATGACCGTTAACGAAACGAGCAGCGATGCGAGCAACGCGATCGACACCGTTATCGCGAACGGACGGAACAGGGCCCCGATAAAGCCCGTAACGAGACCGATCGGCAGGAACACGCCGACCGTGACTAACGTGGACGAACTGATCGCCATGGCTACCTGCTTCACGGCGAGAATAATGACCGACTCGTTTCTCTTCTGGGCCTTTTGCAAGTTCGCGTAAATGCTTTCGATTACGACGATGCTGTCGTCCACGACCCGGCCGACCGCAATGAACATGCCCCCAAGCGACATAATATTCAACGTAATGTTCATGTACTTCATCACGACTAGAGTCAGAAGGATCGATAACGGGATGGATACGACGACGATCAGCGTCATCCTCAGATTGCGCAAGAAGAACAAGATCATCAGGGCAGCCAGAACGATGCCCAGTACCCCTTCCTTGACCAATCCTTTAATTGAGCCTTTGACTTCGCTGGCGCTGTCGTATAGCGTCTTGAACGTCACTTCCGGATTCGTCCGCTCCCATTCGCGGATCAAAGCTTGGACGGCATCCGAAAACTCGACGGCGTTCGTGTCGGCCGTCTTGTAAAGATGGATGCCGATTGCGGGCTTATCGTCCAGACGTGCGATAAAGTTAGACTCGTTCACCGCTTCGATCTTCGAGATGTCCTTAAGTTGCACCGTTGTTCCCGCAGCGGTTACGATTTCCAGGTTTTTCAGCTCGTACAGGCTATGCAGCTTTCCCGTTACCCGAGTCATTTGAGTGTTTCCGTTGAATTTCACGACGCCCACCGAACCGTTCGCCACGGCGGCCTGGATCGAGGCGTTCACATCTGAAGGGCTTAATTGGTAAGCGGCTAAAGCGCCTGCGTCCAATTGGATATCGAGCGAGGATTTGCGCGCCCCGATTGCATCTATATGGTCGATCCCGCCAACGGCGTCGAAACGAGGCTTCATTTCTTTCTCAAACAGTTGATCCAGTTCGGCCTGGGACATCGAATCCGTCGCATACATCGCCATATAATACACGGGCTCCGAAGACATTCCGAATGTAGAAACTTTCGGCCTGCTTGCCGATTGCGGCAGGCTTACGTCCTGAACGAGACTCTCCAAGTCTTGCTTCGTTTTATCGATGTCTACCTTTTCGTTGAACTGAAGAAAAATGCTCGAATAGTTATCGCTTGAAGACGATGAGAGCATTCTCAGTCCCGGGGTATTCGCGACTTTGTCTTCAATCGGTTTCGTCACCTGACTCATGACGTCCTGAGGAGAAGCCTGATACGTTGTTGTGATCGCGACGAACGGAAATGAAAATTCCGGCATGTTCTCTACCTTTAGCGAACTTCCCGAATAGGCCCCCGCTCCGAACACGATGACGATCATAATGACCATCGCCGCTACTTTGTTCATGGAAAAATCAATGATTGCCTTCAATCGGCGACCCTCCTGCAAATTCAAATTCGACCGATTTCAGGAAAAGCTTTCCTGAATCCTTGATCAGTTTAATACACGAATATGAATAAACTATGACGTGACAAAAAAAGCCAACGGCAACGGGAATGAAATTCCCTTGCTCATTGGCTGAAGTACCACTAGGTTAAATTTGATGCGGCAGCACGACGCTTACGGACGTGCCTCCGTCCGGATTGCCCCCTATAACGACGGAGCCGCTGTGCCCCGCGACGATTTTGTGGACGATGGCCAATCCAAGGCCGCTCCCGGTTTTCATCTTGTTGTGGGATTCGTCTACCTTGTAAAATCTCTCGAAAACTTTGGACCTTTCCGCGATCGGGATGCCGATGCCGTTATCCGATACGATCACTTCGACCTGCTCGGGGCGCTGGACGATGCGTATTCCGATTCTTCCGCCCTCCGGCGTGAACTTGATCGCGTTGCCGAGCAGATTGACCCATACCTGGTTCAATTGGTCTTCGTCGGCCTTGACCTTCGTCCTCGGGAGATTCAGTCTCCATTCGATCGCCTTGGCGGACCACTGCGGCTCGAAGGCGACGACGGCTTTGCGAAGCTGCTCGTCCAGATCGAAAACGCGCGGCTCGAACGGATGATGCTGGCTGTCCAGCGAGGCCAGCTTCAGCAGATTGTCGCTCAGGCGGGACAGCCGCTCGCTCTCGTTCTGTATGATGCTCAGATACCGGCTCCTTTCCTCCTCGGACAGGCCTGTCTGCTGAAGCGCCTTGGAGAAGCCGGAAATCGACGTCAGCGGCGACTGGATTTCGTGGGACACGTTCGATACGAAGTTTTGCCTCATCGTCTCCAATTGCCCGACCTGGCTGGCCATGCCGTTGATGCTTTGCGCGAGCCGCCCGAGCTCGTCCTTGCGCCTGGCCCACTTCAATTGGATGTTGAATTCGCCCTTGGCCATCCGTTCGGCGGCATCCTTCATGCCGAGCAGCGGTTTGACGATGTAACGGGCGGCCACGAGGATGATCAGCCCTCCGACGAGCAGATTGATCGCCAAGGCGAAAATAAGCACCTTCGAGATCATCGACAAGGC
>JAEZZE010000308.1 GCA_023418755.1 Bacillota bacterium | reverse complement strand
CGATTCACCCGGGAGGAAGGGGCATTATCGACGCCATTGCCGGAGCGTTCCGTCTGACGGAAGAGCAATCCGCGGCCAGCAGGTCCGTGCTTCGCGAGTACGGCAATATGTCCTCGGCTACGATTCTGTTCGTGCTGGACCGGTTGAGAGAGGAACTGCGCCGGAAGGACGAAGGGAGCAAGCAAGGCATCGCCTTGGCGTTCGGGCCCGGAATGATCGCGGAAATGCTTCGTTTTTCTTACATCGCATGAAAGCGGAACGGGGACTGAGGCGCCGCTCCGAGAAGCCCGAGCTGATGGACGACTTCGCGACGGGAGGCGAACCGCTTCAAGAGGCGCTGCGGCATTTGCGCAGGTTGAACCGGCTGTTCGGCGCGGGAAATCCGATCATTTATGGCGTTAATCAACTATGGGAACGATCGGGAAGACCCGCTTCTCTAAGCGTCCTCGACGTCGGTTCCGGGGCCGGCGACCTGAATCGTCCGCTGTTGAAGTGGGCCGACAGGCGTGGCGTGCGGATGACCGTTAAGCTGACCGACGTCACGGAGGAAGCTGAGCGCGAAGCGGCTCGGCTGTTCCGAGACGAAAGGCGGGTGACCTTCGCGAGACGGGATTTGTTCGAGCTGGAAGACGGCTTGGCCGACATCGTGACCGCGTCGCAAGTCGCGCACCATTTCACCCCGGATCGTCTGCCCGCCGTCGTGGAGCGAATGCGCGCAGCCTCGCGGATCGGCGTCGTCATAAGCGATATTCACCGGCATTGGCTTGCGTGGGCGGCGGTATGGGCGGCCGCGCGTCTCCTGTCGCGCAACGCTTATATCCGCCACGACGGTCCGTTGTCCGTGGCGAAGGGCTTTCGAAGGGACGATTTCCGTACGCTCGCGGAGCAGCTCGGGGACTCGGATGTGACGTACCGCTGGAGACCTCTGTTTCGCTATGCCGTCATCGTACCTATGCGTGAGGGGGACCGGAGCGTATGAAGACGGAATTCGATGCCGTGATCATCGGCGCGGGAGTTGCCGGTAGCGCCACGGCCTATGCGCTGGCCAAGCGGGGCTGGGAGGTCGCTCTGGTCGATAAGGACAAATTTCCTCGCCATAAGGCGTGCGGAGAATTTCTGTCCCCGGAGGCGATTGGAACGTTGAAAGCGTTGGAGCTGGACGAATCGGTCGCTTCGTTGGAGCCGGCTTCGATCAAGACGGTTCGGGTCCATTCGGAACGTGGCGGCGTTACGCTGGAAATCCCGCTTCCCGGATCGGCCTTGGGGCTTAGCCGCCTGGCGCTGGACGCCGCTCTGCAGCAGTCCGCCAAGAGCCGGGGGACGTACGTCTATACCGGGGCAACGGTAGCGGAGGTGTCCGGCACCGACGGTCGCCGGCTCGTCGCGTTGTCGGTCCGGGACGGAGGAGCGCTTCTAAGGGCACGCGCCGTTATCGCGGCTTGGGGGCGTCATCCATTGCGTTCGTTCGGCCCGTCCGGCCGCGGCGAGCTTTCCGGGAAAGCGTATATGGGCATTAAATCCCACTACAAGGCATTCGACTCGGACGAGGCGGTCGATCTTTATTTTTTCGAGGACGGGTATGTCGGCATTGCCCCGATCGAGGACGGGCGGCTAAACGTGGCGGCGATCGTCGCTCCATCCGCGTACCGGCGGCTCGGCGCCTCGTTCGCCCTGGCAAGTTTATTGGAAAGGGCTTCCGAACGCGTTCCCGTCCTGCGAAGAAGAATGGCGCGCGCGGTTCCCATGCCCGGTACTCAGGCCGCCGCGGCTCCGATACGGATACGCGCGAAACCGGATGGTTGGAACGGCATGGCGTGCGTAGGCGATGCGGCGGCGACGATTCCTCCGTTCTGCGGGGACGGAATGGCCATGGCGTTGCGCTCGGCGGAGCTGTGCGCGCCTCTGGCCGACGATTATCTGAACGGCCTAAACACCTATGAGCAATGGAAGGAAGCCTATACGGGACAAATCCGCCGGCAATTTGCCGGACCGCTCAGATGGGGCGGCTGGCTGGAGCGGCTGCTTACCCGCCCGTCGCTGGCGCCTTGGCTGCTTCGCGCGGGCGCGCTCATGCCCGGAGTCGCGGAACGAGTCGTTCGGGCGACGAGATTGCGGGAATGGCCGGAGGAGGATGGCGAATGAACAGGCGGGTGGCGGTTACGGGAGTGGGCTGCGTGACTCCGATCGGACCGGATAGAGAGACGACGTGGCGCGGCGCGGTGGAGGGCAAGTCGGGCATAAGGCCGCTTACGGACGAAAGGACGGCCGATTTGCCGGTGAAGCTGGCCGCGGTCGCCGCCGAATTCGACCCGCTGCGCGCGATGAGCGCCAAAGAGGCGAGAAAAACGGACAGGTACGCGCAGCTGGCGATCGCCGCGGCCGATGAGGCGGTAAGGGACAGCGGGCTGGTGTTGGGGAACAACGCGGACCCGCTGCGAACGGGGGTATGGATCGGCAGCGGGGTCGGCGGCATTGCGACGTTCGAAGCGGGAATGACGGACGCGCTGAAGAACGGTTACGATCGCGTGTCTCCGTTCGCTCTTCCGATGTTTCTGCCCAACATGGCGGCCAGCCGCGTGGCGATTCGATTCGGAGCGAGGGGAACCACGGCATGCACGGCGACCGCATGCGCATCGGGCTCCCAGTCGATCGGCGAGGCATTCCGGGCGATCCGCCGAGGGGAAGCCGACGCGATGATCGCCGGCGGCGCGGAAGCTCCGATCTGCCGGATCGGGCTCGCCTCGTTCGCCGCCATGCGGGCGCTGTCGCCGCAAACCGATCCTTCGCAGGGAAGCCGCCCGTTCGACAGACGGCGAGATGGATTCGTAATGGGCGAAGGGGCGGGCATGCTCGTGCTGGAGGCGTGGGAGCACGCGATGGCGCGCGGGGCGCGAGTCTACGCCGAGCTCCTCGGGTACGGCTCCGGCGGCGAAGGCCATCACATCGCGGCTCCGCGTCCGGACGGAAGCGATTGGGCCCGGACGATGGGCCTCGCGCTGGAGGACGCCGGATTGTCCCTGGGGAGCATCGGCTACATTAACGCTCACGGGACAAGCACTCCGCTGAACGACGCGGCGGAGACGCGCGCGATCAAAGCGGCGTTCGGATCCCGCGCCTACGACGTCTCCGTCAGCTCGACCAAGTCGATGACCGGCCATCTGCTGGGCGCTTCGGGAGCGGTGGAGGCGGTATTGTCCGTCCTTGCGCTAAGAGACGGGATCGTTCCTCCGACCGTCAACTACCGGGAGAGGGACGGGGAGCTGGATTTGGATTATACGCCCAACGCGGCCAGAACGAGGCGCATGGATGCGGTTATGAGCAATACGTTCGCGTTCGGCGGTCATAACGCCGTACTGGTCTTCGGCAGATGACGCCGCGGTTATGGGCGGCTATGACGATCCGGCACCGTTCGCGGTTGATCGGCATTTGGCTTGTCCCGGCGGCGGGCTTCTCGCCGCTCGCCGCCCAATTGCCGCAAGCGCTCGGCGATCACGGCCTGGAGACGCATGGCCAGTACGCCGAGGTCCAAGAGCTGCTGGCTCGAGAGCTGCGAATTCCGGAAGAGCCCGTAATCGTTCTGTTCCACAATCCCGGCGGCTTGCCCCGGTCAAGCTTTCGGGCCTATATTACCGCCGCGATGAACCGGATAAGCCGGGTCGGCGGAACGGCCGTTGCGGCATCGCCGCTCGACAGGCCGGAGATGATGCAGGCGGATTACGCGTACGCGGAGCTTACCGTTCTCCCCGGGGCGGCGGACGACAAGCGTCTTGCGTTGGAACGCGTCGAAGGCGCGTTGGCGTTGGCTGACGAAGACGGCTTCAAGGCGGAGCTTACCGGCAAGCCGGTCGTACAGCGAGACGTCAACCTGTTAAGCCGAACGGATTTGCGGGCCGCGGAAACGGTCGGCCTCCCGATCGCTTTCGCGCTGCTCGCATTCGCTCTCGGAGGACTGCTGCCCGCTCTCATTCCGATCGTCGCGGGCGGCATCACGGTCATCGTCTCGATGGGCCTCATGTATTTAATCGGAGCCTATAGCAGCCTAAGCTTATCCGTATTCGTCCACAACGTCATCCCGATGGTCGGAATGGCCGTATGCATCGACTTCGCGCTGCTGATGGTCGGCCGTTTCCGCGAGGAGCGCCGGCGGAACGACGCGGAGGTTGCTATACGGACGACGATGATCACCTCCGGAAGGGCGGTAACGGCGTCGGCGGGCTGCGTCGCGCTCGCCTTGATCGGGACGCTGTTCATCCGCATGCCCATTTTCAATACGGTCGCTCTGGGAACGCTCGTCGTTATCGCGGTGTCGCTGCTCGTCAATCTGACCTTCGTTCCGGCGTCGCTGTACGCACTGCGGGACCGTCTGCCTTCCGGGCCGAAGCCCGTACTTGACGCGGGCGTTTGGAAGGCGTTCCCGCTTGCCGTGTTGAGACGTCCTGCGGTTTCCGCCGCGCTGGCGGCCGGAGTGCTGCTGGTCTGCATGTATCCTATGAGCGGGCTGGAGGTTGGAGTACCCGGCCCCCGGTCGCTGCCGTCCGATCAGGAATCGCGCCAGGCCGCCGAGACGGTCGCGCTGCGTTTTCATCCTCCGTCGGCGTCCCTGGCGTGGCTCGCGCTAAAGGAGGGGCCGGGCGGCGAGCAGGCAGCGGAAAGCCTTCGCCTCGACCTAATGCGGGACCCGCAGGTCGTTCAAGCGAAGCAGGAGTTTAAACCGTTATCCGGGGAGGGATACCGGTTTATTGCGGTATGGCTGCTCGGCGAAGAATCGTCGAAGGAAGCGATGGGATGGGTGAGGGAGCGGGAACGTCTGTACGACGGAATCGGCGTGCTGGTCGGAGGCGAACCGAAATACCATCAGGAGGTGCGCGACGAGGTGTTCGGCCGGATGAAGTTCGTGCTGCTCTTCGTCGCCTTGTCCAATTTTCTCGTCCTGGCGGCGGCATTCCGCTCGCTGCTCATTCCCGTGAAGGCGATTGCGATGAATCTGGTTTCCATAGCTGCATCCTTCGGCATTCTTGCCTGGCTTTTCCAAGGGGGCCGATTCGGCCTCGAGGCGACCGAAATCGCGATTATGATTCCGGTGTTCGTGTTCGGCCTGACGTTCGGCATCAGCATGGATTACGGCATCTTCCTGCTGTCGAGAATATCCGAGAGCTACGGGGAGACGCGAGACAACGAGAGGGCGATCCGGGAAGGGATGGCGGCATCGGGAAAAATCATTACGGCGGCCGCGGCGATTATGATCGCGGTGACGGCTCCGTTCGCGCTGGCCGGAGTCTCGGGAGTCAGGCAGCTGGGGATCGGCATAGCGGCCGCTCTGTTCCTGGATGCGACGATCGTGCGAATGGTGCTCGTGCCGGCATTGATGAAATGTTTCGGAAAATGGAATTGGTGGCTGCCTTTTGCGAGAAGCTAATCCAAAGATCCCAAATCTTTATTGGATTAGCAAAGGAGCCCGTTCCATGACCCAGCTTCCTCAATATCCTCAATCCTATTGGACGTCGTCCGTCCGTCTTCCGCAATATCCGCCCTTAACGGCCGATACGGAGGCGGACGTCGTCATCGTCGGGGCCGGCATTACCGGAATTACCGCCGCCTATTTGCTGACCCGTGCGGGCAAAAAGCCCGTTTTGCTGGAAGCGGGGCGTATCCTGAACGGAACGACCGGACATACGACCGCGAAAATTACCGCGCAGCACGATTTGATTTACGACGAGTTCATCCGCCATTTCGGCGACGATAAGACGCGGTTGTACTACGAGGCGAACTTCGAAGCCATGAATTTCATTCGCGAGACGGTCGCCAAGGAAAGCATCGATTGCGGGTTCGCGGACGAAAGCTCCTTTATTTACACGGAGTCCGACCTGGCCGTCGAAAATCTGGAGAAAGAGCTTCGCGCCTACGAGAAGCTGGGTATCGCCGGTGAGCTGACGGAGCGTATCGCGCTGCCTCTCGAAGTCAGGGCGGCCTTGCTGATGCCCAATCAAGCGAGGTTCCACCCCGTCTCTTACTTAGCGGCATTAATAAGTAAGGCGGAAGAGGCGGGAGCCCGAATCTTCGAACAAACGACGGCGGTTAAGGTGGAAGAGGGCGACTCTCCGGTCGTCGTTACGGAGACGGGGATCCGCATTCGCTGCGATCATGCGATCTGCGCCTCCCATTTCCCGTTCCCCGATTGGAAAGGCTTCTACTTCGCCCGCATGCATGCCGAGCGCTCCTACGTTCTGGGAGTCAAAATCGACGATCGCTACGCCGGAGGGATGTACATCAACGCTGACGATCCGAAGCGTTCGATCCGCCTCGCGGAGGACGGGAACGAGCCGCTCGTGCTGATCGGCGGAGAAGGCCATAAGGCGGGACAGAGCTCTTGCACGATCCGCCATTACGATGCGCTGAAGTCGTTCGCCGATTCTCTGTACCCTGTGAAGGAAGTCGCTTATCGATGGTCCACTCAGGATCTCGTCACGTTGGACAAGATGCCCTATATCGGGAGAATCACCCCCGGTTCGGATCGTATTCTCGTCGCGACGGGATACCGGAAGTGGGGAATGACGAACGGAACGGCCGCCGCCCGTCTGCTAACTAACCTGGTGCTGGGCAACGAGGACCGTTACCGGGACTTGTTCGATCCGTCCCGCATGCAAGCCGACCCGGACATCAAGAGCTTCGTCAAGGACAACTTGGACGTCGCCAAGCAGCTTATCGCCGGTAAAATGGATATCGTATACCGTACGACGGGCAGTCTGATTCCGGGAGAAGGCGCGACCGTTCGCGTCAACGGCAAACGGGCGGGCGCTTACCGCGATCCGAAAGGAGAGCTGCACGTCGTGGATACGACCTGCACGCATCTGGGCTGCGAGACGAACTGGAACGACGGGGACCTTACCTGGGATTGCCCTTGCCACGGGTCGAGATTCTCGTATACGGGCGAAGTGATCGAAGGTCCGGCCAAGGAGCCTTTGACGAAGCTGGAAGCTCCGGAACGGGAGAGATCCGTCACTTGACGAATTTGGACTCCCCGCTCTGAATTCCGGTGTTCGTCAGCTTGACTTTGACTTCGATATGGAAATCGCCGTCCGCGAAGCGGCTCGGCCACTCCGGCTTCCATTGCCGCCACAGGCGGTGACGATGGCGGGAGAGATGTTCGCCGACGCCGATCACGTCGGCTTTTTCCCGTTGCAGGAGCAGCATCGCCTCCTGTAGCCTTTTTCCGACCTCACGGGATATTTCTTTCTTGAACTCGGCTATTTCTTCGTTCGTGACCGCTTTGCGGCAGCTTAATTCCCCGATCGAGCCCTCCAGCCACACGACGATTCCGATCGTAAGACCGGTTCCCTTCACGGCGGGTTCGATCTTCGAATCGGCTTTGCGGATTTCGAAGGAGTCCGCAAGCCCGCTCAGCCGCCCCCCGGTTTCGCACGGTAATTCGACGACCCCTCCCTTGAACTTGTTCATCAGAATAATCGCGTAAGGCGTAGACTCGGGCGGGATATAACCCGTCATTTTGCCTTCGGCGAAGTCGATCACCGCCAAGCCGTGTACGGAGGCCAGCTTGCGCGGCTCTTGAAGGAATCGAAAATAGGGAACGGCGGCGATCGGAACTTCCCCCTTGGATCGAATTTCCAAATCCGTCAGCGTCACCTCCAGCGCCTTGCCCGAATACGAGGATGATTTGTTCTCGATCTCCTTGAACTGTTGGCCCATCGTCGTTTCGATGTACGGCGACGCTTGCAGGTATCGGCCGGCGGGACCCTTGGCGATTACGACCGAAATATTCCCTCGCGGCTCGTGATCCCGCGTGAAAAAGTCGAGAATCTGCCCGATGTTTCTCGTTTTGGCGGTGTTCTCGCTGATTATAATCGATCTCATGTGGCTAAGCTGCAGCTTTCTGCCGAGTTCGTTCGTGGCGTCCCGGATCGCGCCCAGCAAGGACCGGTTCTCCGTCATGACCGCGATGTACGACTTCTGGCTGTCCGGAACCGCGGACTCCGTCGCGTTCATCCCTCCGGGTTTATAGACTTGGGTGGTGAGACGGTACTGCCCCTGGTCGGACAAATCGATGGCTGTGGCCTGCACGAAAGCGCGATCGGTCAGTTCCATGTTGCTCCAGCACCCGGTTAAGACGAGCGCGGCGGCAGCCGCGGCAAGCATCGCTCCTAGCGGTTTCATTTCGCGGAATCTCCTTCGCTTCGGGATTCGCCGCGAAGATGGCGGAGCAAACGCCGGTTGCGCGGAGAACGCAAGAAAACCTTCAACGGCGCCCGCACGAACAGATCGCGCATCGACCTGGACTTGAACGGAGCCAGGGACGATAAATACGGTTGGCCAAGCGTGCGCAGCTTGGTCAAATGCAGCAGCGTAAGCAAGGATACGATCATGATGCCGAATCCTCCGAGCCATCCCGCGGCGACCATAAGCGGAAAACGCACGATCCGGAGCGCGACGCCCATCTCGTAATGAGGTATGGCGAACGAGGCGATGCCGGTCAACGCGACCACGATCACCATGATCGGCGAGGCGATCTTCGCCGTAATGGCCGCTTGGCCGATGACGAGCGCCCCGACGATGCTGACGGCCGAGCCTACCGGACGGGGAAGGCGTATGCCGGCTTCCCGCAGCAACTCGAAGGAGATTTCCATGACCAGCGCTTCGAAGAAGGCGGGGAAAGGAATGCCTTCCCGCGTGTCCAGAATCGCGAGCAGAAGGACGGTGGGAATGAGCTCGGGGTGAAAGGTGGACAAAGCCACGTAAGCGCTGGGCAAAGTCAGCGCGATGATGAAAGCGAGCAGCCGAAGAAGGCGGATAAGCGACGAAATAACGGTTCGCCCGTAATAATCCTCGCTTGTGTTGAAGAAGTCGACGAATACGGCCGGGCAGATCAGAATCATGGGAGAGTTGCTTACCAGCACGAGGATCCTGCCTTCGAGCAGCGCGGCCGCGGCGGTATCCGTTCGCTCCGTATAGCGGTATTGCGGAAAGGGGGAGTAAGATTCATCCTCGATCCAATCTTCGACGTACGAGGTTTCCGGAACTTCGTACCGTTCGATGCCTTGAATGCGTTCAAGAAACGCCTCCAATACGTTCGGGTTCACCGCGTTCTCCAAGTAAACATAAGCGATCTTCGTCCGCAATTCGCTTCCCGCGACAATATAGCGGATGTTGAGACGGGGGGATTTGACCCGCTGCCGAATCATTCCGAGGTTGCCCTTCAAGTTCTCGATCGTGCCTTCGCGCGGCCCTTGAACGCTCGGTTCGCTGATCGATTCCGTCACCTGCCGCGCGGGCACGTTCTTCGCCGGAAAGCTGAGCGCGCGATCCCACTCGTCGAAAAAGAGGACGACATCGCCGTCCAGTATTTTGCCGATGGCCTCGTCCATCTTGTTCAATAGAGAGAAGGTCCGAAAAGAGACGCCGCCGCGTTCGAAGAAGCCGCGAACCTGCTCGGGCGTGACGGTCTCCGCGCGGCAAAGCTCATGATCGACCAAAGCCAGAAGCGTCGTTTTCATATCCTGATTGGTAAAATCGTCGACGAGGGAATGGCTGTACGCGGAAAAAGCGCCATGCTTCTGCCCGGGGCCGTAACCCCAACGATCGACGACGATATCGTCGCTGCCGGAAAAAGCGGCTCGTACTCGCTCGAGATTGTCCGTCAGAGCAGCGGAAATCGGTTCTCCTCTATCCCAGTCCTTGCCGTTCATTCTGTCGCACCTCTTCCTTTTGCCTGACGTTCCGGTCTCGTCGATTTGAACAGCGTGACGATCGTAAGCAGCGCCACGTAGCCGCCCCCGACCGCAATGACGGTGAAAGGCCAAATCCCGTACACCTGCTCGACGAAGGTCGCCGGACTGTCGAACATCGTCAGAGACAGCATTAAGCAAACCAGCGAGACCGGATAGACGAGAACCCGGTCGTCGTCCAGACGGAACAGTTCCGCCAGAACCCGGTTGAAAATAAACAAAAAAACGGATGCCTTCATGTAGGAGCCTAAGATCAGGGCGATCCCGATGACGGCCTCGATTCGCTGAAGAATTTCGGCGATCTGGATTTCGCCGGCTAACCGATAGAGCGAATACTTCAAGGTACCCGACGCGGGACCGAACGTGAGCAACGTGCAAAGCGTGGACAGCATCAGCATCGCTCCGGTTACCGCAAAGCCCAGGTACATCCTCTTCCGCAGCTCTTTCCGACTTGCCCGGACGAAGGGGAGGAGCA
The DNA here is from genome assembly GCA_023418755.1 of Bacillota bacterium. Lineage (GTDB taxonomy): Bacteria > Bacillota > Bacilli > Paenibacillales > Paenibacillaceae > Cohnella. The sequence goes on along the minus strand of JAEZZE010000308.1, from coordinate 1,273 downwards.
TCGAGAAAAAGAAGACTTCTCCGAAAGGGAAGCCTGCCGTAATGAATGCGCCATGAAAGACCGGCCTCAGCCCGTCGGGCAAAAACGGGAGCAAAAACTCGGCCCGATACTGCGGAACGGCCAGCAGGATCACCGCGATCGAACCTAAAACCATTACGAAAATCAGCAGAATGAACATTCGGGCCATCACCTGGATACCCGATCGAACCGTCATCGCGGCGATCAGCAGGCTGAAAGAATTGAACACGTAAACCGGCGTTTCCTTCATCATCACGGTCGTGAAAAATTCCCCGATCCCCATGACGATGGCGGGTATCGAGAACAGAAACATGCCGAGAAGGGGAATGGCCGCAACGGACGTAAGGAAGCCGCCGATCAAGCCGCGGCTGTATTCGATCAGGCTTCGTCCCGGATGCTTGCGGTGCAGGTACAAAATGCAGGTCAGGATAAAGAGGCCGAAGCCGAACGCGGGAACGAGAGAGAGCCAGGCCCCGTTCTTGGCGGCATCCGTCAGGGGATTGGGAATGAATACGATGGCCGAGCCTGTCGAGAAGGCGATCAGCATGCAAGCCAGCTGGACGGAATCGATGGCGGAGGATTCGGTTTTGATCGTTCTTCGTCCTCTCGGCTTAAGATGGTTCGTACGTTCTCAGCAGCCGGATCAACCGTTCCGACGGCCAGCCGTAAACGGCTTTGAGCACGCCGGTCAGATTCGGCCACGGAAGGTCGTTTACGAAAATCAACGTCGGATAGAGCGCGGCTAAAAGGCAGAACGCATATAAAATCGTCTCTTTCCGCCTCAGTCTTTTCAGGCGGCGGGCGTCGCCGATGATAACGGCGGCGTAAAAAAGCAGGCTGACCGTAATTTTCTCCAGCATGAACGGTTTTCTCGCCCCCAAGGTTCGTAATTTTCCGGAAAAATCCGAATTAGTATTTGCTGGAAAAGAGAAAGTATACGCCCCGAATAGCGTTCAGGGAAAACGACGTTCTCATGAAATGCCGGACGATGCGTAAGTAGGGGAGTTCATGAATGAACCGTCATTGGGACGAGAAGCTGATATCGAGGCGCATCCGCGGCGCCGGCCCACCCTCTGTATTGGCGAAGCCGCTGGCGACGAAGCCAACGGATTCGTAAAACCCTATCGCGTGAGGGTTGGCGGTCACCTCTACACGCACACCGCGCCGCGCAATGTCTTCGATCAGGATACTCGCGACGCCTTGGCGCATCCAGTCAGGATCAGTGAACAGATCCTCGAGTTCAAGGAAGTCGTCA
>JAEZZE010000303.1 GCA_023418755.1 Bacillota bacterium | reverse complement strand
GTCGTACCTTTGGCGGACAGCGTCTCTCCGGCCGCTTGAACGGTGATGGCCACCTGGTCGAAGCGGGCCGGACCGTAAAACAAGCCGATGAACCGCCGCACGATCAGATCGTACAGCCTCCGCTCCTCATGGCTGAGCGCGTTCAGCATGACGACCTGCTCCGTCGGGATAATGGCGTGGTGATCGGTCACCTTGCCGTCGTCGATCACGCGCTTGCTCAGCGGCAGCGGACCGCGCAGCAGGGGCCGGGCCAAGGGGGTGTACGGTCCGACGGCAACCGCGGACAAACGCTCCTTCAGCGTATCCTTCATATCCGAGGTAAGATAGCGGGAATCCGTGCGCGGGTAAGTGACCAGCTTGTGCTGCTCGTAGAGCCGCTGCAGCACGTTCGACGTCATCTTGGCCGAGAAGCCGAGCAGACGGTTCGCATCCCGCTGCAGCTCCGTCAGGTCGTAAGCGAGCGGATGCGGCACCGATTTCTCGCTTTTCTTAAGCGAGACGATTTTCCCGGTCTTGCCGGCAAGCTTCTCCTGCAATTCCTTAGCCTTCGCCGCGTCGAAAATCCGCGAATCCCCGTTCGGTCCGCGCCATAACGCCTCGAACTTGCCGAGGTTCACGCGCAGCTGCCCGTACTCTTCCGAGCGGAACGACAGGATCTCCTTCTCCCGCTGCATGATCATGCCCAGCGTAGGCGTCTGCACCCGTCCGGCGGAGAGCGGCGAACCGAACTTGCACGTCAGGGCGCGCGTGACGTTCAGGCCGATCATCCAGTCCGCTTCGGCGCGGCAGCGCGCGGACTGGTACAATCGCTCGAACTGGCTGCCCGGCTTCAGCGAGGCAAAGCCTTCCTTGATCGCCTTATCGGTCTGCGAGGAGATCCACAGCCGCTGGAACGGCTTTTTCCATTTGACCATGTCGATGATCCAACGTGCCAGCAGCTCGCCTTCCCGCGCCGCGTCGGTCGCCACGATCAGCTCCCCGATATCCGGCCTGCGCATCAGCTGCTGCACCGCCTTGAACTGATGGCTGCTCTCCCGCAGCACCTTCAGCTTCATGCCCTCGGGCAGAATCGGCAGATCCTCCAGCGCCCAGCTTCCGAGCTTGACGTCGTAATCCTCCGGCTCCGCCAAGCCGACGAGATGCCCCAGCGCCCAGGTGACGACGTACTTCGGCCCTTCGATATAGCTCTTATTCTTATTATGGCTGCCCATCACCCGCGCGATTTCGCGCGCGACCGACGGCTTTTCCGCCAATACCAGCGTTTTCATCGTTGTATCGAGCACCCCTTCCTTCGTCCATTATACTATTCGGGACGATAAATTAAAGGAAGAGGGCCGACAATAACCCAGGACAATAACCCTGACTGAACCTTGACCAACGACAGGCCGACTAACGCGATCCGCTCCGGCCGGGGTATTTCGCAGCGTTTCCTGTTAATCTTGTTTATATTTTTTCTTAAGCGCGTCGGATCCGATTCCCGCGCCGATCATAAGCACGAGGGGGCCGAAGTTCCAGATGAACGATCCTCCGAGTAACGCGATATCCAGCGACGCTAACTTGTTCAGAAGAAGGACGGCAAGCTTGAACGCGAGCATGGCGGCGCCTGCCAGAAACAGAACGTCAAATGTAAACTTCAATTTCGGATGGGCCAGCCGTTTGCTTTCTTGGATCACTTTTTTCGTCAACTCCTCGTCGCTTCTTAGCAGCTCGTCGATAGTCACTCCGAATAGATCGCTTATTTTGATTATGATTTCGATGCTGGGATAGTTCTGGCCGTTCTCCCACTTCGATACCGACTGCCGGCTTACGAACAGCTTCGCGGCTAACTCCTCCTGCGACCAGCCGGCCTTGCTTCTTTCCGTTTTCAGCTTTTCTCCGAAGATCATTGCAGCAGCTGCCTTTCCGTCATTTTATATAAGCCAATATTGATTTATCTCGATGCGGAAGTAAAGAGAGCATTGGTTGCGCGTGTCCCGCAACCTCCGGTTGCCGGCTTACCAAGCGGGGAAATAGGCTTACGGACATGATATACTGGACGGACGAAGGCAAGAATCCGGGCATGACGATCGAGCGTCGGACGCGCTGCGGGAGATGCAACTTAGGGAGAGGGACTTTAAGGAGGGAACGAAGGGGATGAACATTCCGGACCTGCTAAGGCAAATCATCGATTGGGAGAAAAGCGTCGCGGGACGGCTCCCGGACTGGGCCGCGCCCTCGGGTCTGATCTTGGGAGTTACGGGAGACGGAGACGGGGGATACGAGTGCACACCGGAGCGTTCCATCACGTTCGCGAGCACGGGAGGCGACGGCATCCATTTCGCTTGGATTGCGGATCGGCGGGAAGTCCCCGACGGTCTGGACGAAGCGCCGGTCATCTGCGTATCTCCGATGGACTTCGACAATCCCGTCCGGGCGGTGGCGCGGAATATCCGGGATTTTTTCTCCCTGGTGTTTTACGGCCACGATCTGCTGTTGAATAACGATTTCGGCAGCCGGGAGCATTACGAGAAGGCGCTGAGAGAGCAGGAGCAATACGATGCGGAGTCCCCGTATCTCCAAGAGTGGGGAGAGGAGACCCGCAAGCTCGCGCTGGAGGCCAGAGCTAAATTCGGACTGGCTCCGATCGACGATCCTTACGGCTATATGCTGCAGGTTCGTTCCGAAATCGGCATCGAATAATCCTCGGATCCGGGGCGCGCAAGCCGGCGCAGCCCCGGATCCGAGGATTTTTTTAAGCGAGATAAATATTAACCCCATTCAGCAAATCGCCGGCCGGAGTCGGTCGATCTAACCGTTCCGCAGCACGAATTCCGCCGTCGCGTACGCGTATTGCAGCGCCGCGTCGCGCAGGCCGTCCGGCAGCGTCCGCACCGAATTGTGCGCTTCATACGTGAAGTCGCCCGCGTAGCCGACTTCGCGCAGCGCGGACACGACCTCCTTCCAATCGATCGTGCCCGAGTAGGGCAGCAGATGCTGGTCGTGCAGGCCGTTGTTATCCTGGATGTGCAGCGACTTCAGCCATCTGCCCAGCATGCGGATCGAAGGCGCCTGGCGCAGACCTTGCCGGTGGCCGTGACCCGTATCCCAGCAAACACCGAATAGCGGGTGATCGATCCTCTCGAGCAGCTCCGCCAATTGCTCGGGGATCGCGCAGTAAATCCTGCGGAAGAGCCCCGTCTCTCCGCCGGTCCGATCGAAAATGTTCTCCAGCGCGATCCCGACGCCCGTCTCTTCCATGACGGGAAGAAGCTTCCGATAGAATTCGACGTTGGCATCGAGCACTTCCCGAAGTGATTCTTCGCCTTGGAGCGATAGCGGGCTTGGATGGAAGACGGCCCAGGGCACGCCCAGAATTGCCGCCATTCGAAGCGACCTCGACGCCATTTCGAGGAAGGACTCGACATTCAGGCCCATGACCATTTCGGTGAAGGAGCCCCCATGGACGGGGCCGTGCATTTGCGTAAACCGGACGCCATGGGTATCGGCGGCTTCCCGGATATTCCGCGCCCAAGCCTCTTCCTCCTGCCAAGTCATTTTGGCGACGGTCTCCTGATAATCCCAATAGTTGAAATCCAGCGCGAGAAAGCCCGCTTCCTTACAGCGGGCGATCTGCCGATCGATCGGATGGTCGATTTCAAAAACGTTTAACGAGGTGGAAATGTTCATGCTTGTTCGCCTCCCGGAAGATGTGAAATGAATAGGATCGATTGTCTCCGGCTTACGAACGCCGAGCGCTCCGCCGGCGCGGCGATCCGGATCGAGAGCGAAGCGCGCTCTCCGTCTAGCTTTTGACGGCTCCCGAAATTCCTTCGTAGAAATAACGCTGCATGAAAACGAACACCAGCATGACGGGGACGAGCGAGATCGTCGCGCCCGCGGCCATCCCGGTCCAGTCGGTGCCGTACAATTCGGTAAAGCTCAGCATGCCGACCGCCAGCGTCTTCAATTCGGGCTTCGTAATGGTCAGCACCAGCGGCGTCAAGAACGAGCTCCACGTCCAGATGAATTGCATGATCGCCGCGGTCGCGATTATCGGCATCGAGTTGGGCATCGCCACGCGCGCGAACGTCTTCACGAAGCCCGCTCCGTCAATCAGCGCGGCTTCCTCGATTTCTTTCGGAAATTTGGAGAAGAAGGCGGCGAACAGCAAAATAAACAAGACGTGCGCACCCGAAGATTCCGCGAAGATCAAGCCCAGGTACGAGTCCTTGATCCCTAAAAACTTGACGAGCTGGTAGAGAGGGATGATCGTATAGCCCTTCGGAATGAACTGCAGAGCCACGATGAAACCGATCATCGCCGTCCGCCCCGGAAACGCCACCGTTCCGAGCGCATAACCCGTCAGACAGCTCAGGATCACCACGATCACGACCGTCGATACCGTAACGAGGACGGAGTTCGCGAAATAGTGGGAGATGTTCGCCACTTCCCATGCCCGGGCATAGTTCTCCCACATGAACGTCTCGGGAATCGGATTGATGGCGGCTTTATAGAAAGTGACGTTGTTTTTCAACGAAGACGAGATCATCCATACGAACGGATAGATCCAGACGATGCCGACGGCGATCAACAAGATGTGAATGATCGCGCGCGCCGTTTTGGAGCTGATCATAATTCTCCCCCCCTGCCCGCGAGCTTGCCCTTCTTGCCGACGCCGCCAGCCTTCAAGCCCAGCCAACCTAAGAACAAGCTGATCGCGAGCACGAACAAACCGAGATACACGCCGGCGGCCGAAGCGTAACCGACTCTGGCGCCCCCGAACTGGGTAGCGAACGCGTACTGGTAGATGAACAGCTCGATCGTTTCCGTGCGATGGTACGGGCCGCCGTCGGTCAGCGTTTTGACCAGGTCGAAAACGTGAAGGCTGCTTCCGACGGTCAGAAGAAGAATGGTCGCGGCCACCGGCTTCAGCAGCGGCAGCGTGATTTTCATCAGCATTTTCCAGTAGCCCGCCCCGTCCATTTTCGCGGCTTCGTACAGATCCGTCGGAATCATTTGCAGACCCGCCAGCCAATAAATCATCACGACGCCGATATGCTTCCATGAACCGACCAAGATGAGCATGATCATCGCGAGAACGGGGTCGAGCCAAAACCGGATCGGCTCGTCGATCCAGCCAAGGCTCTGCAGAAACTGGTTCGTAAAGCCTTGAATCCCGAAAATATGATTCATAATAATGCCGATGATCGACGAAACGGTGACGACGGGCAGAAAGTAGAGCGTGCGGTAGAGCGATTTGCCTTTCATGGTAGGGTCGTTCAGCACGAGCGCCAGCAGGAACGACGCGACAATCGTCAGCGCCGTGGCGGCAAGTCCGTAGATCAAAGCGTTATAGAAGCTGTTCCAGAACATGTCGTCGCGAAGCAGCTCGGCGTAGTTGGAGAAGCCCACGTAATCGACGAGCGGCCCCAGACCGTCCCATTCGTAGAAGGAGTAGACATAGCTCATCACGATCGGGTATAGGGACGCAAGCAGAAAATAAAGCAACTGAGGCAAGATGAAAATATAAGCCCAAATATACCTGCGGCGGAGCTGCGGATTGATTCTGGCCCGTGTTTTCCCGGTCCGCATGCCATCCCTCCTGTTCTGCGATCATGGAAGACGCGGCCGCCCGCCGTTACATTCGACGGGCAGCCCGAGGCTGCGAGCAGCGCTGTCTTCTTTCCGTCTCTCTCGGCCGTTACGGGTTGTAGTTTTCTCCCGGCACCCAATCCGGGAAGATGAAATCTTCCGGCTTCACGGCGCCGCCGGACCCGTCGATGGCGCGTTGCAGCGCGGCGTTGCTGTCTTCGGTCAGCTTCTGGAGCGGCTTCTCCAAATCTTTGAGCTGATCTTGCAGATAACCGAGGAAAATCGTGCCGACGTTCTCTTTCGGCGCGAAGCTGCCGTATTGCGACATCACTTCGGTTGCCGCGGGATTGTTTCGATAGACGGTCGGAGTCAACCGCTTGAATTCCACCATCATTCGGGAGATTTTCTCGTATTGCTCGAACGGCGGCTCCGCGTCTTCGACCAGTTCGATTTTCTTGGAAGGCAGCGTCTGGCCGGATTTGACGACCTGCGCGTACATATTATCGTTAAGATAATCCAGGAAGAGCTTCACTTCGGGCCAGTGCTTCGTTTCTTTCGACACGTACAGGTATTCGCCGGAGCCGCCCTCGAAGTATTGGAACTGCGGACCGCCGTTTTTGGACGGAATGGGCGCGACTCCCCAATCGTCGGCAGTGAAGGTCCCGTCATCTCCCGAACTGAGATAGTCTCCGCTCCAGTTGCCGCCGACCATGAAGGCGACCTCGCCCGTTTTGATCAACGAGTAGGCTTTGCCCGTATCCGCGTCGATCGTGGCGGGATGCAGCACTTTTTCGTCGTAAGCCTTCTTGAGGTATTGCATCGTTTCGATGTAGCCCTGCGTGTTGTAATTGTACTGGCCCGTCTTGTAGTTGAAGCCGGATTCCGGCGCGATCGGCGCCGAGAGCTGGTTCATCAGGTACGTAGCCATGTAGTTCGTCGCCGCGCCGAACGTCAGCGCATACGTTTTGCCGCCGGACTTCTCGTGAAGCTCCTTGCCGAAGGCGAGGAACTCCTCCCATGATGTAGGGATGTCCGCTTCCGAGTATCCGAGATCCGCCAACACTTTTTTGTTGGAATACATCATCAAGGCGCCGTGCAGGGAAGAAAACAACGGGAACGTGTACACGGTTCCGCCGATGCTTCCGTAGCCCTCCGCGAACGTGCCGTCCGTGTAATCGCCGTGGGTGTCCGCCGGAAACACTTCATCGAGGCTGTGGACTTTGTCCAGCTTGACCAGCTGCGAGATCGAATACCCGGTCGGTCTGACGAAGACGTCCGGCAGCTCGTTGCCGTTGATCGCCGCCTGGAATTGCGCGACGTCGCCGCCCGCTTCCGGCATGTTCTCCAGCTTCACCTTAATGTTCGGGTACTTCTCCTGGAATCCGGCGATCACACTGTCGAACGTGTCTTTCCCCAGACGGTTCCACATCGTGATCGTCACTTGCTCCGGCGGAGCCGAGGCTCCTTCCTTGGCCGGCCCCGAAGCCGTATTGCTATTGCCCGGGCTATCGTTTTTGGCGCACCCCGACAGAATAACGCCGACAAGCATGAGGACCGCTAACGTCCAAATACCGTATTTTTTCATGACTCGTGGTTTCCCCCTCGTGGATAAAATGGATATAGCCGATGTACAACTTTAAAAATAAAACGCTTTCATCCTGGAATTCCGCCGTATACCCTCCTTGCCTTTTCCCTTGAAAATCAATCAGCATGCTGGATCGATATGCTCATTGTAACAACGGGATTTCTTCCAAGAAAGTGACGAATCCGCTATTAACTTGCACGATTCTGCTATCTCTTTCGCTTTGTTAACGAGCTGTTAAAGGCGTATTTTATCGTTGTAAATTCGGGAATGTAGCGCCGGAAAATAAAAATCGTTCGGATTTCGGGCGGCATGATTTTTCGGATAAAGCGCGTCGATTCGGCTGCGCTGAGCGTCGCCGCGAAGAGGGCCACCTTAAAAAAACAAACATCAACCCTTAAGTAACTTTATTGTTCGTCCATGCGCTTCGGCGGATAATGAATTTATCAAAACATCAAGGGGGATGTAAGATGAAAGTTTTGAATAGAAAGATGCTCCTCACCGCCATGTCTGGCCTGCTCGCGGTCGGCTTGGCCGCCTGCGGATCTTCCGGCAACGGCAAAAACGATACGAGCTCGCCGGCGAACAGCCCGGCGGTCTCGGAATCGCCCAAGGCGAGCGAATCCGGCGGCAGCAAAGAAAAGGTCACCATTACGTTCCAGAATATCTACCCGGACCCGACCGATCCGAAGTACAACATGCTGCGCAAGATCGTCGCGCAGTACGAAGCCGATAATCCCCATATCAAAATCGAGCTGGATTCCCTCAATACGGACCAACAGAAGCTGAAGCTCAAGACGCAAGCGGCTTCCAAGGAAGTGCCGGACATCACGATCGTGAACCCGGCCGCCCAGATGCAGCCGTTCGTGGACGCGGACCTGTTCGCGCCGCTGAACGAGATGGTCGAGAAGAACGGATTGAAGGGGACGTTCCAGGAAGGCATCCTGGACTACTACTCCTTCAACGGCAATCTGTACGCCTTGCCGGACGGCAACAACATCGCGCTCGTCTACTACAATAAGAAAATGTTCGACGAAGCGGGCGCTAAGGTGCCGACGACGTTCGAAGAGCTGGTGGATACCGTCAAGCTGCTGAAATCCAAAGGCATGACGCCGATCGCGATCGGCGAGAAAGACTCCTGGACCGGATCGTTTCTGTTCATGAACATCCTGCTCCGCACGAACGGCGGGCCGGGCTTCCTGCAAGACGTGCTGGACGGCAAGAGAACGTTCGAGGACCCTGCGTTCACCGAAGCCGTAGACGCGTTCCAATCGCTCGTTCAAGCCGGAGCGTTCCAGGAAGGCGCGACGTCCTTCGATTACAACGCCGGCGAGAACCTGTTCAAGACGGGCAAATCGGCCATGTATTTCATGGGCAGCTGGGCAACCGGCGGCATCGAGACCTCGACGGTCGGCGAGAACGGCGAAGTCGGCGTCTTCAAGTTCCCGACGGTCGGCGGCAAAGGCAATCCGGACGAATTCATGCTGGCTCCGGGAAGCGCGTTCGCGGTATCCAAGAACAGCAAGCACCTTGCGGAGACGCTCGACTTCCTGAACTACTTCATGCTGAACTACCCGAAAGAAGCGTTCGCGGTGAAAGGCGCCGTCGGCGTCGCTCAAAACATCGAAGAAGATTTCAAAGCGGCCGGTTATTCCGACATGGCCATGGAAGTGCTAAGCATGTTCAAGGACGTTAAGGGCGGGGATCTCGCGTTCGACAACACGATGAATCCGGGAACGGCCCAAGTCCACCTGTCCAGCATCCAAAACCTGTTCGTAGCGAAGAAAGAATCGGCCGAGGTGGCCAAAGAGCATCAAAAAGGCTACGAAGAGAACAAGGAATAATCCGTCGCTAAGAACGAAGGGGGCGCATTCGCGCTTCCCTTTCGTCATCGGTGAAGAGCTTGAAGGGGGCGGGAGCCTTGAAAGTGTTGAAAGTATCCGGGTGGACGATAGCGGCATTCGTGCTGCCGTGCTTGCTCCTGTACAGCTGCCTGGTGTTCGCGCCGATCCTCGTATCCGTATATAACGGAATGCTCGATTGGAACGGCATCGGCGAATCGAAGTTCGTCGGTCTGGCCAATTACGCAAAAATGTTAACGAACGATTCTTTGCTCTGGCCCGCGGTTGGCAGGACGTTTCTGCTTGCGGGTTTCTCCATGCTGATCCAATTGCCGGTCGCCCTGTTCGTGGCCATCCTGATCAGCCGATTCGTTCGAAGGACCGGCTTTCTCGTCTCGAGCTATTTTCTGCCGGTCATCCTGTCCGTCGCCGTCATCGGCCAGCTATGGAAGACGATCTATAACCCGGCCCCCATGGGGGGCATGATCAATCAAATTCTGATCCAGCTCGGTTTGGAATCTTGGACGCATTCGTGGCTGACCGAGCCGAAAATCGCGATCTACGCCATCATTGTCGTCGCCCTGTGGCAGTATTTGGGGTACCACATTCTGATCCAATTCACCGGAATCCAGAACATCCCGGCAGACATCTACGAAGCGGCCAAGATCGACGGCGCGTCAGGCTTCAAAGCGGACCGCTACATCACGCTGCCGCTGATCGTCCCGATTTTCAAAATTTCCGTTGTTCTTTCGTTCATCGGTTCGCTCCAATCGTTCGACCTGATCATGGTCATGACGGGCGGAGGGCCCGCGAACGCGACCAACGTTCTTGCCAGTTATATGTACAATATGAGCTTCTTGTCCATGAAGTACGGATACGGAAGCGCCATCGCTTCTTTTCTGGTTGTCGTCTGCCTAGCGGCCACCGTGCTCATTAACCTTCTGTTTAACCGGCTGGACAAACGATACTCGTAATGAAGGAGGCGCTTCGCATGAACCCATCCGTAACTCTGGCCAAGAACGCGCCTGCCGCCAACGTCCGGCGGACGCGCCGCTTTTCTATCGGCAAAATCGCGGTATTCGCCTTTTTCGGCGTTCTGCTGGTCACGCAGCTGTACCCGCTCGTCTGGCTGTTGATTTATTCGCTTAAGACGAACGAAGAGATATTGTCGGGAAGCTTCTTCTCGCTGCCGTCCGTATGGCAGTGGAGCAACTATTCCGCCGCAATAGAAAGCGGGAACTACTGGAAGTATCTGTACAATAGCGCGTTCGTAACGATCGTTACGATGCTGAGCATCATTTTGCTCGCTTCGCTGACGGCGTTCGCGATTACCCGTTTCCGCTGGAAATACGGCCAGCTCGTCATGCTCCTGTTTTTACTCGGCATGATGATCCCGCTTCAAGCGACGCTGCTGCCGCTGATGCTTATTTTCAAGAACGTGGACATTCTCAATACGCATCTATCCCTGATTTTGCCGTACATCGCTTTTCAGACGCCGATCGCCGTGTTCATTCTGAGCGGCTTCATGAGGACGATTCCGACGGAGATCGAAGAATCGGCGATAATGGACGGCGCCGGAGCTCTGCGTATTTTCGGTTCCATCGTGCTTCCGGTTTCGGTCCCGCCCATTATGACCGTATGCATTTTGGCCTTCATCAACATCTGGAACGAGTATATCTTGGCGGCAACGTTCATCTCTTCCGAGAAGCTCAAGACGTTGCCGTTCGGAGTGTACAGCTTCGTCAGCCAATACTCCGTCAACTACGGCGCCATCGGGGCATTCCTCGTGCTCGGCGCGCTGCCGGTCGTCCTTATCTATTTCCTGCTGGCGGAGAAAATAACGAAAGGGATGGTAGCCGGCGCGGTTAAGGGTTAACATGGGAGAATGATAAATTTTCGATCCATTCACGGCCGCCTGTTTCTCATTTTCCTGTTCTGCATGCTCGGGCTGCTGCTGATCGTCAGCCTGGTCTATTACCAGCGCGCCACCGAGCAGATTCGCGACAAGATGAGCAGCGTCGCCGAGAAGAATATATCCCAGACGGCCGGCCTGTTCGACCTGATGCTCAAGGGCTACGACAGCGTGACCAAATCGCTCAATTCCAACAACGAGCTGATGAGGCTGCTCCGCGATCCGTCCTCCGACCGGACCGTGGAAGGCGTGAATCTGGAGCGCAGAATTACCGACATTCTCGGAGCTATTTTTTATTCCCGCAACGACATCGTAGGGATTCATATCGTAACTAACCGGGGCAAGGTGTACAGCTTCGACCGTTCGGTCGGGGCAACCGTCCGCGATCACTCCGAGCAGGAGTGGTACACCCGGCTGCAGCGCTCGACCGGGGAGATGATCTGGCTGGGCGTCTATCCCCGTTCGCTGATGAGCGGAGGCATCGAAAAATCGGTTTTCGCCTTCGGCCGGCAGTTGTTCGAACTGAGCGCGTTGAAGCCGGTCGGGATCGTGCTGATCGAGACCGACGCCGACGCGATCGTCTCCGCCCTCTCCAACGCGAGCCTGGGACCCGGCAGCAACGTGGTGATTCAGGCCGCGGACGGGGTAGAGATCATCCGCACGAATCCCGTTCTGTCCGACATGGACCGGATACCGCTCGGATGGCCCGGACCGCTCAAGACCGGAGAGGTGTTGATGACTGAGCGGGAGGACGCCATGATCACGGCGGCCGGAATCCGGACGGCGGACTGGACGGTTATCGGCATTACGCCGACCCGGGACTTGCAGTTGGAGCTCAGGGAGACGCAGCGCTTCCTTCTGTCCGTCGTCATCGTGCTCGTCATTGCGGCCACCGCGCTGGCGACGCTCGTGTCCCGTTCCTTTTCCTCTCCGTTCAAGAGGCTGATACAGCAGATGAAGCAAGTAGAGCTCGGCAACTTCAAGGGACAGGTGCACGTGCAATCGTATCAGGAGCTGAACGTGCTCGTCAGTTCGTTCAACCGGATGGTTCGCCAGATGGATGAGCTGATCGAGCGGATCAAGCTGGCTTCCATCAGCGAGAAGAACGCCCAGCTTCAGGCGCTTCAGTCCCAAGTGAATCCGCACTTTCTATTCAATACGCTGGACATGATTTACTGGATGCTGGACGAGCGGGAGAACGACCGGCTGGGCAAGGTGATCTTGGCGCTGTCGCAAATTTTTCGGTACGGCAGCGAGTGGGAGGAAGCTTCGCGGGCTCCGCTTCGCCGCGAGCTTGAGCAGCTGCGGCATTATGTAACCGTTATCGAGACTCGGCTCGGGGGCCGGGTTCATACCGAGTTCGAGGTGGAGGAACGCTGGCTGGGCATCGAAGTTCCGAAAATGTGTTTGCAGCCGATCGTCGAGAACGCGGTCAAATACGG
>JAEZZE010000065.1 GCA_023418755.1 Bacillota bacterium | reverse complement strand
ATAAGCACGTCGTGCGGGCTTATTGGCCTGAACTGGTCCCAGGTGCGATTGATAAGCACGTCGTACGGGCTTATTGGCCTGAACTGGTTCCGGGTGCGATTGATAAGCACGTCGTGCGGGCTTATTGGCCTGAACTGGGAATGTCTTATGAACGAGATTCGTTGATATTGAAGCATCTCATAACCCCATTCAAAACTCCCTGGTAATTAACTGGATAGTTGTGGGTCATGATTAGCCTGAAGACTGCCTCATACGTTCCTGAAATCACCTAATAACGGGTTTACCTTTTCAAATTTCAGGAGCGTATAGCAACGGAGGGAGGTACATGCACTTTGCGCCTTTATCGTCGATTATCTTTTGGAGCAACTTGCCTGGCTTATGGGACATTCCCCTGTTACTTCAAGACGTACACTTTGACGTTCTGGAATCCGAAGTCGGATACGAAGGAACGCGAGCCGGGCACGAAAATATCGATCCGGTTGCCTTTGATGGCGCCGCCCGCGTCGGACGCGGTGGCGATCATGCCGCCCTCCGGAAGTCCGGAGAAGTCGTAGCCGGTAATGTACACTTTGGAGCCGAACGGAATGACGGCGGGATCGACCGCGATCGTTCCGAGCTTCAGCGGATTGCCGAAGTAGTCGACGGCGCCCCACTTGCCGTTTTCCTCCGCCGCCGCCGAATAGGCGCTCGCTTTGATGTCCAACGCTTTGGAGAAGGCGAGCGATTGGCCGGAAACGGTCGACACCGTTTGCGCCGGCTGATCGGACTTGGAAGCCGCCGCCAGCTTATTCGCGGCGGGAGCATCGGGAATAACCAGCTTCAGACCGGCGTAAATGTTAAGCGGATCTATGGCGGCATTCGCGTCCATCAGCTGCTTCATGGGGATATTCAGTTGCCGGGAAAGCTTCCAAAATGTATCGGAATCCTTTGCCGTATAGGTAGAGGCCGCATGGGCGGTCAGTCCCGGGATCGCGATAGCCGCGCCCAGAGCAAGCGCGGCCGAACGCGCGCCGATTTTTTTCCAACGGTTAGTCATGGTATCTTCCTCCTGAACAAATTGGGGATAGCCCCGACTCGTTGTAAAAGGTACCATAGCCATTCGCGGGATAGAAGAGGAAAGATCAGGCAGACGCGCCCGGTGAGAATTCTCTAAGATTCTTTGCGCCGGGCGGATTTGCGGTTGAAATAGTCGCTCGTCTCCTCGATGAGATAACGCGTCGACGGGGCAAGCCAGGCCGGGTCCCCATGGATAAGAAACGTCGTTCGCTTCGTCTCCTCAAGCTCTTTGATGCGCACGAGGTACAGATCGTTGTCTAGGAGCACCTGCTCGCGAAGGTAGGATTTGGGAAGCAGCGTCGCAGCGCGGCAAGCGGACAGCAGCCGGATAATCGCTTCGAAAGAGTCGATTTCCATGCGAACGTCGGGCTTGAGGTTATATTTTTTTAATAATTCGTCGGTGAGCGTGCGATACCACGTTCCGGGGGCGAACAGAATCATCGGCAGATTCTGCAGGTCCGCCATCTCGATATGCGTTCTTTCTAATATAATATGGGTTCTGGGCAGCACCAGGATGAGATGATCGTCGAATAAGGGTAAACTGGTAATGGCGGGATCGTCGATCACGGAAGAGGCGACGATGCCGAAATCGACTTTCCGCTCCTTGACCAGCTCGGCGATTTCGTGCGATTTGCCGGTGATCGCTTTGATCTCCAGGTTGGGGTGCTTTTCGGTTATCGCTCTTACGAGATCGGGCAGCGTCGTCTGCAGCGTCGTCAGGCTGGCCCCGATCGTGGCGATATGGGCCTCGGACGACTTGTAAGCGTTCAGCTTCTGCAAGTAGCTGCCGTGGAAGCGCCTAAGCTCCAGCGCGAATTCGTAGGTGACCTGGCCGGCCGCGGTGAGCTCCAGCCTTTTGCCGATCCTGCGAAACAAGTCGACCTCCAGCTCCGCTTCCAGCCTGGCCAGCCGACGGGACAACGCCGGCTGGGACAAGTTCAATCTTTCCGCCGCCTTGTTCAGGCTTGTCTGCTCCACGATCGTCGCGAACAGACGCATATCTTCAAGCATAATCGTCCCTCATCTCTTATGCAGGATCGTTATAACCGATAATATTAAATAAGCAGTTCCATTATAAGCGAAAATAGAGTAACCTTAAAGACGGTGACAAAATGGTGACGAATGCCAGCCGTGCAACGAGCATCGTCATCCGATGTCGAAGCACGGACGCGAAAGGAGAACAAACTTAGACATGAAAGGTAATTCTTATTTACCGCGCAAGCTTCATTCGCTGCTTGGCGTAATCCCGCTCGGCCTGTTCATCGTCGAGCATGCGCTGACGAACTACTCGGCCTTCGAGGGGGGGCAGGAAGGGTTCTCGAAGAGCATCGACTTGTTGAACAGCCTTCCGCTGATCTTCTTCTTGGAGATGTTCCTCATCTGGTTGCCGATTCTGTTCCACGGGGTATACGGTCTATACATCGCCTACCAGTCGAACCTCAATACGGGCAGATTCAGTTACGGACGCAACTGGGCATTCGCTTGGCAACGGATTACGGGGGTCATTACCTTTATTTTCGTTGCGTGGCATTTCTACGATACCCGGATCCAACTCGCCCTAGGCAACGTCGCTCACGAAGATCTCGGACAGCACATGAATAATATTCTGAGCAATCCGGTTACCGCGGCGGCTTATGCGATCGGCGTCCTCGCCGCGACGTTCCACTTCGCGAACGGACTGTGGGCTTTCCTCGTCAGTTGGGGAATTACCGTCGGTCCTCGGGCTCAGAAGATTTCCTCCAGAATTTGCATGGGGGTCTTCGTCATCCTGGCGGTTCTGTTCTTGCTGTCCATTTTCGCATTCCGCAGCGACGAGTTCGCTACGGCGGCGGCAGCGGCGCTAAGCGCGGCATCGGTAGGTTAAGGGAGGAGTAACTACACATGGCAACTCAAAAAGTCATAGTCGTCGGAGGCGGCCTCGCCGGCCTGATGGCGACGATCAAAGCGGCGGAAGCCGGCGTTCGCGTCGATCTGTTCTCGCTTGTTCCGGTCAAGAGATCTCACTCCGTATGCGCGCAAGGCGGCATCAACGGGGCTGTCAATACGAAGGGCGAAGGCGATTCCCCGTGGGAGCACTTCGACGATACGGTATACGGAGGCGACTTCCTGGCGAACCAGCCTCCGGTTAAAGCGATGTGCGAAGCGGCGCCGGGCATCATTCACTTAATGGACCGGATGGGCGTGATGTTCAGCCGGACCCCGGAAGGCTTGCTCGACTTCCGCCGCTTCGGCGGAACGCAGTACCACCGCACCGCGTTCGCGGGCGCGACGACCGGGCAGCAGCTGCTGTACGCGCTGGACGAACAAGTTCGCCGCTGGGAAGTGGCGGGCCTCGTGCAGAAATACGAGCACTGGGAGTTTACCGGAGCCGTTCTCGACGACGACGGCGTATGCCGCGGCATTTCCGCTCAGGATCTGCGCACGATGGAATCGGTTACGTTCCGCGGGGACGCGGTCATTCTGGCGACGGGCGGACCGGGCATTATTTTCGGCAAGACGACGAACTCGGTCATCAATACGGGAACCGCGGCCAGCGCGGTGTACCAGCAAGGCGTCTACTACGCGAACGGCGAATTTATCCAGATTCACCCGACGGCGATTCCGGGCGACGACAAAAACCGCCTCATGAGCGAATCCGCGCGCGGGGAAGGCGGCCGCATCTGGACGTACAAGGATGGCAAGCCGTGGTACTTCCTCGAGGAAAAATATCCGGCATACGGGAACCTCGTGCCGCGGGATATCGCGACTCGGGAAATTTTCGACGTGTGCGTCAACCAGAAGCTCGGCATCGACGGCGAGAACAAAGTGTATCTCGACCTGTCGCACAAAGATCCGAAGGAGCTTGACGTCAAGCTCGGCGGGATCATCGAGATCTACGAGAAATTCACGGGCGACGACCCGCGTAAAATTCCGATGCAGATTTTCCCGGCGGTGCATTATTCGATGGGCGGCCTATGGGTCGACTATAATCAAATGACGAACATCCCGGGGCTGTTCGCCTGCGGGGAGTGCGACTACCAATACCACGGCGCGAACCGTCTCGGCGCGAATTCGCTGCTGTCCGCGATCTTTGGCGGCATGGTGACCGGACCGAAGGCGATCGAGTACGTCAAAGGGTTGAAGAAGTCGGCCGAGGACGTGCCCGAGAGCGTGTACGAGCGCGAGCGCAATAAGCATGCGTCCAAGTACGAAGCGATCACGAAGATGGACGGCAAAGAGAACGCGTACGTGCTGGCCAAAGAGCTGGGCGAATGGATGACGAACAACATGACCGTCGTCCGCTACAACAAGAAGCTCGAGGAAACGGTCGGCAAGATCAAAGAGCTCAAGCAGCGCTACAAAAACATCAATATTAACGATACGGCGCAATGGAACAACTCGGGCGCGGCGTTCACCCGCCAGCTGTGGAACATGCTCGAGCTGGCCGAGTCGATGACGGTCGGGGCGCTGATGCGCGACGAAAGCCGCGGAGCGCACTACAAGCCGGAATTCCCGGAGCGCGACGACGACAACTTCCTGAAGACGACGAAGGCGAAATGGACTCCGGAAGGTCCGCAAATTTCGTACGAGGACGTCGACGTATCGCTGATCCAGCCGCGGAAGCGCGACTATTCCACCAACAAGAAGAAGGAGGGCTAATCCATGCCGGAAGCAACTGCAGCAGCGCCGACCGCGTCGGCGACGGGTCGTAAAGTCAAATTTATCATTACTCGCCGGGAGCGTCCGGACGCCCCTTCGTTCACGGAGGAATTCGAGGTTCCGTACCGCCCGAACATGAACGTCATCAGCGCGTTGATGGAAATCCAGCGCAACCCGGTCAACGCGAAGGGCGAGAAGACCGTTCCGGTATGCTGGGAGTCCAACTGTCTGGAGGAAGTGTGCGGCGCTTGCTCGATGGTGATCAACGGCAAGCCGCGCCAAGCTTGCAGCGCGCTGATCGACAAGCTCGAGCAGCCGATCCGGCTGGAGCCGATGTCGACGTTCCCGGTCGTGCGCGACCTGGTCATCAACCGCGAACGCATGTTCAACGCGCTTAAGAAGGTCAAAGCCTGGATTCCGATCGACGGAACTTACGATCTCGGTCCGGGACCGAGGATGGCGGAGTCGAAGCGCCAATGGGCATACGAGCTGTCCAAGTGCATGACGTGCGGCGTCTGCCTCGAGGCATGCCCGAACGTCAACGATCGCAACAGCTTCATCGGGCCGGCTCCGATCTCGCAAGTGCGTCTGTTCAACGCTCACCCGACGGGCGAGATGAACGCGCACGAGCGTCTCGAGGCGCTGATGGAAGAAGGCGGCATCGAAGGCTGCGGCAACTCGCAAAACTGCGTCCGCTCCTGCCCGAAAGGCATTCCGCTCACCACTTCGATCGCGGCGATGAACAAAGATACGACCAAGCAACTGTTCAAACAGTGGCTCGGCCTGTAAAGACAGAGCACTGTTCCGGAGGTTCGCTCGACTTGCGAACCTCCCGATTTACACGCGAAAGGACCTCGAAATCCACTGCCAAGTGGAGGTCGAGGTCCTCTTTGCTTTTTTGTCGGAGGCATTAAGGCACTCTGACCAGATAGGTCACGAAACGGTTCCGGTTTTGCTGGTCGTCGGGCAAGGTGGACGTAACCATGAGCCGATTGCCGGACGGATTCCAGCGCAAAGGATCGGCCAGAAACTTGATGTCCAGCGACAAAGGAACGGATAGCCCGGTGGACGCGTCCGCCGCGTAAATGCCGCGGACCGTCCCGCTCGGCGTAATCGCGGCGTAAGCGAGCCGGCTGCCGTCAGGGGACCAGGCTACCCCGTACAGCTGGGAATCCTGGGCAATCGCGTGCAGTACGTTGCCTTGAAGATCCGTAATCAGCAGCTCCATCTCGCGGCCCCGCTTGCTGCGGCTGACGAGGGCCAACCGTTTTTCGTCGGGGGAGGGAACCATCCACGCGACTTGGCCTTTCGTCTCCAGCCGTGACCGTTCGGACGCGGTTTGGGTCATCAATGCGCCTTGCAGCGTCGTATAGAACAGCCTGTCGCCGAGCAATGCCAAATTGCCGGGAAACATCTCATCGCTATCCAGCAGCAGACGAGGCGCGGAGCGATTCGCACGCGTCCTCCATTCGTAGATTTGCCCGTTGATCGTCGAGTAGACGAGCGATTCGTTGTCCACCCAGCGGCCGTTATCGACGGCGATTTCATCTTCGTCCGTGAAGGCCGCCGATTCGCCGGACGCCAGATTCGCGACATGTCCTTTGCCCGTATGGCTCTGAAGGGAGAACGATTTGTAGAACACCTTCGTCCTGTCCGGGCTGGCCACGGCATAGCCTTGGTTCTCCCCCGAAGCGGCGATCGGGACTTCGACCCCGCTGGACAGCTCGTGAACGTAGACGTTGCGCGGATACCAATCGGCTCCTTCCGCCCGTACGGGCTTCATCTCCCTGTTCTCCCGATCGACCAGCAGCTGATCGTCGCTAAGCCAGTCCGTGCCGCGAACGTCGTCGAGCCTCACGATCTCGTTGATCTCCGTCTCTTCGTAGGCGGCCAGCTCCGGATTGTCCAATAGGGTAATCGTCTGGCCCGCGATCTCGATCTGTTGCCGGTCCGCTCCCCATTGCGATCCGCAGCCGGTCGATAGAAGCAAGGACGCTAATCCCAAAACGGCCAATGCGTTGCGCCATTTCGTCACGTCAGGTCAACTCCTTGTTCGGGTGGATTCGGAAGGAAGGGCGGAGAGGAAAGGAAAGCCGGAAAGTCGTTCCGCGCCCGGCGCTAGCCAGCTCCACCGATCCGCCCTGCTTCTCGGTCAACTGTTTGACGAGCGCGAGACCGAGTCCCGTTCCGCCGCTGCGTCGGGACCGATCCTTATTCACCGTATAGAACGGCTCGAAAACCCGTTCCCGGGCCTCGTCGGGAATGCCGATGCCCGTATCGGAGATTTCGACGACGCAGAGGCCGTCCGCTTCCCGGCTGG
Organism: Bacillota bacterium; assembly: GCA_023418755.1. Lineage (GTDB taxonomy): Bacteria > Bacillota > Bacilli > Paenibacillales > Paenibacillaceae > Cohnella. The sequence goes on along the minus strand of JAEZZE010000065.1, from coordinate 4,433 downwards.
ATACGGTCACTTTGCCGCCCCGCACGTTGTATTTGATGCCGTTGTCGAGCAAATTCATGAAAATATGGACCAAGCTTTCGCGATCGGCCCACGCGGCACCCGGCTCCAGAACCGGAACGAGCTCGACGCCGAATCTTTCCGCCTTTGCCTTCATTCGGCCGATAAGGTTCAGGAGCAGCTCGGCCATGTCGACTTTCTCCGGGCGGTAGTCGAAGTCGTATTTTTCCAGCGAGGACAGCCGCAGCACCTTATCGATCATTTCGGTCAGGCGGTCCGCTTCGTCTCCGATATGACGCGCGGCGTCCTCCGCCAAGGGGACGTCCTCCGGATACAGCTCCACCAGCTCGGAGTAAGCTTTAATCGACGTAAGAGGCGTCTTGAATTCATGGCTGATATTTCCGATAAACTGCTTCATGCCGGAAATGTTATTGCGGATCTCGCTGCTCATATAATAAATTTCCTGCCCGAGCTGGCCCAGCTCGTCCCGCCGCTTGAGAGGGGGACGGGTCAGGAAGTCGCCCTTGCGGATTCGTTCGGCGGAGCGGTTCAGCTTGGCGATGGAGGACGCGGCCCGGGAGAAGTACAAATAGCCGAGAATAAAGCTCGCAGCCAGAACGGCCGCCCCGGTCCAAGCGAAAAGGCCGGCGATCGTATGGTAGAAACGCAGATCGTTGGCTAACGAATATTGAAACTGGATGACGCCCATCTGCTGTCCCGGCCCTTGGATCGGGGACAGATAGAGGATCGACGAGTCTTCGCTCTGGTAGGCGATTTTCCCTTCCAGGGCGAAGCGGAGCGCGTTGTCCACTCCGTACGAGACCGAGTTGAGCGGAACGGAGTCCCCGACTTTTTTGCCGTCTTTGTCGTACAGCACGACGTGCAGTCCCGAATAAACCGCGAGGTCCATCGCGAATTGTTGGCCTCTGGCGCGCAAAAACTGCTGCGCTTCGATGGGCGGCGAAGTTCTGTAAGCCTGCTTGATGCTGAGATTGGCTAGCCTCGTTTGCTGCAGCAGCTCCTTCTCGATTCTCGTCCGCTGGTGGTCCTTGATTCCCTCCAGCACGAAAATGCTGAGCACGAATACGGTCAGCAGCAGGAGCAGCGCGAGAAACAGGCTGAATTTGACTTTGATGCTGAGGGCCCTCATGCATGGACTCCGGACGCCTTGTACCCGACTCCGAACACCGTATGCAACAGCTGCTGTCCGGTGTCTCCGAGCTTTTTGCGCAGCCTCTGCATATGGATGTCGACCGTGCGAGTTCCCGTGGCGTAGTCCAAGCCCCAGACGGCGTCCAGCAGCTCGTCGCGCGTGAATACCCGTTCCGGGTGCGACAGCAGCAGGGCGAGCAGGTCGAATTCCTTCGGCGTCAGCTCGACCGGATCGTCATGGACGAGCACGGTGCGCAGCTTCGGGTGGAGCGTCAGACCGCCCGCGACGATTTTTTCGTCCTCGGGCTCTTTTTTCTCCAAACGGCGAAGCAGCGCCTTCACCCGCGCGATCAGCTCCCTCAGGTCGAAGGGCTTGGTCATGTAATCGTCGGCGCCCATTTCCAGGCCGAGGATTTTGTCCACGATGTCGTTTTTGACGGTAAGCAGGATGATGCCCATGCTCGCGCGGTTGTCGAGTCTTTTGCAAACTTCGTAGCCCGTCAGCTTCGGCATCATGACGTCCAGAACGATGACGTGCGGCCGGAAGCTGAGCGCCAGGTCCAGCGCGGCTTGGCCGTCGTAGACGGTTTCGACCTCGTAGCCTTCCTTGCGGAAGGCGTAGGAGACCGGATTCGCGATGCCGGGCTCGTCGTCGGCAACGAGGATACGTTTGTTCATAGTCTCACCCGATGTTGGTTTAGGCTTTGGAACGGATAGCTTCCTCCGCTTCTTCGAAATATTGCTCTAACGTCACTTTCTTATTCGCCACGTCTTTGGCGATTTGCTCGCCGACGTAGCGCACGTGCCACGGCTCGTAAGAATAGCCGGTTATGCGTTCCTTACCCTTAGGGTAGCGGATAATAAACCCGTAGGCGGAGGCGTTCTTGGCCAGCCATTCGCCTTCCTTCGTATCGCCGAAGCTTTCCTCCAGCCCGTAAGAGACGCTTGCGCTCGAGACGTCCATCGCCAGGCCGGTTTGATGCTCGCTTTGACCGGGGCGAGCGCTCGTCCGGTTGGCGACTTCCTCGCCTTTGCGCTTGGCGTTGCTCTCGAAGATCGACTTCTGCGTCGAGTAGGAGCGATACCCGGACACGGCCTTTAATTCGATGCCGTCATCCTCCGCTGCCTCGAACAGCTTCTCCAGCGCTTTGGCGGCTTCTTTGCGCATCTGCTTTTTCGGGGAGTCGCCCGAGAAGGAGAACGGCACGTTCGGCACGACAAGATCGTCTGGGGCATAATCGGACGGCAGATTGCGCTTCTTGTTGACGAGGACGTACAGGCTGGACGCGTTGGTAATGACGGCCAAGCCTTTCTTATCCTCCTTGATCGTGCGGCTCGGCAGGCTGTCGGCCAGCAAAGCGAAAGCCGGCGATACCTTCACGGGCGGCTTGACGATCTCGATCGGAGCGTCCGAAGGCTCCGGCGACGGCGATTCGGGCAGGGGCGTTGCCGCGGGCTCCGTTGCCGGGGGCTGCCCGGCGGACGCATCGGGCGTGGCGGAAGGCGATGCCGGGCCGCTTCCGGGCGACTGGGCGCCGGGCGCGGGCAATCCCGAGGAGGATTGTACTTCTTTATACATCAGTCCGCCGACGATAGCAACTCCGAGCGCCGCGACGACTAAGCTTCTCTTTTTCATCTCGCAATCTCCTTAGGAAAATGTATAGTATTAAGAGAGTAATAGACGAATGTTTCTACGTTATTTCGGGATGTTTCGAAAATGTAAACTCGACATAGGTCGATGGATCTAATAAAACGAATTCGAAAAATCCGAATATCCGTCGAAAGAAGGAGGATTACGAAAGGAACGCGTCAAATACTAAATAGCTGAATGGCATAGGATCGGGAGGATGTTCGATATGGCCGCGCGCCGACGTTTCTGGAATTATTTGTGGGTACAAGTCATTTTGTTGATGCTGGTCGTCTTGCTGCTGCCTCTTGGCGGAGCGGGCTGGTACTACTACAAGACGCTAAGCTCGGACCTGGAGGAGATCGAGCGCGCGCATGCCCTGGAGGTTAGCGATTCCGCGCACAGGCTGATCGTCCAGCTCGGGGAGCAGTTGTCGGGCTCCGTTATTACGAACGCCAAATGGAAGGATTACGTGGACGCCATTAACGGCAAAGATCTGGGCTGGATCGAGGACAATATCAACGTATCGCCGGACATCGTGCCGAACGTCAGCTTCGTCGCAACGGTCGATTACGAGGGCAAAGTATTGACGCAAGCCGGGGACGTTCCGGAGTTCGTCGGGCAGCTGGCGGACCCGTCGATCATCGATAAGGTGAAGGAAACCCCGGACGTGCACGGAATGATTCAAACGTCGGAGGGATTGGCGGTGATCGCGATCTCGCAGGTGACCGACGAGCAGGGCGAGGCGGAGTCTCCGGCCGCGCTTCTGTTCGGCCGGCTGCTGGACGACGAAGCGGTGGAGGGAATCGGATCTATTCTGAACGCGGGCGTCTCCATCCGCTCGTCCGACGGCCGGAGGCTGAGCAGCGCGCCGGGTTCGGAAACGCAAGGAGATACGAATTCGGGCGAAGCGCCGCTTCCCGGCGCCGGCGAGCTTCCTCGTTTTAAGTCGGTCGAAACGGGAGGGGAGAGGCACGGTCTCGTCGTGTCCGGTTACGGAAGCTTGTCCGGGGAGTCGATCGCCGAATTAACCGTTTCGGTGCCGGCGGAGGCCAGCGGAGCGGTTCATAAGGAAATGGTGCGCATGAGCGGGATCTTAGCGGCGTTGGGCGCTTTGCTGATCGCGGTAATCGCCTATCTCTTGCGCAGAAGGATGATCGTTCCTTTGGTCGGATTCGAAGCATTTCTGAAGGAAGTGTCGTCGGGACAGCTGTCCGTCGAAGTGCCCGGCAAAGTGCGAAAGCGCGAGGACGAAATCGGTACGATCGGCCGATCCTTGCAGGGGATGGTCGATCAATTGAAGACGATCGTCGAGGGCATCCGGTCCACGGCTTCCGTCACTTCCGCCGCCGCCGGCCAGCTGACCGAAGAAGCGGACGGAGCGGCGGGCGGAGCGAACCGGATCGCGAATGCGATGAAGGAGGTCGCCGCGGGAGCGGATTCCCAGATGCAGGGCATGAAGCGCGGAGCCGACGTGGCGCTGGAAATCGTCGGCGGGATGAATACGATCGGGGAACGATCGTCTTCCGTCGCGTCGGTGGCCGAGCAAGCGTCCAAGCAGGCGGCGGAGGGCAGCGGCACGGTGAGCGGGGCCGTCGAGCAAATGGACAAAATCACCGAAGCGGTCGGCTCGTCCGTCCGGGACGCTCGCGAGCTT
>JAEZZE010000159.1 GCA_023418755.1 Bacillota bacterium | reverse complement strand
CTCCCTGTACGGGAGCGTGGATAACAAGCAGCTTGAGGATGTCATTGCCAGTCGCTCCCTGTACGGGAGCATGAATTGAAACTTGAGCTTTTCGGCTTCGGACTCTTGCTTTTCCCGCGTCGCTCCCCATACGGGAGCATCGATTGAAACTTCAGCCTTCCAAGCTGATAGCATAGGTTCGATTGCCGCTCCCCTTACGGAAGCGTAAACAGGACCATGTACCCAAACACACATAACCACCCCAAAGAGGCACTGATTAATCAGCGCCTCTTCACAACTTACACTTCTCGCCCCAGTAACGGCCCTCCAAAAAGGACCAATCAGGACGTCGAGACAGGCTGCAGCAATCGGATAAACAATCCGCCGACGACCGAACGGTTTTGGAAACCCACCTGTTTTCCCGTTATCGTGTCGTACCAGTCCGTGAGCGGCACGCGGCTCGGCGATTCATGCAGAAAATTCCGTAGCGGCCGGATCAGTCGTTCGAATTCGTCCGTCTCCCGAACCATGGAAACACACCATACGAGCCAATCCGCCTTCGTGTAATCGGCCCTGTCGTCTAGCGGGGTGCCGTATACGTTCGCCTTGTCCAAATACAGGGCGCATTCCTTTTCGATGACTTCCTCCGGGAACAACGACAACCCGAGCAGCCGATCCCACACCAGATTGTACTTCAAGCTCCACGACGTCTCCGGGCCGTCGAACGTGCGTTTGAAGTGTCCGTCCGCCGTCTTCGCCATGTCTACCCATTGAGCCGCCATTGCCGCGGCTTCATGGGCGTACTCCTCCGCCTCGGGCTTCCCCAACATGCGGCATAACACCGCGTACGCGCCCAGTCCGACGATCGCTTTGACCGACAGGTTGGTGTTATGAGCGGAATGTCCGGCAAAATCATCCGTACACAGCTGATGCGCAGGATCAAGGCCGTTCGAGCGCAAATATTCCGCCCATTCGGACAATAACTTCCAATGCTGTCCGGCAAACGAAGGATCGCGTTCGTAAAAACAGACCGCCGCCGCCATCACGAGCATGTTGCCGCATTCCTCGATCGGCATCTGGTTTTCCAGCTTGTTCTCCCCGTATACTTGGCCGTTCGCCTTTGGATAACAGCCTACGTCGTGAGGAGCGAACGGAAACTGCCAGTGCTCGCTGTCCGCATACCGGAAAATCGGCCTCATCATCCCTTTGATCAGTTCGGGATGATATCGCAGAAACAGCGGAATCGACGGATAGCTTACGTCGACCGTCGCGATGCAGCCGTTGCTGAAGTTTTCTTTGGAGAAGAAGAGCAGCCCGTCATCCGGATCGACGGCCAGCTTATGGGCCGCAATCGCCTGGCGGTAGGCAAGCGAGAGCAATTCCTTGTAGCTGTCTCCCCCCGCAAGCGCGCTCTCCCGCGCAAGCTCGTCGTTAAACTTCTCGCAGCGGGCTTGAACGTCGCTATACTGCGCCGCCGCCTGAACGAGCATGTCCTCGAACCGCATCCCGTCCTTTCGCCAATAAGCCTTCAGCGGTCGGCCGAAGTATTCCACGGAATAGAGGTCGTCGTAAGCCAGCATCGCATATCGTTCGACCGCTTCCGCGCCGACCTGCCCCAGATCCAGAACCGTCGCCATCACAGGCGCGTCCTGATCCACGGAACGCGGCTGGCGCTCGTCGTCCGCGGCCGGGAGCCGACCGTGTTCCGCAAATCCCTCGCGCGCCCCAGCCGAACAAACGGAGGTCGCGGCGCCCGCTTCTTCGGGAATCGCCATGTAGCAATAACCCCAGTCGATTCTCGTATCGTCGCCGACGCGCTGAAGTACCTGTTGCTCCTCCGTTCCCATTCGCATGGCGGATAGACCGGAGATCTCCGGACGCGACCAAACGATCCGCTGATCCGCCGTGTTGACGCACCATTCCCCGGTAACGTCCAGGTATAGCTGAATATCATGCGGACTTCCGTCCACGGCGCGAACGCGAAAGATGACATAGGTAACCGGGCGGGACAACAACTCCAGGTCGTCGAGCAGCAGCGGCGTCGTGAACCGCACCTCTAACTCGACGCCTTCTCCCTCGAATCGGTACAGAGTCGTAACCGGCTCGACTTTCAGCCCCGTCTGGGAAAACGGCTCGATCTCCGCATCGTTCGCGTCCTCTCCCGTCAACATCTTCCCCATAAACCTTCTCGTCTTGCCGTCGATTCGAATCAAGCCCGTCATCCCGCATCGCTTGCCCGTCCAATGCCGGGTATGATCGTCATACAAACGATCGGCAGCGGACCAGACGCTAAAATAAGGATCGACCGTGACCAATGGGACGGCCGGAGGTCTGATGGTTGGCATGAAACCGCTCCTTTACGTTGAAGAAGGGACACCCCTCGGGGAAATCCCTTCCTAATAATATAAAACGCTAATTCGCCGTTCCGGAGGATACGTCTTTCCTTGTGGGCAGCAAGCGAAGGGTCTTGATCTCGAAAGGAGCCATCGATAGCCGCAGACTGCCGTCCGCTTCCGGAACAAGCCGCTCGAGCGCGGTTTCCATCAAGTCGGCCGTCCACGCCTCCTCCAGATCGAATCCGAATCTCAGCTCCGACGTCTCTGCCCGCGCCCCTGCCGTTTCGTACAGACGAACGATCAGCTCGCTTCCGTCCTCGGCTTGCTTGACCGTCTCGACCATCACGTTCGGCCTGTCCGACTGCAAGAACGCGCGCGCCCGCGGCAACCGCTCCCGTTCGATTGTGCCGGACGCTTGCACCGGGGCGGTCCGCAACGGCACGTTCAGCTCGTAGCCGCGTTTGTAGACCTCGGCCTGCACATGATCGCCGGGATGCGGATAGAGAGAGTACGTGAAGAAGTGCTCGGCTCGGTCCGCTTCGGGATCGGGATACGAAGGACTGCGGAGCAGGTTGAGATCCATCACGTGATTTTCGACCCGGTGTCCGTATTTGCAGTCGTTCAGTAGCGCCACGCCGTAATCCGGCTCGGACAGATCGATCCAATGATGGGCGCAAATTTCATCCTTCGCGTAATCCCACATCGTATTGCGATGCGTCGGCCTGCGGAGGTATCCGAACTGGATTTCGCAGCTCACGTTATCGGAGCGGACATTGACCGGGAAGGAGGCGCGAAGCATTCGGCCGGACTCTTTCCAATCGACGGCCGTAGCGAAGTCGATGCGGCGGCTGCCTTGCGTCAGCCGCACCTCCTGCGTCAGCGTAGACTCTCCGTACCTGTACTGCATTCGCAATCCGACGACGGGTCCGTCCGCAAGCTCGCTTATTCCGATCAGTTCCAACTGCTCGCCTCCGCTCAGACGATAGTCCTGACGGAAATCCCACGCATCGCCCGCATCGTGATAGACGACCAGCGAATTTGCCTTCTGTCCCTGCGCGATTGACTCGCGACCGCAGGCTTTGTCGAATATCGACGCAAGGGTCCCGTCCTCGCCGAACGCGAGTCTCAGCACGTCGTTCTCCAGCAGGCGGCCCTTCGCCGATGCCTGCAATTGGCCGGCGAATGCCTTCGTTTCCGCCATAGAAGAAGCGGAATCCCCCGATTCGATGCGACCCGCAACGACGGCGTAGCCCATCGGAGGCACTTGCACCCGCTGCCATTCACCGTCCGCCTTCATCCATTCCGCGCGTTCCCAAGGCAACGAATTGAAGACGGCGGTCGATTCGGCGCTGCCTTCCGCGGTCGGCATCAGACGGGCGAGCTCCGTGTATGCTTCCGCGATCATCCGCTCCACGCGCTCCTGCAGCAAGGCGTACCGCTCCAGCGACTCGTCGTATACCCGCTTGATCGACGAACCGGGAAGAATATCATGGAACTGGTACAGCAGCACTTCCTTCCAGATTTCCTCCAGCGCTTCGCGCGGATAGGGCTTGCCGCTCTCCAGCGCCGCCAGCGTCGCTGCAAATTCCAGCTCGCGAAGCGCCTTCTCGATGATCCGATTGAATCGTTTGTTGCGAGCCTGGCTCGTCAACGTCCCTTGGTGCTTCTCCAGATAAAGTTCGCCTCGCCACGACTGATACCGCGAAATTCCTTCCCCAAGCTTCTCGAAGAATCGCCAGGACGGCTCCTGCACGACCGGGGCGAGACCGAGCAGGTTTTTCTCGCGCGACAACCGCTCCAGATGCTCCTCCCCCGGTCCGCCGCCCCCGTCTCCGATGCCGAACAGCATTAGACAATGCTCCGACACGTTCTTGTCCAGGTAATCGTTCTCCGCCTTCGCGATCGAGCGCGGCGCGGCCGGACTATTGTAGGTATCCTCGGGCGGCATATGCGTCAACACCTGCGATCCGTCGATGCCTTCCCACATAAACGTATGGTGGGGATGACGGTTGTACGCGTTCCACGACAGCTTCTGGGTCATCATGTAATCGACGCCGGATTTCTTCAGAATCTGCGGCAGGCTGGCCGTATATCCGAATACGTCCGGCATCCAGAGCGACTTCATGTCGACCCCGAATTCCTCCCGAAAATATCGCTTGCCGTACAAGACCTGCCGAACGAGCGATTCTCCGCCCGTCACATTCGTGTCCGGTTCGACCCACATCGCGCCCTGCGGCTCCCATCTTCCCTCGCGCACCCGTTCTTTAACGCGCGCGTACAGCTTCGGGTAGCGGCTTTTGATCCAGTCGTACAATTGAGGCTGGCTGGCCCCGAACACGTAGTCGGGATAGCGTTCCATCATGCGCAGCGCGGTCGAGAACGTCCTGGCTCCCTTGCGGATCGTCTCGCGGATCGGCCACAGCCAGGCCAGATCGATATGCGCGTGCCCGACGGCGCTGATCGTCAGCACGGCGTCCCCGCCTCGTTTCGCTAACTGCTCGCCCAGCAGTCGTCTCGCCCGTTCGACCCGCTCGGGATCAAGCGCAGTCAGCAGCCGTGAAGCCTCCTGCAGCGTCTGGTAGATCCGCGCTTTCCGCGCCGAGCCTTCCGGCAGCCGGTCCGCCGTTTCCAGCAGCACCTCGGCATCGTAGTACAGCTGCCGGACATCCTCCCGGCAGATCGCTACGGACGCCTCCTTCAGCGTGCCGCTCCGGTACATGCCGAACAGATCGTTGCAGCCCGCGTCCGCCCATAGCTCGATCTCCTCCTCCCCGGTCGCAGCCTCGCTGATCTCCACGACCCGCTTGCCCGGCAAGCCCAGCGACAGGTCGAACTCGGAATTGACGTTGGTCAGTCCCTGCACGGGGGTTCCCTCGTCATCGACGATGCACAGTTCGCCGTTCACGTCCAGGAGGAGCACGATCTTGGCTCCGCGACCGTTGGAAGGAACGCGTCCGGCAAAGCGGAACCAGGCGCAATCCCACAGCTTGCCCCATCTGTCTCCGGGGACGAGCTCCAATCGATTGCCCGACATGCGATCCTCGTAGGACACCGGCTCCGGCGTCACCCATGCCGTAACGTCGAGTTCCGCAACCGGATCGTAAATCGCGTCCCGAAGCCGCTCCACCATCTTTTTCAACTGCGCCGGCCTGATTGTTTCGTATGGCATTTCGTTCCATCCCCTTATCCGTATCTGTCTATAACCTATTTTCGGTCTTTATCGAAATCCCAAACGAACGGCCCTGTCAGCCTTCCCAATCGACGCTTATCTCCACCCTGTTTTCGCTCCCGTGCCGGTATTGCAGCAGAACGCTTCGCGTCCCTTCGTCCCATTCCCACGGAACGGGCTCCGTCTTTCCCTCGCATTCGAACGTCGCGGAGACCGGCTTGATGGGACAATAGAACCTCGCCGTCGCCCGCATATTAGCGGGTCCCCTCGCAATAAACGTAAAACCCGCTCCAGAATGGGTCAGTTCCTCGATTCGGGACGACGCGGAGATGACCGCTGCCTCGCCGGACTCCGGACGGCCTGCCTCTACGTCGAACAGCAGCGCCTGCTCCCCCGGCGACAGACGAACATTCCGCTTGACGGGCAGCGACGGATCGAACAAGTCGACGACCGGCCCCTCGATTCCGAGCGGCTCATCCGCAACCGACTCTTCCAATACCGCGGCGATGACGTAAGGCCCCCGCTTCAGCTTGTAGTAATGCTTGGCGCTCCAACTGCATGCCGGGTCGCCGAGCATCTCCATCGCCCGCCTCACCGTAGAACGCAGCGCCTCCGCTCCCGCTTCCGATGCGGCGCAATCGTCCGGACGGACGGCGAGATAACCGACCGCTCCTTTGCCCGCTTTATAGACGCCGCTTCCCGCCTCGCCAAGCTCCAGCTGCTCGAACAGATGCTCGCGGGGAGATGCGTAAGTC
>JAEZZE010000147.1 GCA_023418755.1 Bacillota bacterium | reverse complement strand
ACCATACCCGCCCCGACGATAAGCGAGGATCGGCCGTCGAAGCCGGTCGCGCGAGCGCCGAGCCAGCCCCCGACGAGCTTCGTCGCGCAAGCGACGACCGCGAGCGCGAGCGTCAACAACCATTGCCCGCCCAATCCGGCAAAAGAGACGTTCAGCCCGATGCTGACGAAAAAGACCGGCACGAACAACGAGTAGGCGATCGGCTCGATCTTCTCCTCCACTTTCGTCTTGAATCCGGTTTGGCCGATGGCGATGCCCGCCGCGAACGCTCCGATTATGCCCGCCATCTGCAACGACTCCGCGAAGTAAGCGAAGGCGAAACAGACGACCAGGGCGGCGCTGACGACCGCCTCCGTCACTTTCAACGGCGCGAGCCATTTCATGATCCTCGGAACGGCAAGCCACCCGGCAACGATCGTCACGGCGAAGAACAACGCCTTCTTGCCGATCAACGCGCCGATCGAGACTTCCGCTCCCGTACCGAGCAAACTCATCATGAACGCCAGCAGAATGACGACGAGCACGTCGTCGAGAACGGCCGCCCCGAGAATCGTCGTCCCTTCCCGAGAGCTTAGCTTGTTCATATCCTTGAGCACCTGCACGGAGATGCTGACGGACGTTGCCGACAGCACCACCCCGAGGAAAAGCGAGAAATCCCCGCTTAATCCGAATGCGATGCCCGTGCCGTACCCTCCGGCGAAGGGAAGAATAATGCCGGCGACCGCCACCGCGAAAGCCGACTGCCAGTTGCGTCTCATCTGATCCAAATCGGTCTCGAGGCCCGCGATGAACATGAGCAGCAGCACCCCGATGTCCGCGACTTCGTAGATGAAGCTTCCTTGGCCGACCCAGCCGAGCACGGCGGGCCCCAGTATGATTCCGGCAATCAGCTTGCCCAGAACGGCCGGCTGTCCGATGCGGACGGACAGATCGCCAGCAAGTTTCGTAATTAGAACGATCAGCATGAGTTCGAAAATAAAATCCAAGCGGCTGTCCCCCTTCTCTATTTTAGATGCCCAAAAAAGACAAAAAGAAGCCTGCGTTGGCAGGCTCCTCCATGTAAAACGCTATTTTGTTCACCAGTAGTTGATTATACCCGCTATCGGCCCGTTCCTCAAGAAGAAAATGCGAGGGATGACTTGTACGGATTCGGCTTTACAGCTCGACCAACGCCTTAATGACCCCGTTCGCCGGATTCAGCCAGCTCCCGAACGAGTCGATCATGTCCCCGAACGGCGCCCGGTGCGTCACGTATCGCCCGACGTCGACGGCGCCGCCCTTCACAGCCGAATAGACGAGATCGAAATCTTCCCTCGTGGCGTTACGGCTGCCCATCAGCGTCAGCTCGCGGCTGTGGAAGAGCGGATCGTGGAAGGCGATATCCGTCTTGACCAGGCCGACGTAGACGAGCGCGCCTCCGTGCGCGGTCAGGCCGAACGCGGCCGTCATCGACTTCGCGTTCCCCGTCGCGTCGAACACGACCGTCGGCAGCTCGCCGCCAGTCAACGCCTCAAGCTCGGCCGAGGCGTCTCCAAGCGCGTTCACCGTGGCGTCGACGCGCGCCCATGACCGGCAGAACGCCAGCCGTTCCTCGTTAACGTCCATGGCGATGACTTTCGCTCCGGCATGCCGGGCGAAGGTCATGACGCCAAGCCCGATCGGGCCTCCTCCGATGACGAGCGCCGTCTCTCCCGCCCGCAATCCGGATCTTCTTACCGCGTGCGCCCCGATGCTTAGCGGCTCCAGGACGGCGGCTTGGTCGAGCGTCAGTTCGTTCGCCCGGACCAAATGCGATACCGGAACGGCTATGCGTTCTCTCATGCCCCCGTCGGTATGAACGCCGAGCACCTTCATGGAGACGCAGCAATTCGTTTTGCCTCTGCGGCAGGCGACGCAATGCCCGCAGTGCAAGTAGGGAATGACGCCGACCCGGTCTCCCGCGTTCAAGCCCGCCTCGTTGTCTCCGACTTGCTCGACGATTCCCGCAAGCTCGTGTCCAAGCACTCGAGGATAATCGAAAAAGGGTTGATTGCCCATAAACGCATGCAAATCCGTACCGCATATGCCGACCCTCTTGACGCTGACGATCGCTTCGCCATCCCCGGCAACGGGTTCGGGAAGCTCGACTCGCTCGAAACGGCCGACCTCCGCGCACACAATTCCCAACATAGTCTCCGTCTCCTTAAAGTTTAATGCCCTCGTTATATTCCGGTCTTCCGCTTGTCCAAGTCAAGTCGCGCACCGGCTCCAGAATGTCCAGTACCTCCCGCAGCAGCGCCGTATCCATCGGCTCTTCCACCCATCTCGCGTTATCGCGGATATTGTCCGGGCTAGCCGTGCTGACGAGCGTCGTCGGAACGCGCTCGTTGGCCGTCGAGAACTGCATGGCCAGCTTCGCGATGTTCTCCCCTTGGCTCGCGCAATGCTCCGCGGCTTTGCGGCATACGGCCTTCAACTTGGAGCTCGCGGGATGCCAATCCGGCGTTCCGCGCAGGCTCAGCAATCCCATCGACAGCGGCGAGGCGTTGACCAGCCCGATGTCCATGCTCTCCAGCAGCGGCAGCAGGCCAAGCAGGGAAGCGTCGTTAAGCGAATAGTGGCAATAAGAAATAATCGCGTCCGCGTCGATCTGCGGCAGCAGCTTCCCGAACAGCGGAAGCGGCAGGCCGCAAATGCCGTAGTTGCGGATTTTCCCTTCCCGCTTCAGCTCTCGCAGCGTCGGCACGGCTTCCTCGAGTATGATGTCCGAAGGAACGAATTCGATATCGTGCAGAAACAAAATATCCACGTAGTCGGTATGAAGCCTGCCGAAGCTCTCTTCCAGGCTCTCCCGAATACGGCGCGCGCCGAAGTCGAACTTGTCCGCGCCGTATCTGCCCGCCTTGGTCGACAGAAGATAACGGTCGCGCGGGATGTCCTTGATCGCTTTGCCGAGCACCGTCTCGGCTTTCGTCTGTCCGTAATACGGCGATACGTCGATATAATTGATGCCGCTGTCTAGCGCGGCGTGCACGGCGCGAATCGCAACGGCGTCGTCCGTCTCGCGGAACACGGAGCCAAGCGAGGAAGCCCCGAAGCTCAGCACAGACACGTCCAGTCCCGTTCGGCCCAGCTTGCGTTTCTTCATTACAGAATCACCCCGTCTTTGAAAATCGCGATTTCGCGGAAGCCGTTCTCTTCGTTGTGCGTGCGCGCTTCGCCGGAAGCGATGTCCAGCATCCGGTCCCACAGCTCGTCGGTCAATTCGTCCATGCTCTTGTCCTGCAGCAGCCGGCCGGCGTCGAAGTCGATCCAATTTTTCTTCCGCCGGGCCAGCTCGCTGTTCGTCGACAGCTTCACGGTAGGCGCAGGTCCGCCGAACGGCGTTCCCCTTCCCGTCGTGAAGAACACGATGTGCGCGCCTCCCGCGGTAAGCGCGGTGACGGACACAAGATCGTTGCCGGGCGCTTCCAGCAGGTTCAGTCCGGTGCCGCGCACTCGCTCTCCGTAAGGCACGACGTCGGTCACGGTGGAATGTCCGCCCTTCTGCGTGCACCCGAGCGATTTCTCCTCCAGCGTCGTAATGCCGCCGGCCTTGTTGCCGGGAGAAGGATTCTCGTAGATTTCCTGGTTATGCCGGATAAAATACTGCTTGAAGTCGTTAATGAGCGACACGATTCGCCCGAACACGTCCTCGTCGGCCGCGCGATTCATCAGAATCGTCTCCGCGCCGAACATTTCCGGCACCTCGGTCAGAATCGCCGTGCCTCCGAGACCGATCAGCCGGTCCGAAAGCGAGCCGACGAGCGGATTGGCCGTAAGGCCCGAGAAGCCGTCCGAGCCGCCGCACTTCAAGCCGATTTTCAGCTTCGATACCGGCACCGGCTCCCGCTCGAACGTCTCCGCGTACCCGACCAGCTCTTCGACCAGCGCCAGCCCCTCTTCCAATTCGTCCTCGGATTCCTGGGACTTCATGAACTTGATTCTGCGCGAATCCGCCTCGCCGATCGCTTCCTTGAAAAGCTCGATCTGATTGTTCTCGCAGCCGAGCCCGACGACGAGCACGCCCGCGGCGTTCGGATGATTCGCCAGCGAGGCCAACAGCTTCTGCGTAAAGCGAAGATCGTCCCCAAGCTGCGAGCAGCCGAACGGATGGGAGAAATGGTACACGCCGTCCACTCGGCCGCGAAACATCGCGCTCGCCCGGTTGGCGATGATCTCGCAAGTCTTGTTGATGCAGCCGACCGTGTTGATGACCCAGATTTCGTTGCGGATGCCGACTTCTCCGTTCGGCCGGACATAGCCTTGGAACGTTTGCCTCCGCGGCGCTGGGGCGCTTGCCGTCTGCGGCACGGGCTCGTACCGGTAGTCGAGCAGCCCCTTCAGTCCCGTTCGCAAATTGTGCGTATGCACCCAAGCTCCCGGCTGCAGGTCGGCTTTCGCCTTCCCGATGGAATAGCCGAATTTGAGCACGTCGTCTCCTTCCGCGACCGGTCTCGTCAATATTTTATGCCCGGCGGGCACGTCTTCGGTTAACGTCAGCGTCGTTCCGTCTTCCAGAACGATCGTCTCTCCCGCCGTAAAGGCCCTCAAAGCGATGACCACCTGGTCGCGCTCCGAGACGCGAAGCCATTCCCTCATGTCCGGTCCTCCTCCTTCCATTCCGCCCAGGCTTGCGCCACTTGCGCCGCCAATCCCGGCCATTGCGACAAATCCTGACCCCACAGCGGCTCGCAGGCCAGCAATCTGCCCGCCGTCCGCTCCGGCGACTCTCCCGTCCGCCCGGCTTCGTCCCATATCGCCGCCAGCTTCTCCAGCGCCTCCGCGTCGTCGCGAACCGTATAAGCCCGCCCGTCGAACGCCGTCCCTCGATATTCGTTCCCTTCCCGTCTAACCCGGTAATAACGAAGCAATGCGGCCAAGCCTCTCGCCAATCCTTCCGGTATCCGCTCGCCCTTCCGCGCGTAATGTTCAAGCGTAGGAAGCAGTCTCGCCTTGAACTTGCTGACGCTGTTCATCGCGATATCGTACAGCCGGTGGCGAACGAACGGGTTCAAATACCGATCGAACACCTCTTTCGCGTACGTCTCCATTTCTTCCTTCGGATAGGGCAGCGACGGAATGATCTCTGCCTGCACCGTCGACCTGACGAACGCTCCCAGCTTCTCGTGCTCCATCAGCTCGCGCACCTGCTCGATGCCGCTTAGAATGCCGAGCGGGGTCATCAGCGTATGGGCGCCGTTCAGGATGCGCACCTTGCGTTCCCGATAAGGCTCCAGGCTGTCCGTCCATACGACGTTCAGGCCGGCGCTCGCAAAAGGCAGAAGCTCGTCAAGCTCCGGCTCCCCCTCGATTGCCCACAGATGGTAAGGCTCCGCCACGCACAACAGATCGTCGCGATAGCCCCATTCCGAGAACCACGTCTCGGCTTGCTCTTGATCCGGGTAACCGGCGACGATCCGGTCCACGAGAGAATTCAGGAAGCGGTTAGCCGTCGTCACCCACTTCCGGAACGATTCCGGAAGCCCCCAATCCTCCGCGTATTTCAGCACGCTCTCGCGCAGCGCGTCTCCGTTGCGTTCCAGCAGCTCGCAAGGAAGGAATAGCAGGCCGCGATCGGCGGCTCCGTCGAATGCCAAATATCTGCGGTAAAGCAGATAGGCGATTTTACCCGGAAAAGAAACGATAGGCTCGCCTTCCGTCAGCGTCTCCGGACGATATACGATGCCGGCCTCCGTCGTGTTGGAGACGACGAACCGCAGGTCCGGACCGAGCGCCAGCCGGATCATCCGCTCCCAATCCCCATACGGATCGAACGCTTCCGCCAATACGGAGACGATCTCCCTCCGCTCAACTGGCTCCCCGTTATCGAGGCCCCGTATGACAAGCGTATACAGGCGATCTTGCCCGTTCAAGGCCTCGATCTTCGGCTTTCCCGACGGACGAGGCTGCGTCACCGCCACTCCGCCGCGGAACAGCCCCTGCTTGCGGGTCTCGTGCACCATCCAGTCGAAAAAGCCGCGGAGGAAGTTGCCTTCTCCGATCTGAAGCACCGTTACCGGTTCGTCGGCCGGGCCTTGGCCCGCCGCAACTCCCGCGTCTATCCATTGTCGTCGATTCAACTTGTTCATAGTTTATAGAACTCCTTTGCATTAAGTCCGTACAAGCGCGCGCGATCCGTTCCTCCCCAGCTTTCGGGCAAATTGCGCTCGATCGCTTCGACGACTTGATCGTAGCTCGCCGCCAGCAAGCAGACCGGCCAATCGCTTCCGAAGAGAACGCGCTCCGAACCGAACAACTCGGCTGCATGGCGAACGTACGGTTCGAACTGATCGTACCGCCACTCCGCGTGATCGGCTTCCGTCACCATGCCCGACAGCTTGCAAGAGATGCCGGGATGTCCGGCGATCTCGCGCATCTGCGAGAGCCAAGGCTCCAGGCGACCGTCGGCGATAGCCGGTTTGCCTAGATGATCCACGACGCCGCGCAAATTCGGAACGAGCGCCAGCAGACGCGCGAGATGCTCCAGTTGTTCCGAGCGGACAAGCAAATCGACCGGCACGTCTTCGTCGGCGTAAGAGCGTAACGCTTCCACGAACGCCGGCTCCAAGATCCGGTCAGCGTCCGGCATTTCCTGGATCATTATCCGGAATCCGACGAATTTCGGATGGGACGCCATTCGCCGATAATGGTCCCGATGGTTCGGATCGTGCAGATCGAGCCATCCGACCACGCCCAGGATCGAAGGCTCGCGCTCGGCAAGCGCAAGCAGATAGTCCGTCTCCGCGAGCGTCGGCGCCGCCTGCACGGCGATCGTGCCTTCGAGGCGATGCTTGTCGATCGAAGGCTTCAAATGCTCCGGAAGAAAGTCGCGATACAGCGCCGGCAGCGCCGGCGTAATCCAACCGTAATCTCCCCGGGCTATGGACCAATAATGTTGGTGAGCGTCGATTCTCATGTCATCTCTCTCCCTTGCTCGCAAAAGCCGCTGCCGATACGGGCGCAGCTTCTTGCCTCTCTACTGCTTTCATTTTATCAGCTATAATCGTTGTAAAAAGGCCTTATTCTTGCGAAAACATACTCTATTTTGATATTTTATAACTATGCCGCATCCCATGGAGGCGAATCCGATGAAAATCTACCGCAAACCGTTCTCGAGCGAGCCCTTGTTTCCGTTCGAATTCATCTATAGGGACAAAAAAAGCCCGGAGCGGGAGCTTCCGGACCATCTGCACGATCAGTATGAGTTTTTTTACGTCTACTCGGGCAAGGCAACGTTCTTCATCGATCAGAAGCTGTACGATATCAAAGCCGGCGACCTGCTGCTCGTGCCGGGCAATTCGATCCATCGTTCGTTCCAGGATCCCCAGGACCCGGTAACGTCGACGGCCGTTTTTTTCGCCCCGGGCTTCGCCTCGGCCGACGGCATCGGCGAGCCGTACAACAGCTTGCGCTGCTTCGACCTTGCCCGCAAGCGCAAGCGCTATCGGCTGGAGCTGGACGAGCCGCTTCGCCTCGCCACGGAGGATGCGATGGAGCGTATCCGGGACGAGCTGGAGAACAAAGCGGTCGGCTACCGCCATGCCGTCAATCTGCTGCTCCAGCAATGGCTTCTCTTGATCAACCGACGCGTGAACAGCGCGATGGAAAGAGACGCGAACGAATCCGGCATCGGACCGCAGTGGATGAAGGACGTACTCCACTATATCGCGACGCATCCCGACGCGGACCTCGGTCTTGCCGCTCTGTCGAAGCACGTATCCGTGACGGCCGCGCACTTCTCCCGGGTGTTCAAACAGATCACCGGCATGAACGCGACCGATTACGTGAACGCCAAACGCATCGTACTCGCCAAGGAACGGCTGCTTGGCACCGACGACAACGTCAGCCTGATCGCCGAGCGCTGCGGTTTCGAGAGTCTGCCCCATTTTCACCGCATATTCAAAAAGCTGACGGGGACGACTCCGGCGGGTTATCGCAAGGACGGAACCCGTACCCTTCATCCGGAACGGACAATGTTTGCCGAACAGCATTCGAAATACCGGAATACAGTCAGGCAAGCAGTTGAATGCCCGACAGAACGAGGCCGATGAGGAAGCCGCACAGGGCGCCGTTGACGCGTATCCACTGAAGGTCTCCGCCGATCTTCTCCTCCAGCATGCGGACGAGCTCCTTGTCGTTCATCTTGTCGATGTTGTCCTTGATCAGAAGTCCGATGCGGTAATGGTTCGCTTCCACGGCGTCCGCGACGAAAGCGAGCACCTTGCGCTCCACGCTTTCGACCGTCTCGGGCTCGGCTTGGAGCTTGCGCACGACGTAGCGAAGCGCGGAGACGACCCGGCGTCCGCCCCGCTCCATCTCCCCTTCCAGCGCGGAGAGAATCGAGCTCCGCAACGACTCCATCCGGTCCAGCAGAAACCGGCCGCTGTCCGGATGCTCGAGTTTATCCACGACCCAGCTCTTGCCGCGCTCAAGCAGATCTTCGTTCTCCGCCGCCTGGCCGATCTGACGGCGAATTTCCGCCAGCAGCTTCTCCCGGTTCGCATTGCCCGGCACGAGCAAATCCCGAATGCCCGATAGCAGCAACTGCTGGATCATCCCGCCCAGCTTATCCTCGCTCATGAAGCCCGCGAACGCCTGTACCGCGAAGCCCATAAATCCGCCGACCTTGGCTTCGGACACCTTCTGCATGGCGATCGAGCCGAGCATATAGGCCGTCTCGGGCTTGCTCGCCCATGCCCCTCCCTGCCGGAGTGCGTAATCCAGCGCACGCTCGTCCATCCTCTCGCGTACGACGGCTTGAGCCGCTTTGCCGGCCAACGGCTGCACGTCGGTATGGCCGACGGCTTCGGCAAACGCGCGCTGGATGTAAGGCGCGAACGTCTCCAAGGGCAGCCTGGCGACCAGAGCGTGCGCCACCTTCAGGACGCCGACGCGGTTGCTCCGCTTGGCGGCCAGACGGGTCAGAGCCGACCCCGCCGTCTTCATCAGTTGAAACTGCTTCAGCTTTTCCTGGATGCTTATCTTGTTCAACAGCTCGTTTTCCAGCGCGGACACGAGCGATCGGGCGATTTTGTCCCGGTTTTTGAGCAGCAGCGACGTATGCGGAATCGGAATGCCGAGCGGATGGCGAAACAACGCCGTTACGGCGAACCAGTCCGCGAACCCTCCGACGAGCCCCGCTTCGAAGCCTCCTTTAAGCAGCTCCGTAACCGGATGATAGGGCAGCAGCAGCGTGACGACAAAGCCGACCCCCATCGCGACTAACGACAGAAGGGCGATATACCTTGTTCTCATTGTTTTCATGGATGATGACCTCGTATGGAAAGATTAGGCGTCACACTCTAGTATAACCTAATCGGGTCCTCAATCCGAAATGGAGATTGCCGCATGGTCCTCCTCATCGACGGGGCAGCCGAACCGCGAATTCGCTCCCCTCGCCCGGAATGCTGCGCGCCGAGACGCTGCCTCCGTGGAGCTCGACGATTTTGCGTACGATGGCCAGCCCCAGCCCGCTTCCGGAACGGGAAGGACTTCGGGACTTGTCGGCCTTGTAAAACCGTTCGAAAATGTGGGGCAGCTCCGCCTCCCCGATTCCGATGCCCTCGTCGGTTACGGTCACCTCGACGTCCTGTCCGACCGCCATCTCGATCCGGATCGTCCCCCCGGGACGAGAAAATTTGATCGCATTGGCGATCAAATTCAACCAAACCTGGTACAGAAGCTGAGGATCGGCCGAGATGACGATGTCGGCCAGCTCCGGTTCGACGTTTAACTGTTTCTCGGTCCATTGCCATTCCGTTACGATCAGCACCTGACGGATTTGCTCGTCCAGGCGGAAAGAGGCTTTTCGGAGCGAACCGGCCTCCTTGTCCAAAGCCGCCAAAGTCAGAAGCTGCTTGCTTAAGGAAGACAGCCGCTTGCTCTCCCCGCTGATGATTTCAAGATAGCGCTCCGCTTCCTCCGGCGTCGCTTCCCGATCCAGGATCGTCTGGGCGAAGCCCTGAATGGACGTCAGAGGAGACTGGATTTCGTGGGATACGTTGGCTACGAATTCCTGCCTCATCGCGTCAAGCTGCTTGAGCGACTGCGCCATCGCCGTAAAGTCGCGGGCCAATTGGCCGATTTCATCTCGCCGCGAGACGTTTAAGATAACGTCGTAATGTCCGCCGACGATCTGATGGGTCGCTCGGGTCAGGTTACGGACCGGCCTGACGATGGATCGGGAAAACAGGACGATGAGCGCCGCGCTGGCGACAAAAGCGACCCCCATCAATGCGGCCATGAACAAGCGCACTTCTCCGATCTGCTGCTCCAGATCCGGACGGATGAATACGGCATAGCTCCGCCCTTCGGCCTTCATGGGCAGCCCGACGCTGTTGCTTAGGCTGTTCTCGAAAAAACCGAGCAGCAGCCGGCGTTCCTCCCGGATGCCGTCGAAGGTTTCTCCTTCCAGCACGCGCCGAATACGATCCGGATCGAGTTGGCGGTTCTTGAACGGTCTTCCGTAGAAAACGCCTTCCAGACGGTCGTTCACGGCATAAATCTGGAACCCCATGCCGGCGATCCGATGAAGGTAATCGCCGAAATCCAGTCCGGGAGCTTGCTCGTACAACGCGCGAAGTTCCCCGCCGATGCGCAATATTTTTCGCTCGTTCTCTCCTTGTAATTGAGTCTGATAATAAAAACCGGCTATCCCTAACGCGAACAAGCTGCTGACTGCGGAGATGAGAACGAACGTAACGACGATGCGCAAGTAAAGGGTCTTCATTCCGTTCTAACCTCGACTTTGTACCCGATGCCGCGTACGGTCGCGATGGCGAAATCGTCCGTTCGGCCGGCAAACCGTTCCCGCAGCCGTTTGACGTGCACGTCGATCGTGCGGCTGTCCCCCTCGTAATCGGCTCCCCAGATCGCCTGCAACAGCTGTTCTCTCGTAAAAATACGCCCCGGGTGGCTCGCCAGCTGCGCCAGCAATTCGAACTCCTTTAACGGCAGCGCGACGGTTTCTCCGCCCACCTTGATCTCGTAGCTGTTGCGGTCGATAATCGTGCCGTTCAAGCGGATCCGCTCCGCGGACACGACCTGATAGCGGCGCAGAAGCGCTTTGACCCGGAACAAGAGCTCCTTCGGCTCGAACGGCTTGACGAGATAGTCGTCCGTACCGGACAGATAACCTTTTTCCTTGTCGTCCAGCTCTCCCTTGGCCGTTAGCATCAGTACCGGAATGTCGTAGTCCCTGCGGATTTCCCGGCACAGCTCCCAGCCGTTTTTCCTCGGCATCATCACGTCCACGATCGCCAAATGAACCGGTTCTTGATCCAGAACGGCGGAAGCTTGCTCTCCGTCGTCGGCCTCGTGAACCGTGTACCCTTCTTTGCGGAACAGCAGCCGCAGCAGCTCCCGAATGTGCGGATCGTCGTCCGCGACCAACAGATGAACTCTCAAGGTTCGGTTCTCCTCCAAGCTATCATCATAATCTGAGGCTTACGACAAAAATAACGGATAATAGGCCTCCGAGAACGAGGAGAAGAGAAGCGGCGAAGCCGTTCGTTCCCGGCAGCTCGCCCGCCCCGGTCCGATCGGCCTTGGCCGCCTTTCTCCCCAGGACGGCCGTAATCGCGATGGCCGCAATTACGATAACGCCGCCGGCTTTTTCCATATAATTTAACCACAGCGGTTTGCCCGCATCCCCCGGATTCATCTCCACCATCATGACGATGCCGCTGACGAGTACCGCGACCGAGCTCGGATGAGCCATCCAGCCGAAGACGCGCACCGCCTTGCGGACGAGCGGACCGATCTCCCGGGAAGCCGCGTGCCTCCTGCCAAGCACCAAAATAGAGACGTTAGCCATCGTAGAGCCGAACCAAAGCACGAGTCCGGCTAAATGCATAAACAGCATCCATTGAAACATTCCGCATCTCTCCTTAACGTTCGATAGAGTTTGTGATTTGCTTCGTCTTTCGCTCCGGCCATGCCAGAACGGAAGGAAGAAGAAGTCCCCGCACCAGAAAAGTGTCCAACAAAATTCCGAGCGCCATCGTCATGCCGAACAAGACCAGTTCCTGCATCGGCTGCGTAATCAATACGGCGAACGTAGCGGCCAGAATAATCCCTGCCGACGATATGACGCCCCCCGTACGGGCGACGCCGCGACGGATCGCCTCTTTCCGCTCATGCCTCGCCGCCTCCTCTCGGATTCTCGATACGAGCATAATGTTGTAATCCACGCCAAGCGCAACCAGGAACACGTACGTATAAACGGGAATTCGGTAACTGATCGCGCCGTATCCCAGCAAGCCGTTAAATAAGACCCAACTCAGCCCCAACGTTGCCGCGTAAGACAGCAAAATCGTGCCGATCATCAGCAGAGACATCCTCAGCGATCGGGTCTGCAGCAGAAGCATCGTCGCGATCAAGCCGGCTATCAGCGAAAAGACGACGACGGTATCCCGCTTGTTCAGGCGGCTGACGTCCAGCTGCTCGGCCGTTTGTCCCGCGAAATGAAGACTATACTTCCCTCCGCCCAGCCCGTTTTCCTGCAAGAGAACGGCGGAATTTCGCCGCAGCGCGTCCACGGCGCGAAGCGCTTCGGCGTCGTACGGGTCGTCCGCCAACACGACCTCCCATTTGACCGCGCGTTTATCGGCGGCCAGGAAATCGCGGGGGAGCCGGGCACCCGGGCCGGCTCTATCCGGCTCGATCTCCGGAGTAATCGCAACGATGCCTTCGGATTGCCGGATGGCATTCGTTAATCCCGTTAATTTTCGAAAAAAAACATCATCAAGCGGCAGCTCCTCCGTTGAATCCAATAGGAAGGATACCGGAGCCAGCTTTCCTTTCGGAAAATGCCGCTCCAGCAGCTCGAAGCCTTGGCGAGACGATAGCTCCTCGGGAAACGACTTCATTAAATTATACGAATAGTGCATGCTTCCGATATTGGCGGACGCGAGCAGCAGCAGAGCGAGCAATCCTCCAGCATAAGCGGTCGGACGCTTGACGACGGAAGCGGCGATCCGCTCCCATACGCTCAGTCTCCGGGCCGTCTCCCCGGTTCCAGGCCGCGGGACGAAGGGCCAGAAGGCTTTGCGTCCGAGCAAAGCGAAAACGGCGGGAATCAGCGTCAGTCCGCCAAGCAGCACGACCGCCATCGCGATGCCGAACACGGGCGCGAAGTTGTGGTACGGCTTAAATACCGCCGCCAGCAGCGCCAACATCGCGAGCAGCACGGTGCCGCCGCTGAACAGGATCGGCTCGCCTACCCGGGCCATCGCCCGCTCCATCGCTTCGTGCCGGCTTTCGACTTTCCGCAGCTCTTCCCTGTAGCGGGAAAATACAAACAAGCAGTAGTCCGTCAGAACGGCAAACAGCAGGATCAGCATAATCGATAAAGCCTGGCTGTCGATGACAAACCAGCCGTTCCGGCCGCCCAATCCGATCAGTCGATCCGCCGCCTGATAGACGATTCCCGAGATGACGATCGGTATTATCGCGAGCAGCGGCGAACGGTAGATCGCGATCAGAAGGACCAAGATCAAGCCGATCGTGGCCATTAGCAGGACCACGTCCGTATTCTTGAAAAGCGCAAGCGTATCGGCGGTTATTCCCGCCGGTCCTGTAATTTCCGTACGCATGCCGGGCATGCGGTGTTCGTCAAGCCAATCCCGGACTTGTCCGAGCGCTGCATGCACCTGGTCGGATTCCAGGCCTTTCTTCAAGTTGAAGCTGTAGACCATCGTCGTTCCATCCTCGGAAATCATCCGGTCCTGCGTCTCTTCGGGGAGCTCGTGATACGGAAGCGCGCTTGACGCATCGTCCGGCCTGTCGTCCGAAGCAAGCCAACGACTGAACTCGCCGATTCCGACGCGGCCATCCGCCCCGATTCCGTCCGCCCTATGAAAGACGACCAAAGCGGGCAAACCGTCCTCGGACGGATAACGCTCCTCCATCACTTGCTTGGCGACAGCAGAAGGAGTGTTGTTATGAATGCTGCCCTCGCCGGCGCTGACGGAATACGTTTTGGCCGAGGGAGCGGCACCGGTCAGCAGGATAATCCCGGCAAGCCAAACGAGCAGCACCGTTATCGCTCCCTTGCGGCTGCTCGCCCAAGCCGTCACTCGATTCAATGCTTGCTTCATCTCTGTTCCTCTTCCTTCCTATCTCGTCGATCGTCCTGCCGAAATTGTAGGAAAGTCATATGAACATCGGATGAACGCCATATTACAATTTGAGCCGTTCCGATGATGCAACAAAAAAAAACCGCGCGGATTCGCGCGGTTTCGTGATTGCGGATATTCGGTGAGTCCATTTCCGCATTTAAGCGGCTTTCTGCTGAGCTTCCGCCTCGGGAGCCTTCGTCTTCTTGACGAACAGCGCGAGCACGACCGCTACGATCGCGAAGATCATGCCGATCTTGAACGAGTTGTGAATGCCCGCGCTCAGCGCCAGCGCCGGAAGCTGTTCCGGAGAGGCATCGGCCGGCGGGTTGGTGAAGTAGTCCTTCGTTCCGTTGGTCATGATGCTGATGAAGAACGCCACGCCGATCGCGCCCGCTACTTGCTGCAGCGTATTGAGAATCGCCGTTCCGTGCGGATAGTAGACGCGAGGCAGCTGGTTCAGGCCGTTCGTCTGCACCGGCATCATGATCATCGAGATGGCGACCATCATAATGCAGTGGTACAAAATAAGCGTTCCCTTCGTCGTCTCCAGGTCGATCGTCGTAAACAGGTACATGACGCCGACGAGAATGACCGCGCCCGGTATCGCCAGTACGCGCGGGCCGAACTTGTCGAACAGCTTGCCGGTGACCGGCGACAGGAAGCCGTTCAGAATACCGCCCGGCAGCAGGACAAGTCCTGCGGCGAATGCGGTCATCAGCAGCCCTTGCTGAAGGAAAATCGGCAGCAGCATCAGCGTCGAGAACAGCGACATCATCACGATGATGAGCAGCAC
>JAEZZE010000146.1 GCA_023418755.1 Bacillota bacterium | reverse complement strand
CTTGTTCCAGTCGTTTGTTATGATGGGGGCTGTTTACGGAATTGCGGGCGTGTTGATTACGGCAAGACTGGGCAGCTCGGCTCCTACCGCAGGAAATCTGTTGGAGCTGGATGCGATTGCAGCCGCAGTTATTGGGGGCACCAGTCTGTCCGGCGGCGTGGGCATTATTCCCGGAGCGTTACTTGGCGCCCTGTTGTTATCGGCAATCGACAACTGCATGAGTCTCATGAACGTTTCTTCGTTTCTTCAGATGGTCGTTAAAGGGCTGATTCTGTTGGCAGCGGTATGGTTCGACGTCTATGTACGTAAAAGAAAATAGGCATTAACGTAAAATGGGAGCAGGGAGAGGTATAAAAGATGAAGATCATATGGAGAGAAATTGAAGTGCCGGATTTTGGCGTGCCTGAAGAAAGGCCGGCCATTCCTTCGGAAATCTATGAAGAAAGATGCCGTAAAGCTTATGCCGCCGCTAATTGCGATTGGCTCATCGTTTACGGGGACCGGGAGCACTTCGCGAATTTGTACTATCTGACCGCTTTCGATCCCAGATTTGAAGAGGCGCTGCTGCTTATCGGCCCGGGAAACAGGAAGTACTTGTTGGTAGGAAATGAAGGGATCGATTATACGAGTCAGGCCAATGCGCAATTTTCGGCCATTCTCTGCCAGTCGTTCAGCCTGATGGGACAGGATCGGACACGCTCTCCGAGGCTGGATGAAATTATGCGTGAAGTTGGAGTGGCCAAAGGTCATCGAGTCGCCATTTGCGGCTGGAAGTACCTGGAGGCTGACGAGACAAAGGGCTATGGAGGCTTGCACGTACCGGCTATGCTCGTCAACTGCGTGGAGAACATTATCGGAGACGCAGCGGCAATCACGGATGCGACATGGGTTCTGATGCACCCGGAGAAGGGCCTTCGAGTGTACAACGAAGCAGAGCAAATCGTTGCGAACGAATGGGGAGCGGCTCGCGCTTCAAGCGCGCTGCTGCGCATCGTACAAAGCACGGCTGCCGGCAATACCGAGTTGGAAGCGGTGTCCCGGATGCGTTATGCTGGCGAACCGCTGTCGGCACACATTATGTACTCGAGCGGCAAGGATCAGATTGTCGGCTTGCGCAGCCCGTCGGCGCGCAAGGTCGAGCAAGGCGACGGCGTTTTTTCCGCCGTTGGCTATTGGGGAGGGCTCAGTGCGCGCGGAGGACTTGTCGATGCCGATAACGAATCGTTTATCACGAAATGGGCCATCCCTTACTATCGGGGAATTGCTGCCTGGTATCATTCGGCGGCTATTGGAGCAACTGGCGGCGAGGTTTACGATCGGGTATGCGACGAGCTGCGTCTGGGCGGAATGAAACCTGCTCTGAATCCCGGTCATTTAAGCGGTTCGGATGAGTGGGTGCATTCCTTCTTCACACCGGGCAACGAAACGAAGATTGCCTCGGGCATGGCCGTTCAATGTGACATTATCCCGGAACCGATGCCGGAGGGCATTGTCTTGAACTGTGAGGACTCCGTTGTTTTTGCCGACGAGATTTTGCGGAACGAATTGCAGGAAAAATATCCTCAAGCATGGGCTCGCATTCGCGCCAGACAGCAGTTCATGCGCGAGCAACTCGGACTGAAGATCGCGGATGAACTGTTGCCGCTTTCGACGACTCCTGCGTACTACGCACCGTTGTTTTTGTCCCCTGGTCGGGCATTAATGATAAACTAACGGATTGCATCCGAGGAAGGTGTTCACATATGAACAGTCAGGGGATGTACGAGGTTAAAGTCGAACGCAACATCGAAATCAGAATGCGGGACGGGATCTGCCTGAGAGCGGATGTATACACTCCGGTTGGGGAGCGGAAGTTTCCCGTTCTGCTGATGCGGTTGCCCTATGACAAATCGGTATCGGAAGCGGTCGGGTACATGCATCCGGAATGGTACTCGAGACAGGGTTATATTGTTGTGACTCAGGATGTAAGAGGGAGATACGCTTCGGACGGCGAGTTCAGGCCGTTTTACAATGAACGGCAGGACGGCGTCGATTCGATCCGTTGGGCCAAGCGTCTGCCTCAATCAAACGGAAAAGTCGGCATGTACGGCTTCTCCTATGTCGGAGCGACGCAGCTTCATCCTGCGGTCGATTGCTCGGAGGAGCTGACCGCGATTGCGCCCGCGTTTACGAACGATGGTTATTACGAGGATTGGACGCATAAGAACGGAGCGCTGCATCTGGCGTTTGTTCAGTCTTGGGCAACTTCGCTTGCGCCCGATATGGCGATACGCCAAGGCGATGCGGAAGCTGCCGGGGACCTGATGCGGAAGATGAGCCGAATCGGGGAACGATACGACCATTTGCCGCTTCATGAGCACCCGGGTATCAGCAGGACATTTTCACCCTTCTATTATGAGTGGCTGGGGCATCCGACCTTCGACGATTACTGGAAGCAGTGGGATCTGCGGAAAGAGTATGACAACATAAAAGTTCCCGCTATGCACATCGGAGGCTGGTACGACATATTCATTGAAGGGACGATTCGCAATTATACGGGCTTGTCCTCGCTTCACCCCGACCAGAAGCTTGTTATCGGGCCTTGGATGCATTATCCTTGGTCGTCCTTGTCCAGGGATGCCGATTACGGAGAAAATGCGCGAAACGTTGTCGATCAGCTGCAGGTGCGATGGTTCGATTATTGGCTTAAAGAGGCGAACAACGGCATCATGGACGAGCCCGCTGTCCTTATTTTCGTCATGGGGGACAATGTTTGGCGGCAAGAGCGGGAGTGGCCGCTGGCGCGTACGCAATATACCGAATTTTACTTGCACAGCGAGGGCAACGCCAATTCGTTAAGCGGCTCGGGAACGCTCGATACGATCGCGCCGGATAGCGAGCCGTGCGACATTTATGCTTATAATCCTTTGGACCCTGTTCCGAGCCTCGGTGGAAACAGCTGTTGTCTGCCTTCCGTTGCTCCGATGGGAGCGCGAGACCAACGTCCGGTTGAAATCCGCAATGACGTATTGGTTTACACTTCGCAAGCGCTGGAGGAAGACGTAGAGGTGACAGGGCCGATTCGCGCCGTTCTCTATGCGTCCAGTTCGGCAGACGATACGGATTTTACGGTGAAGCTGGTTGATGTGCATCCGGGCGGCAAGGCGATCAATATTGTGCAGGGCGTTCAACGCGCAAGCTACAGAGACTCGAACGAGCGGCCGTCTCCGATCCAACCCGGCGTGGTCTACAAATACGATTTTCATGTCGGCTCGACAAGCAATGTTTTTAAGAAAAACCACCGCATTCGCATTGAAATATCAAGCAGCAATTTTCCGTTGTACGAAAGAAACCTGAATAGCTTCAGGCCTGATCGGAAGGGTGAATACACGGACATCAAGGTTGCGACGCAAAAGCTTTATCATGATGCCGAGCATCCGACCCACATTGTGCTTCCTGTTATTCCTCATCATAGTTAGGGCGAAGCTCCCTTTCAATCCGTTTTTTTCGAGGTTGGGAGGGAGCTTCGGTAAAGGATTGGATTATCAAGTAAATAGGACTCGAATCACAAACCGGGGACTGTTGTGAACGTTGTACTGTTAATTAACCGTTCTTCATCTACAAGAGGGTCAAGGGCTCCGACAAATGACCGTAGGGCCGAAGCAAAGAGCTTATCGAACTTTCGATATCCGCTCCCCGGCCGGCCACCGCTTGAAAATCTTTAATGAGTCCGGAGGATATAAAATAATGCTCGCCCAAGCTCCGCTCCTCTGCGCGATTCACCGTGTCTCGGAAAGTGACAAACGAAACAATTAAGATTCCCAAATTGAAAAAAAGCAAGAATAGCGTCAACGTCGTCAGAAAGGTCCGGTATTTCATGAATCGATCTCCAGTCGATACCCGAGCTTGTAGACCGTTTTGATTGCTTTCTCCCATCCCAGCTTCTTTCGCAGCTTTTGAATGTGAACGTCGATGGTCCGGGTATCTCCTTCATAATCGTACCCCCATACGAGCTCCAGAAGTCTTTCCCGGGACAGCGCAATGTTGCGGTTGCGAACCAGCACCTCCAGCAGCTCGTATTCCTTCGGCGTACATTCCACAAGCCGATCTTCGTAAAATACTTGACGGCCGTCGAAATCGATCTTTATCGCCGCGGCTTCGAAGCTGTGTTTATTTTTTTGCGTGCGCTTTAGTACGGCTTCAACGCGTGCGAGCAACTCCAGCATTTCAAAAGGCTTGGTCAAGTAATCGTACTCTTGCTTGGGCTTTTGTTGACTCGTAAGTCGGGCATCTGATACGATAGAGATAAAACGCCAAGGCCGGAAAGAATCGGGAAAAAGCTCTAGGGTACTATAAGAACGGACGGCAGTCGTTTTTTTCTTATAAAATGAAAGCGCTTTCTAATGGCGGAGAGAGGAAGAATGATTTGACGGACGGTTGACACTCCAATAACCTGCGGATGTTACGATGAATGGCAAGCTTACACGAACGAATGGGATCATGGGGGCGTAATGGGATGAAACGTTTGCTGCACGTACTTCATCACCTGCTGATGAATTTGGGGCTGAAACCGAAATTTTGGCTCATTATCGTCTCGTTGTCGCTGGTTTCGTGCACCGTCATTTTGGCGTATGCGTATCTGGTGTTCCGAAATTATGACGCCGTGCTGTACCAGAACACCTCGCAGTTGCTGAACATGTCGGTAAACAATATCGAGAACGACCTTTTGCGCGCGGAGAAGAGCAGCGACGAGATCGCGACCCATCCGCTGATCCAGAGCGCGCTGCGGAAGCAGACGATGAATGCGGCGATGGACGCCGAGCCCAACGCCCGCAAGAAAGAGGCGACGTTGGTGTACAACGTGGCCGCCAGCAATATTTTTAATGTGCTGTCCGCGGAGCTGAACGATAATCCCGACATTCTGACCGTGTCCCTGTATTTCGAGGATCAGCGCATGAACGCGGGCTCGAGCAGAGAGGATATGCGGACGGAGCGTTTGTCCGCGGCTTTCGCGGCGGCCGAGGAAGCGAGCGGCCGGCCCGTATGGCTGTCCAGCGGCTTCGACGATTACAGCGTCGTGTGCATTCGGGAAATCAAAGGCATGTACCCTCTGACCCTGGAGACGCTCGCCACATTGGTCGTTCGGGTCGATCTGCGGCGAATCGTCGACAGGCATCTGCAGCAAAGCGCCAATCTGGCCTATCCGCCGCAGCTCAGCCTGATGTCGGAAGACGGGCAAATCTATAGCGATATTCCGATGGACATTGCCGGGGATTTCGAGGGCGAGGCGGGCTATCGGGTCCTTTCTCTGGAGGGGGGCAAATATTTTGCCACATACGCGAGCCAGTCGCGGTTCGATTGGCGGTATATGACGATCGTTCCGTTCGACAAGGTGATCGGGTCGCTGACCCGGCTCAGATGGATCGCGCTGCTGATCGGCATCCTGACGATTGTCCTGTCGATGATGCTGGCCGCCAGATGGGTGTCGCGCATTACGCGGCATTTTGACGCGCTGGTGCAGAAGATGCAGACGTTCAAGAACGGGCAGTTCGCGCTTGCGGCGGATCGCGACTATATGAATCGGAAAGACGAGATGGGCTTTCTTCATCAAAGCTTTCATCGGATGGCGGAGGACATCCGCCGTCTGGTCGAGGACAATTACGTCAAGCAGCTGCTGATCAAGGATGCGCGGATCAAGGCGCTGCAGCAACAGCTGCATCCGCATTTTCTGTTTAATGTGCTGCAGTCGGTCAATTGGGAGGCGAAGGCCAATCGGCAAACGACGATATCCACGATGCTGGAATCGCTGGGCAAGCTGCTGCGCTATACGGTCGGCGAGGAGGCCGAGCTTGTGCCGCTGGAGCGGGAGCTGGAAGCGACGCGGAGCTACGTCGCGCTGCAAATCTATCGTTACCGGGAGCGGCTGTCGGTCGGCATCGACATCCCGGAAGACCTGTACGGCATGAAGGTGCCGAAGCTGGCTTTGCAAAACATCGTCGAGAACGCCATCAAGCATACGTTGGAGATGAGGCTGGAGCCTTGCGCGATTCGCCTGTACGCCCGGCAGGACGAGCGGTCGTTCAGCCTGTTCGTGGAGGATAACGGTCCCGGGATCGACGTGAGCATTTTGGACAAGCCGGTCCGCAAAGAGGCGGCTTCGTCGGGGCTCGGGATCGGCCTGAGCAATATTCAGCAGCGCATTCAATTGCTGTTCTCCCCGGAATGCGGATTGCGGTTCCGCAATACCGGTCATGGAACGATTGTCGAAATGGTTTTGACCAAGCAGGACGGCGGGACGCCCCGCGCCTAAACTCAAACGCCAAGGAGGAAATCCGATGTACGGAGCTTTGCTGGTGGACGATGAACGGGCCGTTGCGGAAAATATCAGGAAGCTGATTTCCTGGGACAAGTATGGGATCGGACGGATAAGCATTTGCGACAATGGCTTGCAGGCGATGGAGCTGGTGGAACGGGAAAAGCCCGACGTTGTCATTACGGATATTAAAATGCCGTGCATGGACGGCATCGAGTTGATTCGGCGCATCAGGCAGGCGGGACACGAGGCCGAATTCATCGTGCTTTCGGGGTACGACGAGTTCGAGCTGGCCCGCAACGCCATGGGTCAGGGCGTCAAGCATTATTTGCTCAAGCCCTGCAGCGAGGATGAGATTTCTTCTTCGCTGGTCAAGGCGATCGCGGACTTGGAGAGCCGAAAGGCGTTGAGCGGCGTTATGCGGGACAAGCAGGCGCTTCAGAGGCTGTTGCCCGAGCAAGCCTATGAAGAAGAGGAGATGAAGCGCGCCGTCGCCCAATTGGAGGAAGCCGCGGAACGGCGGGAGCGTTCCGCTTTGATGCGCTCGTTGGAGCATATGGCGGATACCCGCGGCCGCGGCTTCGTCATCTTCGCCGTTTCCCAGTTGCTGCTGAAGCGGCTCCATGGCGGGACGCTGAGCACATCGGAGCTGACCCGTCTGTTCAACGGCATCTACGAGACGAAAGGGAACGCCGAGCTGGTGTCGCGCATTGCGGACAGTCTGGAGGAGCTGGGCGGAGGACAGCGGACGGAAGAGAGCTTCGTTGACGATATTTTGCGCTATATTGACGAGCATCTGGACGACGAGCATCTGCGGCTGAAGCGGGTGGCGAAGGAGTTGGTGTTCCGGAACGAGGACTACGTTGCCCGCACGTTCGCCAGGCAGGTCGGCGAAACCTTTAACGCTTATTTGACCAACAAGCGGCTGGAACGGGCGAAGTTTCTGATCAGCCGGCTGGGCGAGGAGAAAATCTATTCGGTCGCGGAGCAGGTCGGTCTGGGCCACAACCCCCGCTATTTCAGCAAGCTTTTCAAGAAGCATACCGGCTATACGCCCAAGGAATACAAGCATCTGAAAGGATAGGCGATAGTCGTCTTTGTGCACAAAAAGAGTCTCTTTTGTTGCTTCTTTCCGCCGTCCGATTCCGCAATAATGAACGTGTGGAGCTCGTGCCAAGCACTGGAGGATGCGGGCGCCGACAAGCAACGGGAGGCGATGGACACGGAAATGGACAAGCTGGTGATGCAATTTCTGGGTACGGGAGCGGGCGAGGGCGTTCCGACGCCGTTTTGCCGCTGCGCCGTATGCGAGAATGCCAGGCGAAAGAAGGGCAAGGAAATTCGGCTGCGCTCCTGCTTCAGGCTGTCGGAGCAGCTGCTGATCGACTTCGGACCGGACATTCTGGCTTCCTGCGCGCATCTGGGGACGGATCTGTACGAGGTCAAGCATATTTTGGTCACGCACACGCATTCCGATCATTTCGACATCTCCAATCTGTTCTTGAAGCCGATGATTACGAGGACGAATGGCGAAAAGCTGCATTTGTACTTTACGGGAGACTCCGCGCGCATTCTGAGCGCGGCCGACAAGATGGGCTATGACGGCAAGGAGGATTTCTTTGCGGAGCATCTGAGCCGGCATGCCGTTGTGCATAAGTTGACCTTCTGGGAAAGAACGCAGGCGGGCGCGTACGGCGTGACGCCGGTGAAAGGCTCGCATCGCGCGCATTTCGAGCAAAACTCCGCCAACTATTTGCTGGAGCTGCCGGACGGACGCAAGCTGCTGTATGCGCTGGACACCGGATTTTACAGTCAGGAGACGCTGGATTTTCTGAAAGGGCATCGCCTGGACCTGCTGATTATCGAAGCGACGTTCGGCAGCGCGGACCGGGGAGATACGCCGTACTCGCATCTGGACGTGCGCAGCGTCAACTATTTGCTGAACTTGCTGTACGAGCAGGGGACGGTACGGGACGGCACAAGAGTCTATTTGAGCCACATCAATCAGGAGCAGAACTATACCCACGAGCAGATGGAGGACCTGTACAGCCGCTCCCGGACGCCTTATCCGATCCGGGTCGCATACGACGGGCTGGTGCTTGAAGAGGCGCTGGACCGGGAATAAGCTCCCGACTTGGCAAAATTCCAATCACACAAGGAGGCTTTCAACTTGAAAGGCAAAGCGAAGCTCGTGACCTGCGCGCTGGCGTCGATGCTGCTGCTGGCGTCGTGTTCGTCCGCGAACAATAGTTTGAATAATCAGAATTCCGTTTCCGGTGAAGGAACAGCCAAACCGGCCGATTCGAATGAGACGCAGATGACGCCTCTGGGCAAATATCCCGAGCCGCTGACGGTCACCATTTCCAAGGTCATGCAGACCAATCCCCATCTGATTGAAGGGCAGACGCCCGAGAACAATATTATGCTGGACTGGGTTCGCGATCAGCTCAACATCGATGTGAAGATCGCCTGGCAGGCGCTTTCCAGCGAATACGGCAACAAGCTCGCGCTGAATGTCGTATCCGAGGCGCTGCCGGATATCATCTATATTCCCTCCAGCAGCTACTTGACCTTCCGCCAGATGGTCGACAACGGCATGCTGGCCGATCTGAGCGAAGCGTACGAGAAGGCGGCGGGCAATTACCTCAAAGCGACGTACGCCACCTTCGAAGGCAAAAACCTGGAGCCGATCACGGTGGACGGCAAGCTGTACGCGTTGTCGTCGGCCAACATCGGCTACGGACACAATGTGCTGTGGCTGCGCAGCGACTGGCTGGACAAGCTGAACCTGGAGGTCCCGAAGACGATCGACGAGTTGAAGCATGTGCTCAAGGAGTTCGTAGAGAAGGACCCGGGCGGCAACGGCCCCGGCAATACCGTCGGCCTGACCGTGCATGCGACCAAGCCGGTAGGCGGATACGGCAACAAGTTCGGACTGGAGCCGATCTTCCACAGCGTCGGAGCCTATCCGGGCCAGTGGATGAAGGACGAAAGCGGCAAGGTGTTCTACGGCTCTACGGCGCCCGAGATGAAAGAAGCGCTGGCCATCGCGCGCTCGATGTACGAGGAGAAGCTGATCGATCCGCAGTTTCTGGCGCGCATCGGCTCGGGCGAGACGGATGCGGTCGTCGATTCCGGCTTGAGCGGAGCCTTCTTCGCCCCTTGGTGGGGAGTGAGCGCGGATGTGTTCATCAATAACCCCGAAGTGAAATTCGCAGCCGTTAACGCGCCTCTGGACAAGAACGGCAAGTTCAACCATCTGACTCCGATGCCTACCGGAGACTTGGTGGCGGTCAACAAAAATTTCAAAAATCCGGAAGCGCTGCTGAAAATCATCAACCTGGAATACGACATGTATCGCGGCATCAATAAGGAGGGGCTGGCCGCTATCCAGCCGATCTTCGATCAGGGCGTCTCCCGCGAAGCGCTGTTCCCGACAGGCGGCTTCAATCTGGACTATTACGATGTCGTTCCCAAGCTGGGCAAGCTGGTCAAGCAGTTGGTCGAGACGGACGTGATGGGCGGCGACGAGACGACAACCGATTATGACCGATGGAAGGCGGAAGGGGCTCATCGTCATGCCAAAGGCCAGGATAGCTCGGCCACTTCGGCCGTCAACGATTTTCGCGATTACTACGGCCGCTATGTGGGCTCCAATATTTTGGACACGGAGGAGAACAATCCGGTTAGCGCGGCTTACAGCTATACGACGGAATCCAGCGTGAATCTGAAGCCTACCTTGGACAAGCTGGAGGAGCAGATGTTTTTGCAAATCATTATCGGCGAAAAGCCTCTGGATTACTTTGACGAATTCGTCTCCCAATGGAACAAGCTGGGCGGCGACGTGCTGACTCGCGAGGTGCAGGAAATTTTGGCGCAGTAAAGACGGCGGTACCGGATGAAAGAAATCGGGGATGGCGTAAGGATGCATGCCTATGCCATCCCTTTGCCATGTGCCGGCGGGATCGGCGGAGTCGGGAGGGACAAGCTTGTTTAACAGGACGAACAACCGCTATTACCATTTGATGCTGCTGCCGGGCATGATCATGCTGATTATTTTCAGCCTTGTCCCGATGGGCGGCATCGTGATGGCCTTTCAAAATTTTCAGGCCCCTAAGGGGATATGGGGCTCCGAGTTTATCGGTCTCGACAACTTCAGGCGCATTCTGCTGCTGCCGGATTCCAAGCAGATTATGTTCAATACCGTTGCGATCGCCGTGTCGAAGCTGGCTTTGGGCATGCTCGTCGCGGTGGCGTTCGCCGTGCTGCTTAACGAGTGCAGAACCACTTGGTTCAAGCGTTCGGTACAGACGATCGTGTATTTGCCGCATTTTCTTTCCTGGGTCATTCTGGCGGTCATGTTCAGCAATCTGCTGTCCTATTCGGGACCGGTCAATCAGATCGTGGCGGCGCTGGGCGGAGAGCCGGTCATGTACTTGGTCAGCAACGACTGGTTCAGGCCCATTGTCATCCTGAGCGACGTGTGGAAGGAGTTCGGGTACAGCGCCATCGTCTACGTGGCGGCCATGACCGCCATCAATCCGGATCTATACGAAGCGGCCTCCATGGACGGGGCGAACCGCTGGAATAAAATCGTGAGCATTACGCTTCCGTCGATTCTGCCGACCATTATTTTGATGACGACCTTGAACATGGGCAAGGTGCTGGACGCCGGCTTCGATCAAATCTACAACCTGTACAGCCCGCTCGTCTACGAGACCGGAGATATTATCGATACCTACGTGTACCGGGTCGGGCTGATCAACATGCAATACAGCTTCGGAACGGCGGTCGGCCTGTTCAAATCGCTGATCAGCTTTGCGCTGCTGGTCGTTTCCTATCGTTTGGCCATCCGGTTTGCGGGCTATCGAATTTTTTGACGGGAGGGGTACTATGCTGAAGCGATGGACGGCCACCGACGCGGTCGTGGCGGCGATCCTCGGGCTGGTCGCGCTAACGAGCCTTGTCCCGATTCTGAACACGATCGCCATCTCGCTAAGCGACAAGACGAGCGCGGCCATGGGCAAGGTGTACGTCTGGCCGGTCAATTTCACTCTGTCGTCCTATCAGGCGATTCTCGAGGAGAAGCAGTTTCTGGTGTCGTTCATGAATTCGGTCAAGCGGGTAGCGCTCGGCGTATCCATCAATATGATTCTGATCATTCTGATGGCGTATCCGCTCAGCAAGGCGCCGGCCGTGTTCAGGGCCAAACGCTACTATATATGGATCATCGTGTTCACGATGCTGTTTAACGGCGGTCTGGTGCCTACTTTTCTGGTCGTCAAAAATTTGCAATTGATGGACACCATCTGGGCGCTCGTGCTGCCCGGGGCGGTTCCGGTGTTCAGCGTGATTCTGCTGATGAACTTCTTCAAGAGCGTGCCGGAATCGCTGGAGGAAGCCGCGATGGTGGACGGGGCGACGCCCTGGTATTTGCTGTGGCGCGTCTACATTCCGCTGTCCAAGGCGGCGATCGCCACGGTGGCGCTGTTCGCGGTGGTGATGCATTGGAACGCCTTCTTTGACGGGAAGATTTATATCAATACGCCGGAGAATCTGCCGCTGCAAACCTATATCCAGTCGCTAGTGGTCGATCTGAATCCGCAGCAGATGGCCAGCATGACGCCGGAGCAGCTGGAGGAGCAGATGAAGATGTCCAGTCTGACCTTCAATTCGGCGAAGGTGATGGTGTCGATGATTCCCATTTTGCTGATTTATCCGTTTTTGCAGCGTTATTTTGTCAAAGGGATCGTCATCGGGGCGGTCAAGGAATAGTCAAGAAGAGATTCGTCGGACAATGACGGGGGAGGGACGTTATGTATCAGATCAAGGCGGATACTCATGTGCATTCGTTAAGCAGCGTCCATGCTTACAGCACGATCGAGGAATGTGCCAGGCATGCGAGCGCCAAAGGATTGACCTGTATTGCCATTACAGATCACTGCACGGAGGATTTCTCCCAGCGCGAGAAATCGATTGAGGCGATTCATAACACCACCTGCCTGCCTCGCGTCATGCACGGAGTGACGGTGCTGCGCGGAGTGGAGATCGATATCGTCGATTATGACGGGCACCTGGCTTTCCACGATCAGGTCAGTCCGTTCGACCGGTCGCAAAGCGCATGCGATTTTCTGCTGCAATCCCGGGAAGTCGTCATCGCCAGCGTGCATATGTCGTTCGGGGAGGACAAGGGAACCGAGGAGCAAAATACCGCGATGTATACCCGGGTGCTCCGTCATCCTAAAGTGCACATCCTCGGACATATCGGCCGATCGCGACGGCCTGTCGATCTGGATCGTCTGTGCCCGGTCGCCCGGGAGACGGGCAAGATGATCGAGATCAACAGCCATTCCCTGAAGCTGGGCAGCGAGATTGTAGATACTTGCCGCCTGGTGGCGAAGAAATGCGCGGAGCACGGCGTGTATATTACCGTTAGCAGCGATGCCCATTCGGAGTATGGCATTGGCGATTTCGGCCATGCGCTGGCTATGCTGCAGGACATTCGCTTTCCGCGCGAGCTGATCGCCAACGAGACGGAGGACAAGCTGCTGAGCTTGCTGGCTGCTATTGATCGCGATTAATATAACCCGGATTATTAGATAAGAAGCTGACAGCCTGCACGGCCGTCCCAAAAGGTCATAAAATTGACCTGAGGGACGGCCTTGTTAATTTACATATTCCGTCTTCACCTGTTAATCCGTCGGCCTTTGATATAAAATACGCTATATTGCAAAGGGATCTCCACTTATAGCGAGGAAGTGCTTCCCCGATGAATTCCGTTAAAGCCCGGATGGCGGTTCAATTTTCTATTCTGTTCCTGGTTTGTCTTTGTCTTGCGGGCTGGTACCTGTTCCAGAAAACCAAATCGACGCTGCTGGATACCACCATCGAATTTATGCAGTTGACCTCCCGGCAGGTAAGCCAAAGCATGGACGAGAGCTTGAGGATGGCCGAGAAAAGCGTCAATACGATCATCAGCAACTGGAGCCTGCAATCGATCCTCAACGAGCCGTCCCCGGCGCTTTATTACCGGCAGAAGGAGCAGATCAAGTCGGTGATCAGGGACGCCTCCAGCTCCAGCGAATATTTGTCGGCCGTACAGATTTACTCCCCTCAATACGGATACCTCGGCTTCAATAACAGCCCTCTTCAGCCGTACGAGATGAAAAATTTGCTTTTCGACATGACCTCCGGCGGCGAAGCGCCTTTCGAGCGGGTCATGTGGCTCGTGTCCGAGGAGAAGCTGCGGAAGCAGCCTTATATTTACGGCATTCGGAGAATGACCAACTTTATCGGGCAGGAGCCGCTCGGCTATGCGCTGGTGCTGCTGAACGCCGATTTTCTGCTCGAGGCTTACAGCCGCTCGGATATGGCGCTGCAAGGCGAGCTGCTGCTCTACGACAATTCGGGGAATGTTATAGCGGGAAGCGAGAAATTGGATGACGAGGCGGCCGATTATTATTTCCAGCGGACGCATCGGCTTGGAGCCGGCGATTATCTGGTGGACGATTCCCCGTACGGGGAAAGTCTGGTCGTGCATAATCAATTGAACAACGGCCAATGGCATACCGTAGTCGTCATTCCGGTGTCGGCCTTGACGGAGAAGATCGGGTATATCCAATCCGCCTGGGTGTGGGTATCCGTGGCGGCGGTGCTGATCATCATCGCCAGCTCCTGGCTGCTCTCCTTGCGCATCACCTTGCCGATCCGGCGGATGCAGCGGGCCATGGAGCAAGTGGAGCAGGTGAAGCGGGGCGATCTTCCGCCATTGCTGCGGGAAACCAGAGTGAAGGAAATCGACGAGCTGAGCCGCTCCTTCAACCGCATGTCCAAAGAAATTCATACGTTGTTTCACCAAGTGTACGCGGCAGAAATACGCAGGCAGAAATCGGAGCTGCGGGAATTGCAAGCCCAGATCAATCCGCATTTTTTGTTCAATACCCTGGATTCGGTCTATTGGCTGCTGGTCATGAAGGAACAGGAAGAGGCGGCCGGCATCGTTGTCGCTTTGTCCCGGCTGTTCCGCTATTCGACAGGCACCCGGCAGGATATCGT
>JAEZZE010000118.1 GCA_023418755.1 Bacillota bacterium | reverse complement strand
CGTTCGGACTTTGCGGCGGGCGGGCAGCTCGAACCGTTCCAACAGCTGCTCGAAATACGTCCGATCGAACCTCGGGAAAAAAGCGGACAAGAATTCCGCGTATTCCGCAGGCGACTTGTTGGGCAGGAAGCTGCCCTCCTCGGTAATGAACGCCATCCGCTCGTACTGCCGAACGACGGGCCGGCCCTCGATCGTAATTTCGCCGTTCTGCAGCTCGCCGATGCCCATGATCGCCTTGAGCAGCGTCGTTTTCCCGCTTCCGTTCTCGCCCAGAATGCCGACAACCTCCCCTTTAGCGATCGTCAGCCCGTGGACGTACAGCAGGGCGTTGCTCGTCGGATAGCGCTTATCTACGTATTTCAACTCGATCAAGGTTCATTCCTCCCCGGCTCCCCCGTTGCTTTATTCGAAGGCGATGTTCGTAAAATATCGATAGTCCATTTGCGAGTAGCCGAAGCCTCCCTGCATCGGAGATTGATTGTAGACTCGGATGTTGTCCTCGTTCAGATCGGTCTCGATCTCTCCCTTGTAAGTCAGCTGCGAGCCTTCATAGACGTACATGTACAAGTGCTTCGGGCGCGCGATATCGTACAGGATCCGGGACTCCTCCGTCTCACGCTCCCGGAAAGACCGGATCGCGTACAGCTTGCCGTTTCGGTAGATCATATCGGAAACGCCGTTGTACGTATCCTCGTCCCCGTCGGAGAACGCAAGCTCCGTCCGGGCCGCGAGCTCGACCCCGTCGGAGAAACCGAAGCTTAGCGCCGTCCTATCGGATCGCTGCTCCGTCGAAGACCCTCGGCGGAAACTCAACGTCAGCATCAGCCGTTCATCATCCGGGTAAGCCTCATAGCTCTCGTAATACGAAGCGTCCGCTGCCGCTCCGGAATCGCTCCCCCGCGCGGGCAAGCGGAACCCCGGAACGGCAGCCTCCCCCTTGAATTGTCCGGTGCGACCGTCATAGCTTCGGACGCGGAGCGTTTCATTCTCTACGGAGATCAGCGCCAGCCGGTCGCCGACCGACTCCAGTCCGAGAATTTCGATTCCCGCTCCCTCGCCGGATTCGTTCGCGGCAAGAGATACGTCGACAAGCCGGCGGGGCGCGTAATCTTGCGGATCGATGACCGGACGGAAGCCCCATTGATAAAATTTGAGCTCGTAAATCGCGCTTGTCCCGACGAACTGCGACGATACGGGAACGGTGTAGTATACGTTGTCTCCGATTGCGGCCAGCCCGTATTCCGGCGGATTCGCGGATCGGATGCCGTCTTCCCGGGCTTCGGATTCGCGGCGCATGGGCGGCGGAACGACCTCGGCCGAACCGACCGGAACCGAGTAGCCCCGATCCGTCATCTTCCTCGACGTGATCGTATACAGCGACCTCGTATTCTGCACGCTGTATTCCATCCCATCCAGACGCGCGGGGCTGCCCGGCACGTAGCGATAGAAGTCGCTCCACTTCGGTTGCTCGAACAGCTCGGTATCCGTTCGTATCCTCCCCTCCTCTATGAGAAACCTCGTCCGGTGAACCCCGTCCCTTAGCTCGCCGCGGATCGTAACGTCGCGGATCGCCTCGCGGCTGCCGGCCAGATCGCGAATCTCGAACGTTCCGTTATCCTTCGACCGATAAGCGGCCGACGTCATCGCGCCGATCATGACGAGCGCCGCGGCCAGGGCGGGCAGCGCGGCGTGACGTTTGAAATTTTTCATGACAAAACTCCTCCTTCCCGCGCGCGGATCACGCGATTGCGCCTTTGCGGACCAAGCTTAGGCCGTGCCAGACGAAAAATCCGCTGAGCGCCAGCAGCAACGCGCTGCTGATATACAGTCCCGTCGGTTCGCTGTAGCGAGCCGTTTCGTGAAGCCGATATCCGATCGCGTCGATCAGGATCCAGGCCGCGGCGGCGATGGCGGTAAAGCCGAAATACTTGCGGCTCCGCTCGCAAATCGCCCCGTAATAGAAGCCCGTCGCGACCGTAAGAAACATCGCCAGCGTGGACAATATTCGGCTGAAGCCCAACGGCAGCAGGAGACGGAAAAAGTCCGAACGAATCATCGCCAGGAAATAGCCGTTATGCATCGCGAACCGTCCTTCGCCGTAGCTTGCGACCTTGGCGGCGTAGAGGGCATACCCGAATCGGATGCCGATCAGCTGCGAAGCCAGAAGCAGGAGCAAGCACGCCGCGAACGCGGTCAGCTTGCCGAAGTAGAGCGCCTCCCGCTTGACCGGGAGCGTTAAGTAGGTATAGACGCTTTTGCCGCCCCAGTAGTCCGCGTACACCGTAATGAGAAAAAAGGCGCAGACGAGCGCAAGTAAAATCATAAACACGAAAATGCCGCCGGACGAAGCGAACGCCTCTTCGAATCGCTCGTTTACCGTAAATTCGTTGTACGATTTCAATTGCCGAACCAACAAAACGGGCGGCAAGACGATCGCGGCGGCGCACGACAAGGCGATGAAAACCAGCCATTTGGAAAATTCGAGATTAAACAGACGGTAGAAGCCTTTCATCGCTTTACAGCCCCTCGCTTGTATTATAGGGATAGTACAGACCTTGCAAAAAAATTACTCCCAATGCTCGCTGATCAGCTCGACGACCGTCTTGAACGACAAATGGATTTCCTTGGCCGACTCGACGAAAGAGCGCACCAGCTCGCGGGTCAGCTCCTCTTCGATCCGTCGGAAAACGGCGTCATCGACGTAGATGACGCTGCCCAGCGTGCTGCTCGTGCGCACGAAGCCTTCGTCCTCCATGAGCTTGAACGCCTTCTGCACGGTATTCGGGTTAATGCTGAGCTGGGCCGCGACCTCTCTTCTGGAGGGCAGCTTATCGCCGGATACCGCCTTGCGCAGCAAAATTTGCCGCTTCACGAACAACGCCGCCTGCAAGTAGACGGGGTCCTTGTTATTCAGCTTCAGCTCGTAAAAATTCAGCACGCCCGATATCACCTGCCTTGGAAGTCAATTGTATTATTCCACTAGTACAATGGAATTGTCAACCGGGCAAACCTCCCATGCATCGCGCCTTCGAAATCCTTTGGACGGAGACAAGCGTTTTTGTCGGAGACCATCGGCAAAAAATAACGGATTCTATACTGGATCCAAGCAAAAACGCCTTCGGCGTCCTCTGACGCCGGAGAAGCTTTGCGAAGACGATACAGGTAATGATAAGCGTGAAACTTATAAATTCTGTATCGTGTAAAAAAACGCCGCCCTTTCTCCCTGGCGGAGAACGAGCGGCGTGCCACTGCATCGCTTTAAATTTTGCGTTTATTTTACCAAGCGTAAGCTTCGGGAGCCTGGCCGCCCGGTCCGGGAAAAATCTCGTCGAGCTTGGCCAGCGCTTCGTCCGGCAGTTCGATCTCGACGGCTCTCAGCGTATCTTCGAACTGAGCCAACGTCCGAGGCCCGATAATCGGGGCCGTCACCGCGGGATTGGCCAGCAGCCAGGCCAAGGCGACGTTCGATTCGCTCTCGCCGAGCTCGGCGCACAGCTTGGCGTAGGCCTCCAATTGCGCGCGCTGGGTTTCGGTCAAATTCGCCGCCGCTTGTCCGGATCTTGCCCCGCCCGCGGCAGGCTTAAGCACGTTGCCGCTGAGCAGGCCGCCGCCGAGCGGACTCCAAGGGATGACGCCCAGGCCCATCTCCTGCGCCGCGGGCAGCACCTCGAGCTCCGGCAGCCGGCACATCAGATGATACTTGTGCTGTTCGGACACGAGACCCAGGAAATTGCGCTTCTCGGCCGCCGCCTGCGCATAGGCGAGATGCCGGGCGCCGAAGTTGCTGGAGCCGATGTAATACGCCTTGCCCTGACTGACCAACGCCTCGAACGCGCCCCAGATTTCCTCCCACGGAGCATGGCGCTCGATATGGTGCATCTGGTACAGCTCGATGCGGTCGGTCTGAAGACGCCTCAGCGAGCCTTCGATATGTCTGCGGATTTTGTACGCGGAGAGGCCGCGCGGTCCATTCGGCCCGTCCGTCTCGTCGCTCATGTCGCCATAGACCTTGGTGGCCAGCACGACACTCTCGCGCCGACCGCCGCCTTGCGCGAACCAGCGGCCCATGATTTCCTCGGTCCAGCCGCTATGGCCGCCGTCGCCGCGGCCGTAGACGT
Organism: Bacillota bacterium; assembly: GCA_023418755.1. Lineage (GTDB taxonomy): Bacteria > Bacillota > Bacilli > Paenibacillales > Paenibacillaceae > Cohnella. Next base: position 10,707 of record JAEZZE010000118.1, on the reverse strand, counting down.
TGGCGGTGTCGAAGAAATTGACGCCGGCCTCCAGCGCTCTGTCCATAATGGCGAACGATTCCTTCTCGTCGGTGCGGGGACCGAAATTCATCGTGCCCAGGCACAGACGGCTGACCTTCATCCCGGTTCTGCCCAAATTCGTAAACTTCATGCGATAACTCCTCCTTCAATATGAATTCGAGTTTCGTTACGGCAAAATGTTCCCGGCGGCAAGATGGATTTCATACCATTCCTCGCGGGTAAGGCGAATGTCGGCGGCCTTTGCGCAATCTTTCAGGCGCTCCACGTTCATCGTTCCGGTCACCGGCTGCATGTTGGCCGGGTGACGGAGCAGCCACGCGATCGCGATCGTCGTATTGCTCGTCTCGTATTTGGCGGCGATTTCGTCGATTTTGGCGTTCAGCTCCGGGAACTTCTCGTTATCGAGGAACACGCCTTCGAAAAATCCGTATTGGAACGGGGACCAAGGCTGGATCGTAATGTCGTTCAGGCGGCAGAAGTCCAATACGCTGCCGTCGCGATTCACCGCGGCATCGTCCAGCATGTTGACGTGAAGCCCCTGCGAAATCATGTTGGCGTTCGTGATGCTGAGCTGCAGTTGATTCGTCACGAGCGGCTGCTTGATGTACTTCTGCAGCAATTGAATCTGCATCGGGTTTTGGTTGGAAACGCCGAAATGGCGCACCTTGCCGCTGCTGTGAAGCTGATCGAACGCCTCGGCCACCTCCTCCGGCTCCACCAGCGCGTCGGGCCGGTGCAGCAGCAACACGTCCAGGTAATCGGTTCTCAGACGCTTCAGAATGCCGTCCGCCGAAGTCAGAATGTGCTCCTTGGAGAAATCGAACGAGCCTTTGCGAATGCCGCATTTGGACTGCAGGAACATTTGCTCGCGCACGGACGAGTTCATTTGGATCGCGTCCGCGAAGATTTCTTCGCAGGTTCCGCCCCCGTAAATATCCGCGTGATCGAAGAAATTAGCCCCCAGCTCGAGCGAAGTCCGGACGAAGCGCTCCGCCTCCGGCTTGTCCAAGCCGTTGATGCGCATGCAGCCGACCGCGATGACCGGCACTTGCAAATTCGATTGTCCCAATTGTATCGTTCTCATTCTATATCTTCCTCCTTATTGTCGCATGCCTGTTACCAAGTGATCGTGTCGGGATCGGCGGAATACCCGCAGCAGCCCTTCAGGTCGGCAATGATCTGCACGTCCTGCGGAGAAAGCTCGAAATCGAATACGTCGGCGTTCTCGCGAATGCGCTCCGGCGTTACCGATTTGGGCAGCGGCAAATACCCGCGCTGCAGGCTCCAGCGTACGCAAATCTGCGCGATGGACTTGCCGTACTTCTCGGCAAGCGCCTTCATTTCGGGCACCTCGAATATTTTACCTACGCCTAGCGGACTGTATGCCTCCAGCAGAATGGAGCGCTCGCGGCAATAATCGACGACTTCGTCCTGCGTGTCGCCGGGGCACAGACGGATCTGGTTGACCATCGGCATGACGGTCGCCGTCTCCAGCAGCGCTTCGAAATGACGGGGATGGAAATTGCTGACTCCGATGGCTCGAATTCGTCCGGCCTTATGCAGCTCCTCGAAAGCTTTCCAAGAGCCCGCGTTCGCCTCCTGCCACCGATCCCTGAACTTGACCGGGTTGGGCCAATGAATGAGATACAAATCCAGGTACTCCATATCCAGATTGTTCATCGTCTGTTCGAAGGCCTTCATCGTATTGTCGTATCCGTGCATATCGTTTTGCAGCTTGCTGGTGACGAAGATATCGCCGCGCGCGATGCCGCTCTCCTTCACGGCGATGCCGACGCTTTCCTCGTTGCCGTATCCCGCGGCGGTATCGATGTGGCGATAACCGCTCGCCAGAGCCGCTTTCACCGAGGAAACCGCGGTTTCTCCATTGCTCACCTGCCACGTGCCGAAGCCGATGCAGGGGATTCCGACGCCGCCCGGCAGCTCGTAACTATCCGTTAAAGCTTTCATAATCTACCTCCCGAGTAAAAATTGACAGCTTCCAAAACATTGGATATATTGCGTATGATAAACCTTAACGTTAACTTTAAGTCAATAGGAAGAACGAAAATTTTCGGGGAGGGAATTGCGATGGGCTACTCGATCAAACAGGTCGCGGAAAAAACGAAGCTGGACGCGCACGTGCTGCGTTACTACGAGAAGGAAGGCTTGTTATCGCCGGTCAGCAGAAAAAAGGGCGGCATCCGCCACTACTCCGAGGACGATCTGGAATGGCTCGGCTTGATCCGCTGCCTTAAAAACACCGGCATGTCCATCAAGCAGATCAAAAGCTTCGTCGACTTGAGCGCGCAAGGCAAAGAAACGCTGAAGGAGCGCTGCGACATGCTGATCGAACACAAAAAGAACGTCGAAGCTCAAATTCGCGAAATGGGCAAGCATTTGGAGAAAGTCTCCCATAAGATCGCCCACTTCACGTCGCAGCACGAAGAGTACGTCAAGGAGCAGTCGATGGGCGACGAGGCTTTCGCCGCGAAGGGCTAATGGGTGCGCAAAATCGGACTCATACTTGCGGAACAGCGTCCCCCGGGCGATTAATGCTTCTTTAGGCCGTTGTAACCGGGAGGAAATTTCTGTACAATCCAGGTGAACAAATCCATTGGGGAGGGGAACGTATGGCATTTACTTTGCAATTAGGAGAGCAAGCGCCCGATATCTCGCTGCCGGCAACGGACGGGAAGACGTATTCGCTGCGGGATTTCTCCGGCTCTTCCACGCTTGTCGTGTTTTTCACTTGCAACCATTGTCCCTATGTCGTCGGCTCCGAGGAGGTTACCCGGGAAACGGCGCTCAAGTATCGCGACCGTGGCGTCGCGTTCGTGGGCATCAATTCCAACAGCGAATCGACGAAGCCGGACGATTCCTTTGAACATATGGTCGAACGGATGAACGGGAAGAAGTTTCCTTGGGTCTATCTGCGCGACGGAAGCCAGAGCGTCGCCAAAGCTTACGGCGCGCTGCGGACGCCCCATTTCTACGTGTTCGACCGGGACCGGAAGCTGGTCTATTCCGGAAGAGGCGTCGACAATCCGCGCGAAATCGACAAAATGAAGGTTAACGACCTCGATAACGCCCTGGCTCAACATACAGCCGGTCAGGCCGTTTCGGTTCCGCTGACGAATCCGATCGGCTGCAACGTGAAGTGGGAAGGCCAGGACGAGCATTGGATGCCGGCGGAAGCCTGCGACCTGGTTCCGCGGTCATAGCGATATTCTGCACGGGGGCTGCCCCGCGAGTCATCAACAAGCAACTATAGAATCATCAATGAATACGTGCAGGGCATGTATCTTCTTCCACTGCCGATACGGTCATGAAATCGGAATGGCAAACCCGTAACAGGGTGATTTCATGACCGTATGAGGCAGACCATCGCTCTACAGGAGACAGAAGATACATCCCCCCTACCTTTATCACGATGATCTCGAGTGGGCTGTCTCAAGGGGCAGCCCCGTTTTTGTTCAGCTTCTCTTCTTCCGGGTCATCACGTCGAAAATAACGGCGGCGGCCAGAACGCCTCCCCGGATCATGTACTGGTAGGAGATGCCGACGCCGAGCAGATTCATGCCGCTGGACAAGGAAGCCATGACGATCGCGCCGATGATCGAGCCCGTTACCTTGCCGACCCCGCCCGCCGCGGATACGCCGCCGACGTATGCGGCCGCGATCGCGTCCAGCTCGAACAGCGTGCCGGCGGTCGTCGTCGCCGATTGGAGCCGGGACGTATACAGGATGCCGGAAAGCGCCGAGAGCAGCCCCATCGAGCAGAAGACGATATAGGTGATTTTCTTGACGTTGATTCCGCTCAGATGGGCCGCTTCGGGATTGCTTCCGACCGCGTAAATATTTCTGCCCAGCACGGTTTTGGTCGTTAGGAAATGATAGATGACGACGACGATCAGCATGATGATGACCGTCCAGGAAAAGCCGTTGTAGCCGGCGATAATCCACGTAACGTAAGCGATAATGGCCGAGACGAACGCGAGCTTCAAGACGAACATCTGTCCGGACGAGACCTCAAGCTCATACTTAAGCTTGTTTCTGCGTTTCGAGATTTCAGCCGCGATGTAGAGCACGATGAACAACGCGCCCAGCAGGAGCGATAGCAAATTCAGGCCTCCGACGTTGGCGAGCTCCGGAATGTAGCCGTTGCCGATCGCGTTGAACTGCTCGTTCTTGATGTTGATCGTCCCCGTCCTCTCCGTTACCCGCAGCAGCGCGCCCCGGAAAATCAGCATGCCCGCCAGCGAAGCGACGAACGACGGAATGCCGATCGAGGCGACGAGCACCCCGTTGAACAGCCCGACGACGATGCCAAGCACGAGAATGATCGGAATCGCGAGAACGACCGGAATGCCGGCCTGCGTCAGCAGAATGGCCGTGATCGCTCCCAGAAAGCCGGCCGCGAAGCCGACGGACAAGTCGATATGGCGAATGACGATGACAAGCGTCATTCCGACGGCCAGCACGGCGATATACCCCGTCGCATCCAGCAAATTGCTGATGTTGCGCGACGAAATGAACAAACCGTCCGTCATGATCGTGAATACGAGCATGATCACGAACAGAGCGATGTACATGCCGTACTCGCGGATGTTCACCTTGACGAGCGATTTCGTTTCCTTGAACAGATTCATAGGTGATCCTCCCACTGCCTATTGCGTCGCGAGCTGCATGATCTTCTCCTGATCCGCCTCTTCGATCGGCAGCTCGCCCGTTATTCGTCCTTCGGCCATCACGTAGACGCGATCGCTCATGCCGAGCACCTCGCCCAGCTCGGACGAGATCATGATGATGCTCATGCCCTCCTCGATCAGCCTGTTCATGATCGAGTAGATTTCGAATTTGGCCCCTACGTCGATCCCGCGAGTGGGCTCGTCCAGGATCATCAGCTTGGGCGCGACGAACAGCCACTTGCCCAAGCTCACTTTCTGCTGGTTCCCGCCGCTCAGGTTGCCGACGATCTGCTCCACGGACGGAGCCTTGACGTTCAGGGAGTCTTTGTACCGGTTCGCGACGCGAATCTCCTCGTTGTCGTTAAGGACGCCGCGCGACGAAATGTCCCGCAAGTTCGCGGCGGATAGGTTGCTCTTGATGTCCTGAATGAGAAACAGTCCGTCTCCCTTCCGGTCTTCGGTCACGTACGCGATCCCCGCGCGGATCGCGTCGCTCGGATGACTTAGCGCGGCCGGTACGCCACGGAGCAGCAGCTCTCCGCTTAATCGATAAGACCTCGGATTGCCGAACAGGCTTAACGCGAGTTCGGTTCTCCCCGATCCCATTAATCCGGCGATGCCGACGATTTCCCCTTGTTTGACGTGCAGATCGACTTTCTTTACGACCTGCCTTCCCGATTGCGGATCGTAAGCCGACCAATCGCGAACTTCTAGAATGCGGTCTCCGAACTTACGCTTCAACCTCTTCGGATAAATATCGTCGATCTCGCGGCCGACCATGCTTTTGATTATGACGTTCTCCAAGAGCTCCCCCTTCGAAGCGTCGAGCGTGCAGATCGTCTTGCCGTCGCGAAGCACGGTCGCCTTGTCCGCGATGGAGATGACCTCCCTAAGCTTGTGCGAGATCATGATGCAGGTGATTCCCTGGCTCTTCAGCTCCCGCAGCAGCTCAAGCAGATTTTCGCTGTCGTTCTCGTTCAGCGCCGCCGTCGGTTCGTCCAGGATCAACAGCTTCACGTCTTTGCTCAAGGCTTTGGCGATCTCTACGAGCTGCTGCTTGCCCACGCCCAGATCCTTGATCCGCGTCTCCGGATTCAGATCCAGCTTCACCTTCCGGAGCATTTGCTTCGCCTGCACGATCGTACGGTTCCAGTCGACGATGCCGCCGCGGCTCACTTCGTTGCCCGCGTAAATATTCTCGTACACGGTCAGATCGGGAAACAGCGCCAACTCCTGGTAGATGATGGCGATGCCGGTTTTGACGCTGTCGCTGATTTTATGAAATTGCTGCACGCTTCCTTCGAACACGATATCGCCTTTATACGAGCCATGCGGGTAGACGCCGCTCAGTACCTTCATGAGAGTGGACTTTCCGGCTCCGTTCTCGCCGATCAGGCAGTGGATTTCGCCGCGCTCCACCTTGAAGTTGACGTCGGCGAGCGCCTTCACGCCCGTAAACTCCTTGGAAATTCCGTTCATCTCCAAAATGTAGTCGTTCATCTTCATGCGCTCCTTAGCCGGGCATCGCCTGGAAAGAAGCCGTCTCATAAGCTTACAGAATCGTACCGAACGATGATCGACGGATGGGCATCCGTCTCCGATTTATCATCGATTATCTCGTACGCCCTAGCTTAGGAGACAGCTTCCGGCTTATGCGGTAAGAGTTACAGTCCCGTAAATTCGCTCGTCTGATAATAGCCCGAATCGATCAGCTTTTGCTTCACGTTGGACTGCTCCACGACGATCACGTCGGTCTGTTTGGCTTTCACGTCGATCTTGCCGTTCGGGTAGGAACCCGTCGTCTCCGGCGTCTTGCCGTCGAGAATCGCGATTGCCATGCCCATGGCGTCTTTGACGAGAGTACGCACGTCCTTGAATACGGTCATCGATTGTTTGCCGTCGATAATGTACTGCACGGAAGCCTTGTCGGCGTCCTGTCCGGAAATGACGTAGCTCGTCACCGCGGAGTCGGTCGCGAACACGTCGGCGATGGAACGGGACGTCCCGTCGTTCGGAGCCAGGATGACGACGTCGCCTTTCCTATCCGCTCCGGCGGCGGTCAGGTGCGTTTGGGCTTTGTTTTTGGCTTCGTTGGCGTCCCAGTTCGTCGTCACTTGGCCGATGATTTTGCTCATCTGATCGCGCGACAGCTTCGCCGTGTCCTTCAGGGCCTCGGCTTCGCTCGAGTTCGCGATCTTGAACGTGCCGTCGGCGATCTTCGGCTGCAGCACGTTCCATGCGCCTTCGAAGAACAGGAACGCGTTGTTATCGGAAGCTGCGCCCGCATACAAGTACAGCGGCTGCCCGGACCCCTTCGCATGGTCGACGAGATATTGGGCTTGAGCCTCCCCTACCGCGACGCTGTCGAACGTAACGTAGTAATCGACCGCATCCGTGTTCGTGATCAGACGGTCGTAGGAGATGACCTTGATGCCCTCCTTCTTGGCCGCTTCGACGGCCGCGGCCGCCGCATCGCCGTCCGGCGGGCAGATGATCAGCACTTTGACGCCTTTGTTGATCAGCGTCTCCACGTTTTCTTTTTCCTTGGCGGGGGAACCCTGGCTGAACAAAATCTCGGTTTTGTATTTCGTATCTTTGATGGCGTCCTTGAAGCGCTGCTCGTCCTGCACCCATCTCTCCTCGTCCTTGGTCGGCAGGACGATGCCTACGCTGATCTTGCCGCTCCCGCTGCCGTTGGCGTTGCAAGCCGCGACCAGCATAGAAAGCATAATAACCGTGAGCGTTAACGATATGGATTTCAAGCCATTCTTCATTTGCGTACCCCTCTCAAAATATGGAATCAATGACCAACATCGTCACTATACCATCGGAGAGGAGCTATGAAAGCGCTATACGTTAGCACTCTTTTGCAACCGTCTTTACTTTTTTAAGTTTCACGGGGAATGGACGAGGGGAGAAGAAGATGGGAGAGGGATCGGGATCGGGAGCAGGAACGGGAGCAGGAACGGGAACGGGAACGGGAGCGGGATCGGGAGCGGGAACGGGAGCGGGAGCGGGAACGGGAGCGGGAGCGGGAGCGGGAGCGGGAACGGGAGATGGAGCGGGATCTGAAACGGGAGATGGAGCGGGATCTGAAACGGGAGATGGAGCGGGAACGGGAGAGGGAGCGTGAGAGCGTTTCCCAGTCAGCGGCGATGATGGTTCGCAAAGCGTTTCACAGATTGAGACGGTAACGGCAGCAGGGAGGGGATTTGTTGTTGTCGGGCATCAGGTGCAGTAACGTGGGGCGTGGGCGATACACGATAACCGGTTTCGTAGAACATCGGACCCGAAAATGGCGGTTTGCGTGGGGCGATAATCGATTCCGTAGAGTATCGGTCACCAGGTAGAGCGATGAACGAGAGACCCCCTCCTCCACCCCCCGAGCAAACAAGGCTGTTCCTCCCTGCCGGAGAGAGCGGCCCTGTTTGCGAACGACGACGTCGCTTTGGATGTCGCTAACATGTCGCTTTATATACGGCTTTCGAGGGCCTGCAAGGGGAAAGAGGCGCGCGTTGACCGAGGCGGACAGGCTAATCGCCCGTCCGGTAGACGTCCGTCCGGGAATGGAACCCGTCGGCAATAATCGTCCCTTCGATATTGGTCCGGTCGACGGCGATCGGGGGAAGCAGCACGGAAGGCACTTCGATCTTCCCGTTGTTAACCTTCCGTGAAGCGCCCGCGTTCTCGCCCCTGGCGAGCCCGACCGCCAATTCGGCCGCCTTGTCGGCAAGCAAACGGATCGGCTTGTACACGGTCATCGTCTGCGTGCCGTCGACGATCCTCTGCACGCCCGCGAGCTCCGCGTCCTGGCCGGCGACTGGAATCCGCCCGGCCAGTCCCTGCTCGGCGAGAGCTTGTATGACGCTGCCCGCCGTAGCGTCGTTGGCGGCGATGACCGCGTCGATCCGGTTGCCGTTGGCGCTCAGCGCCGCCTTCATATTGGCCAGCGCGTTCACCGGCGTCCAATCCGTCGTCCATTGATCGTAGACGACGGTAATGTCTCCGCTGTCGATCAGCGGCTGCAGCACGTTGAACACGCCTTTCTTGAACAGGTGGGCGTTGTTGTCGGTATCGGCTCCTCCGATATAGACATACTTGCCTTTCGGAACGAGCTTAGTTATCGCTTCGGCCTGAAGCTCGCCTACCTTCTCGTTGTCGAAGGAGACGTACAGGTCGACGTCCGCGTTCTTGATCAAGCGGTCGTAGGACATCACCCTGATGCCGGAAGAATGGGCTTTTCCGACGATGGCCGCCATCGCTTCGGCGTCATGGGGAACGACGACGAGAATGTCGACGCCTTGCCCGATCAGCGTCTCGGCTTGCTCGATCTGCTTCGCGTCGTCGCCGTTGGCGGCCATCACGCTGACCTCCGCGCCAAGCGCCTCCACCGCCTGCTTGAATAGATCCCGGTCTTTGATCCACCGCTCCTCCAGCAGCGTATCCATGGAAAAGCCGACTTTGATTTTGCGGTTTTCCGCCGGACCTTCGAGGGCCAGGCCGCCTCCCGATCCCGTGTTGGACGGCGATGCTGCCGCCGAAGGCGACGAAACCGGATCCGTCCCCCCGTTCCCGGCGCCGTCGCAGGCCGACGCCAACAAAGCCAACGCCATCAGGACCGCCGCCAGCGTTCCGTAAATCCGCCTCACCGACATCTCCTCCTTTTCGCCGCCGTTCGGGCATTCCTTCTCGTGTTCCTTGTTTCCGGCCGGCTTTTCTTTTCGGCATCCGACCGGCCGTCCTTTTCCTGCCGCCTATCCCTTTCTGCCTCTACCGACCGTCCTTATCCGGCAATCTACCCTTTTCGGCCAACCGTCCTTATCGCCGCGGGTCTATCGGGCCTTCGGCCGGCACCCTTTCTAGCGGCCGTTCGGCCTTAATCAAACCTTCCGTTCTCTTCCGCCCGCTCGTTTCCGATCATTATCCTCTTCGGACCGTAAGCGTCTTGCGGTATTCCGTTGGCGATACGTCGCACATTTTCTTGAACACCTTGCTGAAATAATTCGGATCGTGGTAACCGACCTCGAACGTGATTTCCTTCAGGCTCTTGTCCGGATCGGCCATCAGCTTCTTCGCCTTGTCGATGCGGCACTCGGTCAGAAAATCGATGTAGTTGACGCCAAGCTGCTCCTTGAACATTTTACTGATATAGAACGGGCTTAGGCCCGCTCGTCTACCTATGGCCTCCAGCGTAATGTCCTCGTGCGAATGCTCGAAGATGTACGTCTTGATTTGCTGGATCGCATCCGGCTCCAGCCGATCGCGGTGTTCCGCATAAGCCTGCTTCATCCTCTCCAGCAGACGACCCGATTCGAAGCGCAGTTGCCGGTAATCCCGGGCCTGGAAGGAGTAGACCGGCGAATCCGTCTCGACGCCCAGCTCGAGCATGACCCGCGCGGCTAGCCAGAGCAGCTCCAGCACGCGCTGTTGAGCCATGAGAAGATCGACGCCCTCGTTCTCGCAGCTCCGAAGGAATTCCATAACGTCCGCCTCGATCTGCTCCCATTGGCCGAGTCGGATTCGATCGAAGATCAGCCTCTCCCGCTCCTTGCCGAAAGGCTTGCCGCGGGCGGCGCCCAGCGAGGGCACGTCCTCGTAGAAGCGGTATTTTACCGGGAGCGTCGGGTCCATGGAAGCGATCAATGCTTCCTGGTACGATTGGCGGATCTGCTCCAGAGAACCGTAGACGCCCCCAATGCCGACGAACCAGCCCGCTTCGCCTCCCGCTCTCGCCGCGGACAACAGTTCCCGGACCATGCCGACCGCCTGAGAACGAAAGGACCGGACCGGCTCGCGGAAAGCGATGACCGGAATTTGTCGGCCGTACATCGCCCCCATCCAGCTGCTGCCCGCTTGTCTGATCTTCTCCTTGACGGCGGAATACAAGCCCTCCGATCCCTCCGGCAGCTGAACGATCATCGCGAACGTCTCGTTCGTCGTTTTCGCGCCTAGCAGACTTACCAATTCATCCAGATGGACTTCATGCACATGATCGAAC